>RFOF01000030.1 GCA_009926845.1 Alphaproteobacteria bacterium
ACGGCTTTGCCTCGACATATACCCCGCGGTCATACAGCATCTGGAACGTGTCGCGCGAACTGTGGCCAATGGCCAGCACCACGTGATTCGCCGCGATGCGCTCACCATTTTCAAGGATGACGCCGGTGATCTGGTGCTGATGTCCCTCCCCCTGTAGGGGGGAGGGAGAAGATTTCTCAGTCTCAATATCGACTACACGGCTTTCAAACCGATAATCCCCGCCGAGGCTTTCGATCGTTCGGCGGATATTTTCCACCATTTTGACGAGGCGGAACGTGCCGATATGCGGGTGCGCCTCGGTGAGGATGTCCTCGGGCGCTTCGGCTTTGACGAACTCGGTCAGCACTTTACGGCCCAGATGGCGCGGGTCTTTGATTTGGCTGTAGAGCTTGCCGTCTGAGAATGTGCCCGCGCCGCCCTCACCATATTGCACGTTCGATTCGGTGTTGAGCTGCGACTTGCGCCACAGACCCCACGTGTCTTTCGTGCGCTCGCGCACCACCTTGCCGCGCTCTAAAATAATAGGGCGAAACCCCATCTGCGCGAGGATGAGAGCGCAAAGCAAACCACACGGCCCCGCGCCGATAATCACTGGTCGCTCGCTCAAATTCTCTGGCGCGTGCGCAACAAATTTATAATCGATGTCGGGTTTGGGTTTGATATGCACATCATTTGCAAATTTTTTCAGCAGCGCATCTTCGCCCGCCACCTCCACATCCAACGTATAGACCTGTTGGATGTCGTGCTTTTTTCGCGCATCGTGCCCACGGCGAAAAACCGTGCAGGAAATGAGGTCGCGCACGCCCACGCCAAGGCGCGCCGCAGCGGCTTTTTCGATGGCCTCCGGCGCATGGCCCAGCGGCAGTTTTATTTCGGTCAGACGAATCATGAGACGCTTATAAAGCAGCGATGGCGCTTCTGCAAATGAGGAAATGGCGAATCGGACGAGATTGTCTTCACTTTGCTCCGCCGCGTCTGCGGCCTTTGGCCTTGCCGTCGAACTACGTTCTCATCCACACAATATGCCATTAAAAAAGCCCGCGCAAGGCGGGCATTTTTAATGGCGGATCGGGCGAGATTCGAACTCGCGATAGAGTCTCCCCTATACACACTTTCCAGGCGTGCGCCTTAGACCACTCGGCCACCGATCCGCATATTCCATAAAAGGAAGGTGCAGACAAATGCCAGAGCGGGGGCGGATTGTCAACCACCTATACTTTGAGCGGCTGATAGAGCCCGCGGGCGCGGGTTTCGAAGGCATCGGCCATTTTTTCAGCCGCGCTCCCGAATATGGGGCCGATCATTGCGCCCAGCAGGCGCGAGCGGAAGCCAAAATCGAGGAAAAACTCCACTTTGGTGCTGCCGTCCGCTTGCAGTTCAAAATCCCAGTTATTGACCAGATGCGAAAACGGCCCCTCGACCATGTTCACCTCGATGCGCGTATGCGGAAAAAGCTGCACGCGCGAGGTGTAGCGCTCGCTGATATGTTTAAAGCTGATGACCAACTCGGCCATGAATTCGCCCTCACCGCGCGAGGTGATGCGCGCCGCGCGACACCACGGCAAAAACTCCGGATAGCGCTCCACATCGGCCACCAGCTCGAACAACTGCTGCGCACTATAGGGAAGGATGTGTGTTTGCTTGAGGACGGGCATATTAGCGTATTATCCTGCTACTATCATCTTTCACACTGCAAGGTCGGATGATGCTTATAAGGCTATGTGGTGGAGAATCAATGGTGAGCATGTGTTCGTTTGCATGAGTAATTGGAATAGAGAGTTTTTCCAAAAGCTCGCTTAATCTTCTGATAACGGCTTCATCCATCGAGGCAATATGTAGCGTCTTGCCTAACTGTGTTTCATTGACCACCAGCTCATTGCCATTGAGCATTGTTCTTAGTGCATCATACGCCGTTTTTCCGTCTTGTGGAGCATCGGCAATTTCCAGCGATGCGGGTTGCGCAGGAGAGTTCATTGCCACAGAGGAAGGCGGAGAATATGGCTCTATTTGCTTTCTGGGTTGCAAAGAAGAAGTGGTTACCTGCTGTTGCGAATGTGCAAAGCCTTTGGCGGCATCTCTCATTACCTTTGCAACAAAATCGTGCTCTGGCATAAGCAATATTTGTATAGCTTTTCCTATTCTTTCCGTTCCAGATTTGATGCTTCCAAGATATTCTCTTTGCCATGCCTCGCGTGTTATTTCATCACCATGAACATCAAGAGCGAGTTGACCGCTATATAATTTTGCAAAGCGCCTTTCCGCGGCAACCTTTGGGTCTATTGCTAACAATGCTGGTGCGGATGCCAATGCGTGAATTTCTTGGTATAAACCCAACAAGGCATCGACTGTCTCGTAAGGCTTTGTCCGATGTGCCATCTGAGTGGGCAACTGATACATTCGCGTTTGAAACTTAAACATCTTATCGACGAGTTCTTCGAACTTTGCCACAGCTTCAGGATTTTCCGCTGGCGCAGCAAGCTGCGCAACGGCCTCTAGAGGCCTTTCAAGTGGTGCGGCAGCAATCGCTGCAAGGGCTGCATTTAATTTTCGCAAGAAACTACGGCGTGTAACACCAACCATTAAACCGCCAGCCGCAATTTTTCCAAAATCCAGATGATGAACACCCAGCAAGCCACATACATATAGCCAATGGGAATGATAACCAGCGGTTGGATGTAAAACAGGCTGAAATCGGCCTGCATGCGCGATATCATGGTCACGGCAATGGAAAATGGCACATAGGCAATGGGCACCAACAAAAACTGGCTGGCCACCGCATCGTCCTCATGTTCATAGATCCAATAGCCACACATGGTGGCGACAAAAATAGGGAACGCCCACCCGCCCAGATAGGTGAGGAAGGGTACATTGATGGTCAGCGGTGACAGCATGGTGTAGGTTTCAGGATAGCCGTTATACCACAGCCAGCTCAACATTCCCGTGTGCAGCAATAAGCCACTAAAAATAAGCGGCAAGACGAGTGCGAAAATATACAGCCATGTTTTCGGCATTTTCCCTCCTAGTGCGCGGCAGATTTCAGCGACTTGACCACAAAATGGCGGCTGCAATAGGGGCAAGTGATGCTGCCCTTGTCTTGGTCGATATGCAGATAGACCTTGGGGTGTCCCAGCGCGCCGCCTGCCCCTTCGCAGGAAACAGAGAGTGTGTGGACATAAACGGTTTCGAATGCTTTCATAGTGGTCAGTGCTCAGTGATAAGTGTTCAGAAAGATGTAGAGAGAAAATAAGGGAAATCTACCGCGCTGGCAACAGCTAACTGACCGCTGACCGCTGACCACTAATCACTGAATATAAACCGTGGGCCCGATTTTTTGGGTGCATCCATTGCGATAGTGGTGCTTCCCACGGTGATGCTCGACGTGGGTGCAATTCTCGCCTGCGCCACAGTGATGGTGGCGGGAGCATCCACCACTTTAATATCTGGTTTTATCACCATCATATCCGCCTCGCGGCGCGAATCATGAGGATTGCTAACGGTGATGCTGTTCATGCGCGGCGATTGATAGGCCGCCACTTTTTTCCCTACCTGCTCAGGCAAGCGCGTGGGCTGGCTGACCACGGTCGGGCGGATATATTTCACATGGTCAGTGTCAGCCGCCTGCGTATAGGCCTCTTGCGAAAGGCTGGCCACCTGCACAGGATTGGCCTGCGCCTCGTTGATATTGTCTGCCACCTGCTGGCGAGCGGGAACATCAGGCACAGCCATACGCGCCGCCCGCAGCTTGTCGATAATTTTATACCAGCTGTTGAACACCAGCCCCACATATTCGCTGCCACGCGCGGGAGTTTTGGAATGATAATCCGCCGCTGCTTTTTTCCACGAATTGCTTTCGCCATAAAGCGTGCGCAGGAAACTGGACGCATAGGCAACATTGGTTTCAGGCTCAAACGCGCTTTCCAGCGAGCCAAACGCACGCGGGTGATGCTTCAGATTCACCTGCATACAGCCCACGTCCATACTGGTGATGCCCTGCGCCAGCAGCCTGCGCGCGGCAGCCACGGCCTCAGCCTTGGTATCAAAATAATAGCCCTTGCCCTCGGCGTTGATGGTCCACGGCCATGGCACGCTGATTTTCAGACCACTGTGATAACGCCCGGATTCGGTGGTGGCAATGGCCGACAAAAGATGGGTAGGGATGCCATATTGGCGCTCATAATGCGGCAGTTGGCGCGTGCAGAGCTTGGCGCCCTCGATGAGCGCGTCTGCCTGCGCATATGCCGGAGCGGCAAACCCTGCCGCCGCTATGCCTATGAATAACCACCGTTTCATTCTGTTTTTACACGTGTTTTTGGCTTCTTGCATATCCCTATACAAGAATCATACCAGTGTAGCGCGGGTGGGGTTAATATTTGGTTAAGTCATCCAGTGTAAGGGCATATTTTCTCAACATTCCCCCTCCAAAGCCTGCTTGGCGATGGCATAGGAAAAGCCAGCGCGTGCGAGCGTGGCCATGTCCTTGGTTTTGCGCTCGGGATTTTGCCCCAGTTTCTTGCGGCGAACGAGGTTTTTGGCAGCTTCCAGCTCGCTGGTCTCATCGGCCTCCAGCTGCTCTGCGGTCAGTGTTTTGGGCACGCCCTTAACCGCCAGTTTCGCGGTTATCATGCGCGCTGAACCGCCCTTGCGGCACAGGCTCGCCACCTTGGCCTGCGCATAGCGCGTATCGTCCAGCAGGCCGCTTTCTTCGTAGCGGGCAATCAGCGGGGCAATGTTCTCAAAGTAGGGTTCGGGCGATTCCCCCCTCGCCTTGCAGCGGCGCATTATTTTTCGTCGGAGCACGGTTTCCAGATGGCCACTGGATGCCGAAAAACGCTCGAGATAATAGAGCGCCGCCCGCTCCAGATACGCCGCATCGGGCGCGCGTGGAGGACGAGTGGGTTTAGGGTTTTTGGGCACCATACAAGCGCCTACAAATCCTCGGCCTTAAATTCGCTATAACCTTCATAGTAATAGCTGACATCAATGCCCTTCATGAAGATTTCGCGATCATGTATTTTATCGGTCAGTGCGCCCCCAAGGAGCTGCTTGATTTCGATGTCTTTGACCACGCTGCGTTCCATGGCGGATAGGTATGCGTCCTTATCCACGAGGTTCCAATCAATCACTTTTTGAATATTCGCTTTAAGCAGAACATCAAGCCAAATGCGCGTTGCGCGACCGTTGCCCTCGCGGAAAGGATGGGCGATGTTCATCTCAACATATTTCTCGATGATTTCATCGAAGCAGCTTTGCGCCATGGCGTCGATATGCTCCAGCGATTGCTTCAAATACATCAGCGGCGCGAAGCGAAATTGTCCTTTGGCGATATTCACCTCGCGGATTGCTCCGGCAAAGTCATAAATATCTTCAAAAAGAATGCGATGAACATGAGCCAAGCCAGAAAACGTACCAACCTCAATATTATTGATTTCACCGCTTTCAAAAAGCTGCTTGGCTTTTTGCTTGCTGATTTTTTCTTCCGCTCTGGCCAGCTCAACTTGGTTGGTGATGCCTAATTTATTTTCTAATACCATGACGGGTCAGCCTTTCCCAAATTTGGCCTCTCTTGCCGCTTTCATTTTCGCAAAATCATCACCCGCATGATAGGAGCTGCGGGTCAGCGGCGAGGCCGACACCATGAGGAAACCCTTCGCCCAGGCCATGTCGGCGTAGAGCTTGAATTCATCCGGCGTGACATAGCGGTCGAGCGGCGCGTGGCTGGGCGTTGGCTGCAAATATTGGCCGATAGTGATAAAATCCACATCCGCCGCGCGCAGATCGTCCATCACCTGCAACACCTCCTCTTTTTCCTCGCCGAGGCCCACCATGAGGCCGGATTTGGTGAAGATGGTCGGGTCGAGTTCTTTGACCGTTTTGAGCAGATGCAACGAGCCAAAATAACGCGCGCCCGGGCGGATGGTTTTATAGAGGCGCGGCACGGTTTCGATATTGTGGTTATACACATCTGGCCGCGCTTTAGCCACGATGCCGATGCCATGTTCCTTGCGCAGGAAATCCGGCGTCAGCACTTCAATCGTTGTATTAGGAGAACGCTTGCGCAGCGCCGCGATACACTTCGCAAAATGCTCCGCGCCACCATCTTCCAGATCGTCCCTATCCACCGACGTGATGACCACGTGTTTAAGCCCCAATTCGCCAATGGCCTGCGCAAGGTTTTCCGGCTCGTGTGGATTCAGGGCTCCCGGGACACCCGTTTTGATGTTACAAAAGGCACAAGCTCTCGTACAGGTGTCGCCCATGATCATCACGGTGGCGTGTTTCTGGCTCCAGCACTCGCCGATATTGGGGCAGGCCGCCTCTTCACACACCGTGTTGAGCTTGAGGTTGTGGATAACATCACGCGTGCCCTGAAATTCTTTGGAAACAGGCGCTTTAACGCGTATCCAGTCGGGTTTGGGGAGTTTTTTGTCGTTTTTTTCTAACATGTTGTGAATTTCCGCCATAAAAGCTCTTGTGTTTGTCTATAAAACGCTTTAGAAACGGCAGTCTTCCAAAAAACTGAAGCAATTGCAAGGAGCAAAAATGGCACGCGTTACTGTTGAAGATTGCATCTTACACGTCCCAAACCGTTTTGAACTGGTTCTTTTGGCCGCCAGCCGCGCCAAACAGATTACCTCGGGCAACCCCCTGACCATCGACCGCGACAACGACAAGGACAGCGTGGTGTCGCTCCGCGAAATCGCTGACCAGACCGTCAGCCTCGATGCTCTGCAAGAAGGCCTCATCGAGAGCTTCTTCAAGCGCCCCATTTCTGACATCGCGGATAAAAAACTTCTCACCGCTGGCGAAGAAATTCCTTCCGATGTGGAAGAAGCCTTCAAAGACGCAGCGCAAAGCCTCGGTGGCAAAGCCGCTGTTTCCGAAGAAGATTTGGATGGCCTGTCGTTCGCCGAAGAGAACATCGACCCCGAAGACTAGGGTTTCACTATTATGCATTGAAAAAGCCCGCTTGAAGCGGGCTTTTTTATTTCGCCATAAAAAAAGCCCTCCTGCGCGCAGGCAGAAGGGCAAGGGGGAAATCAAATCATGAAGTTAAGCCGTGCACTGCTCGCAGCAGAGCAGATCAGAAAAAGTCATCGGGGTTTGGTTGGGCATAGGGGCATCAAAATAGATGGTTTCGCTAAGCTCTATGCGAGGAGTAACGATGCAGCCACTCAGGGTTCCCATCAATGCGCACAGAAGAATGATTCTTTTAAACATGGCACAATCCTTTCGCTTAATTCCATAAGCTAATCGTGCCACAAAAAGTATAAACTAAGATTAACAATTGGATAATATGCGATAAATATTAGATGGCATTTTATCTATTCATTTGGCGCCCAACTATCGTCTTATCTATTGAAAAATACAGAAAAAATGCGACTATGACGTCCAGTCAACGCCATTTTCCCAAAAACAATGCCGCATTTTTCTTTCCAAAAAATAGAAAAAATAAAACTGCGCTGGTGCGCGCTGGCGCTGCTTATTCTGGCGCTGATGATGCATTTTCTAGCGCTGCCTAAAATTACCGAACAAAGCATCCATCCGCTACCCATGGGCGCCAGCGAATCCATTATCCAGCCTGACTCTACAGAGCATACAGATCTGGGGAAAGGCTTTGTCTATACATTCAAAATGCGCTACTGGCCGCTGCAGCAAAGCCTCTACGCCCTGCACCCGCGCGGCTGCATTAAAAACATCACAATCAACGGCGTCAATCGCACACAAAAACTCGGCACCACCTGCAATTTTAACAATGGTATTTTAGTTGATTTCGACAGCAGTTTTGACTTTGGCGAGAACATCGTCACCATCGAAACAACGGCGATTGGCATAACACTTGGGCCAATTATTTTTATGCCTGGCCAGCGCCATATTAGCGATGTTCTTGGCTTTTTGATGATCGCCACGCTGTGTGTGTTTTTGTTAGTATTGATGCGAAGACTCACAGGAGAGATGGTCTCCGGCGTGTTTATGTGCGCGGCAAGCATCATGTTTTTTCATCGACTGAGCCTGACCAGTTTTGCGCATTTTACCTCGGATATCCTCAGCCATTTGCACTATATCCATTTTATCGCCACGGAATATAAATGGCCTGATCCGCGCTGGAGCATGGAATTTTATCACCCGCCGATTTATTATAGCCTGCAAGCACTTTTTCTGCACGCCGGACATTGGCTCGGAAGCTTTGACGCGCTTTCTATTATTCGCACTTTCAGCGTCACCTGCATGCTGACATTTATCGCTTTTTCAATCCTCGCGCTGCGCCACATCATCAGCCATCCCGCCGCCTATTACACCGCGCTGGCGCTCTTATGTTTTTTCCCGTCCAGTTTTTTTCTTGCGCCCAAAATCAACAGCGAGCTTCCTTTTTATGCGCTGCACGGCGCATGTACTTATTTTCTGATTTGCTGGATAACGCAAAAGCAGATAAAATATCTCACCTTTGCGCTCATGATGTTTGGGCTGGGTATTGGCGCTCGTTCCAATATGCTAATTATCGCCCCCCTGCTCGCCGCCACGTTTTTATATCAATGGCGCAAAGGGGAAATTACACTTTTTGGCTTCATTAAATCGCCCTATCTGTGGCTGGCAGTGCCGTTTTTGCTGTTTGGCATTGGGCTGAATTATGGTCGCATTTTCTATCATCAACATTTCGACGGTGCCAATACAAGCATGCTCGTTAACCCGCCATGGCGCGCCCTCGAATGGTTCTACGTCAGAAATACGCTGGAGACACTTTTTGTCTTCGATATTGCAAATTATTTGCAGAATCCCTTTTTTTATTCGCTACGGTCAGGACGCGAATATTTCATCAATGCGCTGTTCAACACCGCGATGTTTGGCGAAGGTATTTTTGATTTCCGCAGAGCATTAGATCTGAGCAATGCGTTCTTGCTGATAATACTTTATCTGTTCAACAGCCTTGTAGTTTGCGCGGTCAGCCTGCACAAAAATTGGCGCTTCTGGGCGATGATTCTTGGCTTTCTAGTTCCGTTTTTCGCCTTGATGTGCATGCGAATTATTTATCCGTTTAGCTTCCACCAGCATTTCCGTTTTATCTACCCTTGCCTCTTTGCATTTGCGGGGCTCGTTGGGCTACTGATTCAGTGTCACTTCACTGAAAAACGGGGCATTTGGGGCTGGGTTGGCGTAGCGCTAAGCGCCTATTTCGCGCTGAAATCGACCCTGCTTTTTATCGACTAATCCTCGTTCAACCTGCGATAGCGCGTAAGGAAAGTTTCTCCAAATTCGGCAAGTTTTCCATCAGAAATCGCAGCGCGGATGGACTTCATCAGCTCTTGATAAAATGCCAAATTGTGCCAGGTCAGCAGAATCGGCCCGAGCATTTCTTTGGCTTTGAACAGATGGTTCAGATAGGCGCAACTATAGTTCGTGCAGGCGGGGCATGGACAATTTTCCTGCAGCGGACGCGGATCATCAGCATATTGCGCGTTGAGAATGTTGCGCTCGCCCTCGTCAGTGTATGCCCTTGCGAAGCGCCCCGAGCGCGTGGGGATGACACAATCGAACATATCCACCCCGCGCATCACCGCGCCAATAATGTCGTCAGGTTTTCCCACGCCCATCAGATAGCGCGGGCGATCAGTTGGCAGATGAGGCGTGGTAAAATCGAGCACATTGAACATGAGCTCTTGCCCCTCGCCGACTGCCAGCCCGCCAATGGCATAGCCATCAAAACCGATTTGTTTTAGCGCGTTTGCAGACTCTTCGCGTAAGCGCGGATAGACGCTGCCCTGCACGATGCCAAACAGGCCATAGCCATCACGCTGAATGAATGCGTCTTTGCTTCTTTGCGCCCAGCGCATCGAAAGCTGCATCGATTTTTCGGCTTCGCTTTCAGTGGCCGGAAATGGCGTGCATTCATCAAGCACCATGGTGATATCGCTATCGAGCAGATGTTGAATCTCCATCGCGCGTTCGGGCGAAAGTTCGTGCGTTGAGCCGTCGGTGTGTGCTTGAAACGTCACGCCTTTCTCGGTGAGCTTGCGCAGCTTGGAAAGCGACATCACTTGGAAACCGCCAGAGTCCGTCAAAATCGGCCCCGGCCAGTTCATGAATTTGTGCAGGCCGCCGTGGCGCGCAACGAGTTCTGCCGTTGGCCTGAGCATCAGGTGATAGGTGTTGCCGAGAATGATATCCGCGCCGGTGGATTTGACGGCTTCGGGCGTCATGCCTTTGACGGTTCCGACCGTGCCCACCGGCATGAACGCAGGCGTGCGGATGTCGCCATGGGCTGTACTCAGGATGCCAGTGCGGGCGTTGCCATCGGTGGCATGAATGGTGAATTTCTGTGTCATGCCGACCTATATAGCAAACAGGCATCGCCATAGGAATAGAAACGATAGTTTTTTTCTATCGCATGCGCATAGGCCGCCTGCATGGCTTCCAGCCCTGAAAAGGCCGATACGAGCATAAACAGCGTCGAGCGTGGCAGGTGAAAATTCGTGAGCAAAATATCAGCGGTTTTGAACTTGTAACCCGGCGTGATGAAGATGCTCGTCTCCCCCTCAAATGGCGCAACGCCATTTTTATCCGCAGCCGATTCGAGTGTACGTAGCGACGTCGTCCCCACCGCAATGATGCGCCCACCCTTGGCTCTGGCCTCATTGATAGTATCCGCCACTGCCGCGGGCAGGCTCGCCCATTCGCTGTGCATGACATGTTCGCTGGTGTCGTCCACCTTCACGGGGAGGAAGGTTCCACCGCCCACATGCAGCGTCACATGCACGCGCTTTACGCCTGCGGCGTCAATGGCGGCGAGCAACTCCGGCGTAAAGTGTAAACCGGCGGTCGGCGCGGCAACCGAGCCTTCATGCTGCGCATAGACGGTCTGATAGCGCGCAGCGTCAGAGCTGTCCGCGCTACGTTTTTTTTCAATGTAGGGCGGCAGCGGCATCTGCCCATATTGCTGCAATTTTTCGCGCAGGAAATCGCCGCCGGATTCAAACGCAATCACCACCTGCCCATCGGGATTTTTCTTCTGCACAATGGCAAAAAAATCATCGGCAAAAACGATTTTATCCGCCGTCTGCAATTTTTTAGCGGGTTTGGCAAAGCACTGCCACACGCCGTCATACACTTGTTTGTGGAGCAATATCTCCACCCGCGCCTCCCCCCTGCGGCCAATCAGCCTAGCCGGTAAAACGCGCGTGTCATTGAACACCATCACGTCGCCGGGCTTTAAAAAACTCGGAAGATTTTTGATCTGTTCATCGACAAACTCCCTCCCCATTAGGGGGAGGGCTGGGGTGGGGGCGCTGTGACTCTGTGATTCCAACGCAAGCCCCCCTCCTGACCTCCCCCCTACTGGGGGAGGAACAAGCAGCATGCGCGAGCTATCGCGCGGGCTCACTGGCTCGCTGGCGATCAAGCTTTCCGGAAGGGTAAAATCGAAGAGAGAAGTTTTCATTTTTTTGTCATGCTGAACTTGTTTCAGCATCCACGCCGAGAAGTGCGGGATATAAATCGTTCCAATGTGGATTCTCGCGCTCTATCAAATTTTTCTTCCAATCGCGATGCCAGTTTTTCAATTGCTTCTCACGCACAATAGCGGCGTTCACATCACCCGTATGCTCATAATAAACCAAATTCTTGACGCCGTGCTTCTGGGTAAAGCCTTTTACAATACCAGCTTTATGCTCAGAAACACGGCGAATAAGGTCATTGGTAACACCTATATACAGCGTGCCATTAAATTCGTTGGCAAGCATATACACATAATAATTGTGACTCATGTGCGGCAACCGTGGATCCCGAAACAAGTTCGGGATGACAAGATGGCTACTCTTTCACATCAGCAGCCACCTGCATCTTCACTATGATGTCGGGGTTGGAGACCGAGCCATTGTCGCTGCTGTCGCCTTTTTTGACCATGTCCATGAATTCCATGCCCTTGGTGACTTTACCCCAATAGGTGTATTGACCATCGAGGAAGTTGGAAGCCGAGAGCACGATGAAGAATTGGCTGTCAGCAGAGTCAACATTTTGCGCACGTGCCATAGAGACCGCGCCACGCATGTGTGGTTCGCGCGAAAATTCCGCTTTGATGTTCTGGCCAGAGCCGCCGGTGCCGTTGCCTTTTGGATCACCCGTTTGCGCCATGAAGCCTTCGATACTGGAGATAGCCTTCAAGCCCCATTCTGTCAATCTGATTCAGGCGCTGGAGGGCTGCGGCAATGCGCTCATCGGCGCTGCTCAGCAGCTTTTCCAGCAGAGCCACGCTTGCGATATCGTCTTGCTGTTTGCACACGGCAATGGCCAAAAGCACATGGCGGCGCTGGGCTTCACTCAGCTTCATATCCGCATCAAGAATCGCAGGCACGGTCTGCCCGGTGGTCACCTCCACCTGCTGCATTTCGGGCAGGCCGCCGAGCGCCAAAATGCGCTCCACCAAGCGATCCGCGTGTTTCATCTCGGCGATGGATTCTTTATATTCATAATCAGCGAGGCTCATATACCCATTATGCTTCAAAATCCGCGCATGAAGGAAATATTGGTTGATGCCCGCGAGCGCATGCGCCAGCGCGAGGTTCAGCGGCGCAGCGATGTCATACGCAATAGTATCAGCAGGGTTTTTCATATGTCCGGTCACTTTGATGCGCTTTGATGAATCAGCCCTTGAGTAAAGTCAAGTGTAATGGCAGTATGTGCCTCATATTCGGAAATTTAAGGAGGCCGCCATGAAAAAGATCGAAGCCGTTATCAAGCCATTTAAGCTCGATGAAGTGAAAGAAGCGCTGCAAGAAGTCGGCCTTCAGGGCATCACGGTCACCGAAGCGCGCGGTTTTGGCCGCCAAAAAGGCCACACCGAGCTGTATCGTGGCGCGGAATATGTGGTGGATTTCCTGCCGAAAGTAAAAATCGAAGTGGTGGTAGAAGATTCCATGGTTGAAAAAACCGTTGAAGCCATCATCACCGCCGCCCGCACGGGCCGCATCGGCGATGGTAAGATCTTCATCATGCCGGTTGAAGAAGCCATCCGCATCCGCACCGGCGAACGCGGAGCCGACGCGGTTTAGTTTTATCTACGCGCTTTCCTACAACATTTTGTGTTATATAGGAAATTCACACTAATTTGGATAAAAAAAGGCAGCCCGAAGGCTGCCTTTTTTATTTTGTATCGCGTAAACGTTAAGCGCTTTTCTTGCTCGCGCGGCTAGCTTTCTTACGCTCGTTCGAATCCAGCTCGGCTTTACGCAGGCGCAGGCTCTTTGGCGTCACTTCCAGCAACTCGTCGGACTGAATGTAAGAGATCATCTGCTCCAGCGTCATCTTCAGCGGCGGAACGAGGCGGATGGCTTCGTCTTTGCTGGTGGTGCGGATGTTGGTCAGCTGCTTGTTTTTGAGCACGTTGATCTCAAGGTCATTATCGCGCGAATGTTCGCCGATGATCATACCCGCATAGACTTTATCGCCCGAATCAATGAACATGATGCCGCGATCTTGCAGGTTCCAGATGCCGTATGCCACTGCTTCGCCGGTGTCGGTCGAAATCAGCGCGCCGTTGCGGCGGCCTTCGATGTCACCCTTGTATGGCGCATATTCGTGGAAGATGCGGTTGATCATGCCGGTGCCGCGCGTGTCGGTCAGGAATTGGCTCTGATAGCCGATGAGGCCGCGCGAAGGCACGTGGAAAATGATGCGGGTTTTGCCGCCGCCCGATGGGCGCATATCCTGCATTTCGCCTTTGCGTAAGCTGATTTTTTCGACCACGGTGCCGGTATATTCTTCGTCAACGTCCACCACCACTTCTTCGATCGGCTCCATTTTCTGGCCGTCAATTTCTTTGAACAGAACGCGTGGGCGCGAAACGGAAAGCTCAAAACCTTCGCGGCGCATGGTTTCGATGAGAACGCCCAGCTGCAACTCACCGCGGCCAGCCACTTCGAATGCGTCTTTGGAATCGGCTTCGGTCACGCGGATAGCCACGTTGCCTTCGCCTTCTTTTAGCAGGCGGTCGCGGATCATGCGGCTGGTCACCTTCGTGCCTTCTTGGCCAGCATATGGCGAGTCATTCACCGAAACAGTCACCGACATGGTCGGTGGGTCAATTGGCGAAGACGGAACAGGCATGGTCACCGTCAGGTCAGCCAGCGTGTCGGCGACCGATGCTTTTTCAATACCTGCGATAGCGACGATATCGCCCGCTTGCGCTTCTTCAACAGGTACGCGCTTGATGCCTTCGAAGGTCAGTAGTTTGGTGAGGCGCCCTTGCTCAAGCACGTTGCCATTGAGGTCGAGTGCTTTGATCGGCATGCCGACTTTCGCGGTACCCGAATAGATACGGCCGGTGAGGATACGACCTAAGAAGGGGTCATATTCAAGGATGGTTGCCAGCATTGCAAACGCAGCGTCCACATCAACGTCTGGCGCAGGCACATGGCGGATGATGAGGTCAAACAACGGGTCGAGGTTTTCGCGTGGGCCAGTGAGCGAATCTGACGCCCAGCCATCGCGGCCAGAAGCATACAGCGTTGGGAAATCGAGCTGCTCATCACTCGCGTCCATCGCCGCGAACAAATCGAACACTTCGTTGTGCACTTCATCAGGGCGCGCATCGCCACGATCGATTTTGTTGACGATAACGATTGGTTTGATGCCGAGTTTCAGCGCTTTGCCGAGTACGAATTTGGTTTGTGGCAATGGGCCTTCCGCCGCATCCACCAGCAGCACTACACCGTCTACCATCGAGAGAATACGTTCAACTTCGCCGCCGAAGTCTGCGTGGCCTGGGGTGTCGACCACGTTGATGCGGATGTTGCCGCGATCCACCGAGGTGCATTTAGCAAGAATCGTAATGCCGCGCTCTTTTTCGAGGTCATTGCTGTCCATCACGCGCTCATCCACCGCCTGGTTGGCGCGGAAGGAGCCGCTCTGGCGCAGCATCTGGTCGATAAGGGTGGTTTTGCCATGATCCACGTGGGCGATAATGGCGATATTACGAATGTCTTTCATGGTCTAACTTCTTTCCTACAAAAACGAATGAGCGGCAACAATGGGCGTGTGCCTACCATTGTTTGCCGCTCATCGCAAATCTTTTTGATGCTTTTCCGGCGAAATACCGAAAAAAACGACTAGGCGCTGTTAGATAATTCGCTAGGCCGCCAGCGAAAATGCAGATTTTTGAGAACCGCACCGCACGTGTACATTTGGGTACATGCGGAGCGGAAGCGCAGAAAAACTGCATTTGCAGCAAGGCATAGTAGAATTAGATACAGTGCCTAAAGGAGCTTCAGGCGAACTGCCGAAGTCTTGCCTTTGCTGTCTTCAAGCTCATATTCCAAGCGCTGATTTTCGTTCAGCGAGGACAGGCCAGCAGCTTCCAGAGCCGTTGCGTGCACAAACACGTCATTTCCACCTGCTTCGGGTTGAATGAAGCCGAAACGTTTTGTTGGGTTATACCATTTTACTACACCAGTGGCCATGCCATGCTCCTTAGATTAATTATAGAACTTGAAACAAAACCGGCCGCATAAAGCGCGGCAGGGCTTACCTTTTTACGCGAAAATCGCCTTTTGCGCAATAGTTAATATTCGTATTTGGGTACAAAGAAAGGCTTAAAAAGACAAAAAATCGAGGAGAACTCTGCATTTCTTCCTAATTTCTGTCATGCTGAACTCGTTTCAGCATCCACGCTTCAACATTACGACTGTTTTTTGCCCTGTGGATTCCGGAACAAGTCCGGAATGACAATTTTCAGGCACTTTACCCCTTCCCGACCATTCTTTTTTCGCGCAGGGTAAAGCTTCAACCGGTTGACTGCCATGGGTGAGCTAACGATAAAGAAGGACAGGCGATTCCAAGACT
>RFOF01000004.1 GCA_009926845.1 Alphaproteobacteria bacterium
AGCATCCTCGGAATGCTCCGCCTCATCAAAGAATCTGGCCTTAACCGCGAGCAATTCACACTGGCAGACACGGCGTTTCGCTCGTCCACCAACCTGCTCGAAATCATCAACGACATTCTCGACCTTTCCAAAATTGACGCAGGCGGCATGAAGCTGGAGCGCATCGGCTTTGACCCCCGCTATGTGCTCAAAAGCTCGGTGGATACGCTCGAACAACTCTCAAAAGAAAAGCGCATCCCCATCGTTTCACATTTCGAACATGAGGCAATGCCGTATGTCCTCGGCGACCCCACGCGCATGGGGCGCATCTTCATCAACCTCATCAGCAACGCCATTAAATATACCGACCGTGGCCATGTGGATATTTCCGCCAGCTGCATCGCTATTGACGATAAATACACCGTCTTCCGCTGCGAGGTGAAAGACACCGGCATCGGCATCCCCGAAAATAAACGCGCGGCCATTTTTGAAAAATTCGTGCAGGCCGACACCTCCACCACCCGCAAATATGGCGGCACCGGCCTTGGCCTTGCCATCACTCGCGAACTAGTCGAGATGATGGGCGGCAAAATCGGCGTCGATAGCGTGGTAGGCCTTGGCTCAACCTTCTGGATTTCCATTCCCTTTGAAACCACGCCGACGCTGCACAAAGAAAAACAGATCCGCCGCGAGAAGATGCTCAGCGGTATCATCCCCCCCGCCGATGCGCGCATTCTCATCGCCGAAGACCACATCATGAACCAGCTGTTCATGAAAAAACTCATGCAGAATTTCGGCATCACACACTATAAAATTGTCGCCAGTGGAACCGCCGCGCTCAAAGCCTACATCGAAAAACCGTGGGATGTCATTTTGATGGATTGCCACATGCCCGAAAAAAATGGCTACGACACCACGATTGAGATTCGTGAACTGGAAAAACAATCCGGCAAACACATCCCCATCATCGCCATGACTGCCAACGCCATATCGGGTGATCGCGAAAAATGCCTGCGCGTGGGCATGGATGAATATATGAGCAAGCCAATCGACATCGACACGCTGAAAGAAACGCTCGGCCAGTGGATTCGTTTTGAGGACATTATCGACTCGCACGACCACACCGATGCACCGCCCGCAGAAAATGATGCGGCCTTTGATTTATCGATGTTGCAAAACCTGACCGGCGGCGACAAAGCAATTGAAAAAGAGCTCATCGAGGCCTTCATCGCCCAGTCGGATGAGAACATCGCTGCGCTGGAAAAAACCCAAAACAGCGAAGCCGAGCACGCGGCTTGGGCGCAGGCCGCCCACATGCTCAAAGGCGGCGCGGCCAACCTCGGCGCAAAAAACCTAATCGAATTATGCGAAAAAGCGCAGCATTTCAACGGGAACCTAGACGAAAAAACGCAAATTTTCGCCAAAATTTCGAGCGAATATAAGCGGATTAAGGCCGTTCTGAGCCAAATGGGCTATTGACATCACCCTATATAAAAGAATATTAGGGATTGTTGAGAAATCTCATTATCATCACTGGAGATGTGCAAAATGTTCAAGAATTCACCGAAGTTAGCCGCAGTTTCCCTACTTGTTCTGCTTGCTGCCTGCTCTCCAGAATATTGTGAAGATTCTTCAATGCGGCCAACTCCAACCGTTGCCGCCGCCACCACCCCCATCGCAACTCCTACGCCCGCTCCTGCAGCCGCCCCCGTTCCCGCTCCTGAAGCCGCCCCCGTTGCAACAACGCCATCAGCTGTGCCAGTAGCACCCGCTCCTATACAGGCAGAAACCGCTTCAGACAAGCCATTGGTAGTTATACGCTTCAATCAAAACAAAAAAATCAATTACAAACAGTTGCTTAAAGAAACTGCCGGCAAAGTAGAGGCCATGAAACCTGGTGCGCATTATGACATAGTGTCTTATGTGCCGACCACCGGAAATCCTGCTATTGATCAGCGCCAAGCCATGCAAGCACTCAGAAATCAGCAAGGTATGACAAATGAGATGTTAGCGCTTGGCATCCCTGCAGACCGCATTACGGTGCGTTCACGCTACACACCAGCCGCACAAATGGGCGAGCAAGAGGCGCAAATTTTCCTCAGATAGCCTTTTTAACGCCCTAAAATCTAAAAATAAATAGATTTATGACAGTTTTGTGACAACATTCTTTTGTCTAAATTCCCGCCATTCATTAAATTGTCACAAACCTCGCCAACACTTAACACAACCTTAACACAAACCATATTCTTTATGTGTTATATTGAGGTTATAAAGTAAGCATAAAGAGCAATCGTCAGCAAACACCAAAAACAAAGTATTAACAAAAAAAATTCCATTAACTGAAAATAAACACTTGCATCGAACAGAAAAATGAGTATAAATCGGTATACGAAATTTGGTAAATTTTATATTAATTATTAACATTAACTTTCAAAAGGGATATAACTATGAAACATCTTCTCTCCACCGTTGCAGTTGCAGTTGCTCTGACCGCTTCCTCTGCTTTTGCTTCTGACCAGAACTGGGCTGGGATCGAACAAATCAACAGCTACAATAATGCTTCCATCACACAAAACAATGGTCTCGTTGATTCTGCTTATATCTATCAGGCTGGCGGCTCCAATGCTGGCATCGTTCAGTCAGGAAGCAACCACCTTAGTGGCGTAATCAAGCAATACACATGGAATGATAATGCTGTTTTGTATCAGAATGGTTATGCTAATAAAACTGAACTCACCCAGGAAGGCGGCAACAACAACGTTCTGCGCGTTCGTCAGGGCTATGAAAACAACGGAGTCGCTGAAAACAGCACTGCATTCAGCAATATCTATGCTGTTCAACACGGTGACTCGAACGAAGCCAATATTTTCCAAGCTGGCGTTGGTAACAATACCTCTGTAGCGGAACTTGGCAACCTCAATCGCGCTTATGTTAACGTAAAAGATAACCAGTCTTACTCTGGCGTTTACCAAAGCGGTGACCGCAACAGCGCAGCCATCGTTCAAGGTGCTGGCTACTAAGGTTTTGTGGGCTTCCCTCCTTGCTGCGTCCTGTGCGGCAAGGAGGGAAATCTGAGATTTATCACGGCAAGTCATCCCTTTTTGTGTGGAATTATATGACGTTGAAATATGATATAAAAATCGCCCTCCGCCCCGCAGCCTTTTGCGTTGCCTTCGCGTTAAGCTTGGCCTGCGCTCCAGCCATTGCAGAGAGCAACCTTGCATACATCGAGCAGGTAGGCAATGACAACTCGGCCTCTATCGAGCAACGTGGCGATAATAACGAAATACTTCTCCTGCAAAATGGCAACGGCAACACGGCTGGGGTTTTCCAGTCCGGCGGCGACAACTACGCCAATATACAACAAAATGGTGAGCTCAATTTAGCGGTTATCTCTCAGATCGGCGATGCCAACATTGCTTATCAGCGTCAAGACGGCTCGAACAACCAAGCGTTTCTGGCTCAGAATGGCAATCAAAACTATGCTGTTCAGGCCCAAACTGGCAACGGAAACTTTGCATCTCTTGTGCAAACCGGTGATAATCTGCGCTCGACTGATGTGCAAAATGGCAACAACAACACTATCATCAAGACGCAAACTGGCTCAAACTTGGAACATAATGTAACCCAAACGGGCAACAATTTGTATCTTGAAGTGCATCAAACAGGTAGCAACCAGTCCGTTACGATTGACCAGCACTAGAAAATTAACCGATTGTAAACACACTCGTCATAGAATAAGCGAAATTTTTGGAATGCTGCTTTATGAGACGTGTTTTTATCCTCCTCACCTACTTGCTGGGTTTGAGTGTTGCGCATGCGGCAGACTCCGTTTTTATCCAGCAATTGGGTGATGCGGCGATTGAAAAAAAGGCTCCGTCTGCCATCAACGAAAAAGATACCGCCGATGGCAATCCGCCGAGAGTGGATCACCAACAAGAGATTCTTTCAAATCCCAACACCAATGATTATGCACGCATGAAAAGCGTGACGACAGGTGATGCAAAAACAGGCGACCCCCTCGACATTAAAAATGATAGCCCATCAGATACTCCGTCGACCGATCAACTCAATGAAAAAGCGGCAAATATGGTGACAAGAGAACTCAAGCGGCGCTCCGATATTGCAAAAAAAGCCATTAAACATCAGAAAGAGCATAAATTATGAAAACCTATATCATGATGGTTGGTTTAAGTATTACCCTTGCGTCAAGTGCCCTAGCCGCACCACTAATTTATCGCCCGATGAACCCACAGATAAGCCCTGGCGCATATCCCAGCAACGAGGCGGTTATGAATGATATAGCCAACCTAACAAAACCTAAAAATACAGGAAAATCATCCTCACAAAGCCTCAATCCAACCGAATTGGCCAACCAAAGCGCATTGTACACCATTTCTTCTAAAACCATTGAAAAATTATATGCCGCCTGCCCGGGTGGAGACCCTAACTGTGGCGGTGTAGAGCAAATTGGAACAACGACTTACACCTACGTCACCAATGCTACGGCGGGAACTAGAACCATTACCATCCACACACCGGGAAAAGAAGACACTGTTATCATAACATCTATCCCATAAATTTCATACAAGGTCCTTCTAAATGAAAAAACTCCTCAGCCTTCTCGTCGCTTCCAGCCTGTGCGTGGCTTGTTCGCCTGAGAGCATGTATCAGAACAGCTTTACCAAAGAAGCGCAGGTGGAAGAGACGACGCGCGCGGGGAAAATTCTGGCCTCGCTGCCGCCACGCAAAGACCCTATTCCTGTCGTGGTGTATGATTTTCAAGATCAAACCGGCCAGCTTAAATCCAACGAAAATTTTGTTGAATATTCCAGCGCCGTTACCAAAGGCGGACTTTCGGTGCTCATCAAATCATTGCTCGACACCAGTGGCGGCCAGTTCTACACCGTTGCCGAACGCGGCGGGCTGAACAACCTGCTCAAAGAACGCGACATCATCCGCCTCATGCGCAGTCGCTACACCCGAGCTGACGGCACCTCATTGCCTGATCTTCCTCCGATGGTCTATGGTGGCATGTTGCTTGAAGGCGGCATCATTTTCTATGACTCGAACATCATGACCGGCGGCGCCGCGGCTGGCTATTTTGGTATCAGCGGCTCGACGCAATATCGCCGCGACATCGTAACCGTGTACTTACGCGCGGTGGATGTGCAAACCGGTAAGGTCATGCTCTCGGTCAACAGCTCAAAAACCATTTTCTCCTATGGCGTTTCCACCAACGTGCTGCGCTATTTCTCGGTGGATCGTCTGGGCGCAGCCGAAGGTGGATTTACCGTCAACGAACCCGGTCAGCTTGCCGTTCGCCAAGCCATCGAAAGTTCGGTCTATGCACTCACCATGGAAGGTGCGCTCCGCAACATGTGGGATTTCTCTGACAAAGAAGCCGGACAGAAAGCTATCAATGACTATGTTGCACGCCGCGATCATGGCCGCGAAGCAAATACCGAGGCGCCCAACGAGGCTTCTTCCACGAATTCTCCTCTCGTCACTGCCGGTGCAACGCAATGTACTGGTTTTGAAGCATGGATGAAACGCAACTTTGGCACAACATCAGATCCTGAAACCTATGTTGGCAAACCAGAAAATTCTATGGGAAAACCGCTTAATGCAGCTTCTTCTAAACCCGATCTTTCTGCAAACGGCGTCAACTCCTCGCGCAACAGCGAGCAACGCATTCAGTAGGCTTCCATTTTTAGAAGGATATTTCTCAACTATAGGCGCGCGCCGCTCTTAGTTGGTGATCTTTCCGCGCCAAGTCATCGCCCAGGAATACCAGCAGACGAACATCAGCGTGTTCAGCAGTGGGCCAAACATGATATAAAGCAGCGGCATGAACAGCATCGTCCATGAGGCGAGCATCATCGCATACAGCAGGTACTGAAGTGGAAATAGAATGATGAAGAACCCGAGCATCAGCGCCGTCACTACCATCTTACGCCATAACGGGAAATCCAGCACATAAAAAAGCAATCCCATAAGCGGCGGAATGATAAAGAGGAGATATTGGCCAAGCGCCAACATCCCCGAAACATAGTTACCGATGTCATAGGGAAAACTATTGGGCGAGATAAGAAAATAAGCGATAGATGTGCAATGAATAAGAATGGATGCACGCAGAAGATAAATCGCAGGCATGTTCACTCTTGGGATAACAAAGGTTACCAGCGCCAAAACAAGTGAAACAATCAGATTCTCAATCACAAAAGCGGTTGTTGGATAAAGTGTGGGCAAATCAGGATAGGGGATAGCAATGGTACGTCTTAGCACTGTCATATCAAAATGGGCAGCGCTATAACCCAGATTCATCTTATCCATCCAGAAATTGATAATATTCGTCCAAAACGCCGCAATAGTATCAAAATTGAACCAGAGTATAATATCCAACAGCAGCGGCAGCAAAATTGCAGTCTGCAGTGCGGCGGAACTAAGCGGCATACGACGCAGCGCACGATGCTTGAGAATTTTAGTTCCACGAACACCAATATGGCGCTGTTTTATAAGCTTTTCGCTCAGGGTTTGCACATCATTTGCCATATTAGAATTCTTTGAATATACCGAAATTGATACCATCTCTAACATAGCTCGGGCTGAAATAATGCTCTCCGCGAACATCAAATCCCCAATCTTCGCTTAGCCATTTACGCAGGCCAAGCCCTACTATCTGGCTATTGAAAGAGCTAAGGGTTGAACCCGCGCCGAGAATTTGATAGGCCTCTTTGCCAAAACCATAACTCGCACTCAGATAATAATTTTTGTTGTAGCCCTGCGTAACCCCAAACACGCTGGAAACCGCATGCACACTCCCTGGATTGCTTTCATTAAAGCGTACCCCGCCTTGCACAATCCACGGTGCTTGAAAATAATACGTTGCACCGAGAAATACACTCGCATCTCGATGCGAGTCACGGGCATGATCCGCGCCTAGACCAACGGTGGTGATAAGCTGTTTCGTATCCAACCATTTACGATTAAGAAATGCATCTACACGGTATTTCAGCAAAAAATCTGCGCCAGGGCTTCCCCATCCAGCACCCACCGTCGAATACCAATCTTCGTCAAAGTTATGGGTATTGCCGGCAGAAATAAAATAGCCTTGCTGGCCAAATTCACGTTGATGCAACACTTCGCCATTCCAACGATTATCCGAGTCAGTTTGAACTTCCCCTCTGACATATTGGCCATTCCACGTGCCAAGACCGTCCGAAAGCGAACTATAATTACCGCCAGCTTGCACATACCCATTCATGACATGTTCAGCAGCAGCAGTAGCCGTAGCAGGTGCAAGGGCTAAATTTGGGGAAGTGGCGGCAGATGCCCCAACGGGTGCAGCGGTAGGAAGCTTAGGTGATTCAACAACGGGAACGGCAGGAACAGAAAATGACGTGGGCACGGTTGAGGCAGGCGCGGGCACAAGCGGCGCAGGGGAAATGGCACCTAATACATCCAGATTCACCTCAACATCAGGCAGCGCATTAGCAGCTCCTGCCTGTGATGCAAAAAGCATCAGAGGAAAAACGGACATCATATAAATAGTAACGCGCATATTCATCTCTCTATTGTGTCATCAATATTTTGCATATTTGACTTGCCGTTGTTCCATCACCAAATGGATTTTTTGCTTTACACATCGCCTCGTATCTCAGTGAGTCTTTATGCAAGCTTTCCACCTGTTCTACAATATTTTTTGTCTCTGATCCAATCAACAATGCCGCGCCCGCTTCAATCACCTCAGGACGTTCGGTCGTTTCACGCAACACCAACACAGGTGTATCGAGTGAGACCGCCTCTTCCTGAATTCCACCAGAATCCGTCAACACTACCCAAGCATGTCTAAGTATCCACAGTAAAACTGGATATTCAAGCGGCTCCGTCAGATGAAGCCGTTGACCCGCTGATTTAGACACATTTTTTAACTCATTGTAAACTGTTTTTTTAACGATTGGGTTGGGGTGGACAGGCCACACAACCACAAAATCTTCATTTTTTTCAACAAGTTCCACAATTGCCTGCGCAATGAGCGCAATGTTTTTTTCCTGATTTTCACGCCGATGAACGGTTACCAGTAAGATTTTGGTGCCTTTAGGGTAGCTACTGAGCATGTCCAAAAACACGGAATCTTCCTTTTTTCCAGTAAATCCAGTGCGATAATTCTCCATTTGGCTTGCGCCATGTTGCGCTGCTTCCACCACCGAATTTCCCACCACATGAATGCGCGAAGCATCCACACCTTCCGAGAGCAAATTTTCTTTCGCGCGCGCAGTCGGTGCAAAATGCCAATGCGCCATTTGCCCAATAAGCACACGATTTTTTTCTTCAGGAAATGGATTGTATTCATTGCGTGAGCGCAGGCCTGCTTCCACATGCCCTATAGGAATCTGCTGATAGAACGACGCAAGCGCAGCCATCAGCGCACTACTCGTATCGCCATGGACCAGCACAACGGAAGGCTCTGTTTTTTTTAATACTTTCGAAATCTGGCTAAGCAATAAACTGCTGAGCGATGCCAGTTCGCAATCTTCCTGCGCAATAGCGCTGCGATCAATCTCCACATTATAATCAGGAACAATGCCAAAAAAACGATAGAGCGGGATTGCCATATCGCTATGTTGCCCCGTGTGCAAAAGCAGCATCGGCACATTGTTTTTTTTCAGCTCATGGTAAACGGGTGCCATCTTGATGATCTCAGGGCGCGTTCCCATCGCAAGCAGAATCGGTTTAGTCATATCAAATTGCCTCCAACGCACGGCACTTTATTATATTTTTCAAGTGTAAGTCGATATTTTATATATTGCAGTGCGCTTTCTTCAAAAATGGTCCACCGCCCACCACCTCGCATCGGCTCGGCAAGGTTCTGCCAGCATGCAGCGCTATCCACATCCCCCATATCTATCGCCATGGTCGCCACCAACCCCCATGGATAATCATGTTCACGTTGGTTGATCCAATCCTTGCCGTTACGCGCAAGCCATTCTTGATAGGCATGACGTATCGCCGCATTATCGATGACGCGATATAGCAGAGGGAAAAGCTGCCCCACACGATCGGGGTAAAAATCATTCGCATCACGCGTTTGCGTGGTGATGGTATAGTCGCCCGAGTCGCGTTCAAATGTTTTTTTTATACCTGCGCGAAGTGCGGCTGCTTTTTGCTGATAGACTTTCGCTTTTTCGTTCAAACCAAGGCGCTTACATTCCTGCGTCATATGTTTGAGCGCGGCATATATCTCTGTGTTATCCATCAACAAACCAACAGGTAATGTTGTCGAAATGTGATAGATGCCGCTTTGTTTATCGAGCAATTCATCCAGCCTCTCTTCGGCTTTGCTGATACTCTCTTCCCATGACAGCGGCAAACCGGATTGAGGGGCGCTACGATATAGAAGCTCCATCCACATCGCAAGAATGGCATCATCAGCGTCAGCTACATAATATACTATCCAATTATGATTGGCATCGCGCTTGTAGCGATTGAATAAACCATCACCACGCTGCGCCTTCAATCCCCACTTTATCCATGCAAGAGATGGCTTGGTTACAATTAAACCACCATCTTTTGCCAACAATAACGCCTTGGTTGCAAAATAGGGATCTATTGTGTTTCCCTGATAGTAAGTGGTGATAGCGCCGTTTGGCTCTTGGTATCCGGTAAGGTCAAGCTCGCGAGCAATGGCAGGACACGCCGTGCCGGAAATCAGCATCAGCACAAAGGGCAGCACTCGCATTAGCATTATACGCGGCCTGCACTCGGTGCCGCTACGATTGCGGTTTCGTCTGCCCAGATGGTTCCATGCATCACCACACCACCAGACACAACAATGCGAGGCGCGCTGACGGACGTTAGTACAGCAGGCGTACCAATAACGGTTCCGCGCTCAACAAACAAGGTGGATTCGGCAATAACAGGGCCAGCAATCTGGCAACCCGATTCAATATAAAGGCTACCAGAGGAGAACACCGCACCGTCAATCCGCGTACCTGTTGCAATATGCATGTCTTTATTGCTTTTGAGGCTGCCGGTGATGTGGCTTCCTTGCCCGACAAACATTTTCTTCGATGCAATAAGATCGCCATCAAACAAACTATTTACGGGCAGATCAAGATCCCCATTGACAACCCAACGGCCTTCATAAATGTCTTTTACGTTTGGCAAATCCAATGTTTTTCTGAGAATCGCAGCGTTGAACGTCGGTGCCGCAGTAGGTTTTCCAAATACAATCGTAGGCGCGTTCATGCGTTCAAATTGGCAGTTTTCTCCGATAGAAATCGTCTGCGCTGCCGATGCGCGACCGAATAAAGAACACGCAGCCCCCACTGAAAGATCTGTGCCACTATGCACCCAGCGAAGTACAGTACAATTAGGTGCAATGTTAATCGCATCTTCAGCAAGTAGTGCGCGGAAGTGGCTGTTATTACCCGTTGTAAGTGTGCCATAGCTATAGACTTCTGTTTCAAAAAACATATTGTCTGGCAGCACCAAAGGCGAAAACGCCAGCACCAGTTTTTGCGTAGCTGACTTGTTCAACTCCTTGGGGGCAAAAGTCGGCGCGCCACCGGTTTTGACCACTTGAAAATTTGTGCCATCACGAAGCACACCCTCTTGGAACGCAAATTCTGACGTATCAGCGGCGGCGAAAAAGCTGCCGAAGTTTTTTTCCAGATAGGCTTTAAACCCCATCGCAAAATGGGTGATATCGGTATCATATTCCTGCACCACGCGCAGCGGCTGCGTATCGGTTGGAAGAATAAGCTCCATCAACGCAGGAATAACAGGCAGAAGGAAAAGTAAGAAGGTGATAAAAAGAAAAATGAAAACCCAGGTCATGCTGCCCTCACGTGCGTTTGCGGCTTTCTAAAGCGCGGTGTTTTTTCCCAAATATTGCAAGTGCCATCACGGTTGACCAGCTGCGTCACCGTTGCCAGCGAAACGGTGACCGCACTGATAAGAAAGTTCAAAAAATTAAATGGAAGCAGGCGGATGCGATTTCCACCGCGGTCCAGATAAACCGCTGACCCAATTTCAAAGAATGCCGCAAAGTTACCAACCGTTCCAAAACATGCCACGGTCAGCATCGCCAGCGGCGTAGTGATCAAATTATTATCTCCAATATAGAAAAGAAACAATGCGAATGCCCAGCCCACAATAATAATCGGCGACATCATGTAAACGCCAAGAAGTAGCAAACCATCAAACTTTTCATGCATATTGATATTTTTACTAAACAGTGTGCTAAATGTGTAGCGGCACATGGATTGGTTGTGGCCGCGTGTCCAACGGGTGATCTGGCGCATACGCACTGGCCAAGTTTCAGGCACTTCCTCATAGCATTCAGAGCGGTTCTGATAGACAGATTTCCAGCCCGAAAGAATCGCGCGATAAGTCAGGTCAGTGTCTTCTGCCAGCGTATCATCCAGCCAGCCGCCAACGCTTTCCAGCGCCTTCATGCGTATGCCACCTACGGTGCCGCCATATTGTGGAACGAGCCCCATGTTCATGCGTGCCTGTTGATCCACCTGATAACCGCCCGCGCGCTCAAGGTCGAGCAAGCGCGTCAGCAAGTTTTTACCGGTGTTCAGCGGCACAACGCGGCCCATCACCAAACCCACTTCCGGGTCAAAGAACGGTGCAGAAAGCTGTTTGATAAGGCCACGACCAGGGATATAATCCGCGTCGAACACAATAATAATATCGCTGGTCACCGTTTCGGTCGCATCTTTAAGTGCTGGTGCTTTACCAGCTGCGCCTTCCGTGCGGTGGAACGGAATAATAAGGCCAGGATAACGAGCTGCAAAACTATCAACAATTTCGCGCGTACCATCTGTTGAGCGGTCATTAACCACCAGAATTTTAAGGCGATCGCGCGGATAATGAACTTCCAAGAGAGCCTCCAGCGAATGCGCTATCACCGCCTCTTCATTATGCGCCGCCACCAACACCGTTACACTTGGCCACTGCGCCGTGTCTATATTGATATAGGGGTGACGCTGATGACCGAACAAGCGGTTAATGGTAAAAACATAATGCCGTACCGTATAGGTCAGAATCAGACCAATAATGATGGAAAGGCCAATTTTCAGCGCAAGAACAAACATGCAAAGTCATCCTAGTTTATGGTTCAAGGACATTGTTATTAATATATTATTAGGAAATTATCAACAAATAGTTGTAGAAAAATAGCTCGCAGATTCAACTGGACGGATATGCATAAGCACCTGTTTTTAAACAAAATTACCCAAAGGTAAAGGCGTATAACTCCAAACTGTCGCCACTGGAGATAATTTCAAGCAAGCCACTTTGTGCCTTTTCCTGCTCAATCAATGGGTAAAGGTTGTGACTATCGACCATAACCTTACCTGCAGGCTGCCCATTTAACTTCAGAGTCACAGAAATTGGCTTACCGGTTGCCGTGCCCAAAACCAAAAATACTTTCTTGGCAGTAAAGCGAAGTTGCAGTGATGCGTTTGCCGATTGCGACGTGATTCTTTCCGCTTCGATTTTCCATGTGCCACTTAGCGCCCAATGATTTGAGGAAAGTTTTTCAGGCAACGCATATTCCGCCACACCTTCTTGTATCTCGCCCGTAAAATTTTTCGCACGCGCATAGCCCAGATAGGTTTCTGGTGTCTGGCCAGACACTACGCCCTTTTCTTTTTCTATCGCAGATGCAGCGTCAGACAACCCTAGCAAATAGCGAATATTATTTTCAGTGACGTCGTATTTGCCTTCGCCAAAATGCGTGTAGACCACCTGCCCTTCCTTATTGATGAGGTAATGCGCTGGCCAATAGCGGTTAGAAAAATTAGTCCATGTTGCCATGTGGTTATCGAGCGCGACGGGATACTGGATGCCCCACTTGGTCACTGCCTTTTGCACATTGGCCCGCTCTTTTTCAAATTCGAACTCCGGCGAATGCACACCAAGAATCACAAGCCCCTGCTCGCGGTATTTTTCGTTCCACGCGTTGATGTGTTTTAAAGTACGGATGCAATTGATGCAGGAATAGGTCCAAAAATCCACCAGCACCACCTTGCCGCGTAAGGCCGCTATCGTCTGTGGCTCGGAATTTATCCAGCCATCAACACCCGCAATCTCCGGCGCGGCGTACGGCGCAGGGAGTCCATCTTGCAGTTCGAGCGCGTGTGCGGGCGCGACAAACAGCAACACAAACCACACAATTATCGTCATCCCCGCCTTGCGCGCGGATCTCAGGCTACACAGCATAGCGGATCCAGATCCCGCAACAAGTGCGGGATGACGCATTACTCTTTCCATAACTGCTCCAGCTTGGCATCACGCCCACAACCCATGCGATACATTTTATAGCGTGCTTTGCTCTTGATATAATAATCCTGATGATAGTCCTCGGCTGGATAGAACACCTCCGCATCACGGATGAAACTAGCAATCGGCTGCCCAAATTTGGCTTTTACTTTTTCCCGCGATTCTTCCGCCAGTTTTTTCTGCTGCGAGTCATGCGTAAAAATTCCGGCCAGATATTGCGAACCTTTATCGCAGAACTGGCCTTCGCTATCTAGTGGGTCAATATTTTCCCAAAAAATGGTGAGTAGCTTATCATACGAAACTTTTGCCGCATCATACGTCACCTCGATCGCTTCAATATGACCTGTGCGGCCAGTGGAGACCTGCTCATAGGTCGGGTTTTTGGTCGTGCCGCCAGTATAGCCGGAGACGACCTTGCTCACGCCATCGATAGCGGCGAACTCGCCATGCATGCACCAAAAACATCCGCCTGCAAATGTTGCCATTTGTGTATCCGCCATAGCCCCTCCTGAAATAAATGCCAGCATACTGGCGATGATGTATTTTTTCATATTTTTGTTCCTTTTTCTTTCGTCATCGCGAGCACCGCAGGTGCGTGGCGATCCAGCTTTCTGGATTGCCACGGTCGCTGCGCTCCCTCGCAATGACATTTAATCCTTCGGCACGAACTTCAGCGACACGCCATTGTTGCAATAGCGAAGTCCTGTTGGCTGCGGACCGTCGTCAAACACATGCCCCTGATGACCACCGCAGCGAGCGCAGTGATATTCGGTGCGCGGCACCACCAGCTTATAATCCGTGCTGGTTTCAATGTGGCCTTCAATCGGTTTATAAAAACTTGGCCAACCAGTGCCGCTATTATATTTGGTGGTCGATGGAAACAGCTCCAGCCCACAACCCGCGCAGGCGAAAACACCATTGCGATGCTCATCCAGCAGCGGGCTGGTGCCTGCGCGCTCGGTTCCCTCATGACGCAGCACATTATATTGCTCCGGCGTCAGTGTTTTTTTCCATTCGTCATCGCTTTTCATAATTTTCTCCACTGTTTGTAGTGCGAATGCTTTGCTGGCTTTGCACAGGGCGAGCAGACTTGCCCCCACCAATGCTATTTTAATGAATTCACGCCTGTGCATATTTCCTCCTGATATAGTAGTCGATTGAAAACCTTCCCGCACCGGAAACTAAAATGGTGGCTAGCAACATCGCCCAATAGGCATGTTGGATGTTTTGGTCATAGGTGAATTGAATCACCGCCGTCATCGCGAGCAACGGCAGCGTCGCCGCGCGCGTCGCCAGCCCCAGCACCAACAGCACTGGGCAAGCAAGCTCAAACATCGTTCCTAGAACGGCGGCCAGATAAGGCGGCAGCAGCGGCACCTGATATTCATCGGCAAATAGCGCCACCGTGTTAGAGAAGTCATCAATCTTCACCAAACCCGACATAAAGAAGACTTTGGCAATGTAGATACGCACCACCAGCAACAAGACTGGACGAAGCACATCGCTATAGTGTAAAAACCGTTGGTAGGCAGAGATAATAAGTGGCATGGCATTTTCCTTTTTTGATGTTGTACCTAGTCATTCGCAGTGGACATAAAAATGGTTACACAGGATATCGAATCTCTGATGCAAGCCGCCATTGGCGGTGATGAACGAGCCTATGCGGCGGCCCTGTCGGCGACCGCTGCCATGCTCCGCCCGTATCTTTCTCGCCGTATCAATTCCGCGAGCGCGGTGGAAGACGTTCTGCAAGAGATACTTATCTCCATCCACAAAGCTCGCCACACCTATGATGGAATGCGCCCTTATAAACCGTGGGCCTTTGCCATTGCCAAGTTCCGCCTGGCCGATTATCTGCGCTCGCACTACGGCGACCATCTGGTTCGCGCAGGTGATTTAGACGAGGCAGAATTTATTTTTTCGCAGGATGTAACCGAATCCACACTTACCTACGAATCTATCAAAGAGGAGATAAACCAACTGTCTGGCAAGCAGCCCACGATTCTGCATTTATTGCATAGCGAGGGGCACACTGCCAAGGAAGTGGCACAGAAAATGAACATGACCGAAACAGCGGTGAAGGTCGCCGCGCATCGGGCATATAAAGTATTGAGGAAGAAACTAGCACAATGAACACCGAAGAACTCATATCCTCACTGGCGGGCGAAGCTGGCAAGGTCAAGCCCGCCACCTGCCCGCTGACCTTTTTGGCATGGTGGATGCTGGCGGTCGCTATATATATAGTTTGCACCTCACTGTTTTTGAACTTGCGCCCAGACCTTCTTTCGCGTCTTGCTTCGCCGCTGTTCCTCGCAGAAATTCTTGCCCTTTTGGCAATGGTTATCAGCTCATCTTTGGCGTCATGCGTGCTTTCCTTTCCTGATTTGCATCAGATGCGCAAATGGTTGCTGGCTCCCGCCTTCTCCTGCGCTTCATTTCTAGCTATTATTGTCATGGCGTGGCTTGCAGATTCTCCACCCGCGCCAGAGCCGGTTCACGCGATAGAATGCCTCATCTGCATTTCACTTCTGTCATTTTTCCCTTCTGTTGCCCTTTTGCAGTTTATGCGTGGCTATGCTAGCACCAACCGCCAGATGGCTGGTAGCATGGCCATGCTTTCTGCTTTTAGCATCGGCGCACTCACGCTGCGCCTGTGCGAGCAAACCGATTCGATTTCGCATCTGGTGCAGTGGCATTATCTGCCGATGTTTGTGGTCGCCGCACTTGGCGCATGGCTTGGAAAAATAATTTTGAAATGGTGATGTAACCTTTGCCAAACATGCTACGAATACCATGATGAGTTTGGATATTCTGGCTCAATCCTATAACCTACATAACATGGAGACTTTATGAATAAATTACTTCTTTCCGTTGCTCTTGCTGGTGTTTTCGCTGCTGGCGCCTCCCATGCTGCTGATGACAAAATGGAAGCTCCTGCTAAAGAAAAATGCTTCGGCATTGCCAAAGCCGGCAAGAACGATTGCAAATCGGCTAGCGGTTCGCATTCTTGCGCTGGTCAAGCCACCAAAGACAACGCCGCTGACGAATGGAAATTCGTTGCTAAAGGCGCTTGTGAAAAAGAAGGCGGCAAACTTGAAGCTCCAAAGAGCTAGTTTTTCTTTGCTCCTCCCCCTTGATGGGGGAGGACGCGAACAGCGTGAGCGGGTGGGGGTGATGAAGCATGTGAAAAATATTCACCCTCACCAAGATTTTCTAAACTCACTACGTTCGCTAAGAAAATCTGTCCTCTCCCCTGAAGGGAGAGGGTAAGAATAATATATGACCTCACAACTCTCCTTCCCCACACTCGGCTTCGGCCTTGGCCTTCGCGCCCCACACTATGAACATGTGCTGGAGCAGCGCCCGAAAAACGTGGACTGGTTTGAGATTATTTCTGAAAATTATTTTGAAGCCCACAGCGGCTACTGGGATTTTCTGGCCGACCTTCGCCGCGATTACCCGATTGTGATGCACGGCGTGTCTATGTCACTCGGCAGCACCGACCCGCTGAACATGGATTACCTGACCAAGCTTAAAAAACTCGCTGATTTTCTCGATGTGCCGTGGCTGTCCGACCATCTGTGCTGGACGGGTGTGCATAGCCAAAACACGCATGACCTCCTGCCCCTGCCCTATACCGAGGAATCGCTGCGCCACATCGTCTCACGCATCAAACAGGTGCAGGATTTTCTGGGGCGACGCATCATCCTTGAAAACCCATCAAGCTACGTTGAGTTCCACGCATCCTCCATCCCCGAATGGGAATTTCTTGCCCGTCTTGCAGAAGATGCCGATTGTAGCCTACTGCTCGACGTGAACAATGTCTATGTCAGCGCATTCAACCACGGCTACGACGCTCAAGCCTATATCGACGCCATGCCCACCCAGCGCATCGCGCAGATTCACCTCGCGGGACACCACCATTTCGGCACCCACATCATCGACACGCACGATGCCCATGTGTTAGATGAGGTGTGGAAACTCTATGAATATACGATGGCGAAAAAGGGCTTCAAAAGCACCATGATAGAATGGGATGACCAGATTCCTGAATTTGATGTTTTAGTAGCCGAACTAGACAAAGCACGCGCCATTTGTGGGGGTAAATTAATAAAACGACTGTAATATATGCATAATTTTTTCTTTTTTGCGCTTGCGCACAAGGCTAAAATGGTTTATGAATAGTTAAATAATCGACCAGATGAATTAATTATTGAAGTCAGCTATGCGCGGATTCGCCCACTTATTGGATAACTTTCACCACGCCATCGTCGCTCGCGATGCGGGCGCGGTGGTGGACACCATCAAACCCAACCCGCGCATCACCCCCGAGCAGCAGATGGCCATTTACATAGGTGGCTATCGCCTGCGTTTGATTGCGGCGCTAAAAAGCGATTATCCCGCGCTCGCGCATTATTGGGGCAACGCCGAATTTGAAAACGCAGCGCGCTCATTCATTGAATGCACACCCTCGACCTATTTCAACCTCGACAAATACCCGCACCAATTCGCGCATTTTATCGCCATGCGCGGTGGGGATGATTTTGCAGCAGAACTTGCCGAACTTGAAGGCGCGATCGCCGAAGTGTTCATGGACGAAGAAAGCGCGGCGCTTCAGCCATCAGACCTTTCTGGCCTGACCGATAAAACTTTTGGCGAGCTTGTTTTGCGCCCACGCGCCGCCAGCCGCCTGCTCACCTTCTCCTACCCTGTTGATAGCTGGCTGACGGCTGAGCGCGAAGGAAAAAACCCCGCCCGCCCTGAACCAGAAACAACCTATCTTTATGTGTATCGCCACAATAACGAAGTGCGCCGCGCGCCGCTTTCTGCCGCCGCGCACACGCTTCTGTCCGCGATTATTTCTGGAAAGACAGTGGCATCAGCACTTGATGCCAACCCCAATATAATACCAGCAGAACTTCAACTCTGGTTTTGCCAGTGGGTTTCCGAGGGATTTTTTCGATCTTAATCCCCGTTTTATATTGCGAATGACTCTCATTTGCGTTATAATAAAAGAAAATGGAGGACGTTATGAGCAGGATTATTTTTACCCACGAAACAATGGCCAAAACCCTCACCTACTGCCTGATGCATTTCACGGTGGCCATCGCAGTCGCCTATGCGCTAACGAGCGATTGGCAAATCGCGCTTTCCATCGGCATCATCGAACCGCTGGTGCAGACGGTCTTTTTCAATATGCATGAGCGCGGCTGGAACAAAGCCCGCGCCGACTATAAACGCCGCGTGATGGATAGTGGATTAGCCTAGCAGCGAGAAAACGCCGGTTTTAATGTCCAGCGCCATGATGCGCTTGGTGGCGGTGTTGATGACCCAGCCGTGGATGTCAACGCGCCCATCACCGAGGGCTTCTTGCACCACCTCATAGGTCATCAGATTGTCCACGCTCTGGCGCACCGCCGCCTGCTCCATCGCCCGCGCCTGCGCGGTGATGTCGCCGCCATGCGCCACCACATCGTCGCGCACAGGCTCCAGCGGCGTCAGGTATTTGCGGATGCTTTGCGTATCGTGCGTGTGGTTGTCCTCAAGGCAGGCGCGGATGCCGCCGCAGTCCGTGTGCCCCATCACCACGATGTGTTTCACGTTCATCACGTTGATGGCAAATTCGAGGCTGGCAGCAACGCCCGTTCCCGCGATGTCGCCTGGGTCGGGGCGGCTGCGCACCATCGCTGCGATGTTGCGGTGAATGATCGCCCCGCCATCGGGAATGCCGATGTCGATTTTCGGGTTGAGCCGCGCATCCACACAGCCGATAAGCAGCATTTGCGGCTTATGCTCGGGTGGTTTGCGGTCTTCCAGCGAGAGTGACGCCTGTTGCGCGCGGATGAGGTCGATGATGTCTTCTTGCATGCCCAAACAAATAGAATGTTTTTTGTCCGCAGACAATAGGAAAGCGCAGCATGAAACGCATGCGAGCGCTGGAAAATAGCCGAGCTTAGTGTTGCTCGGAATAATCCATGAAGATGACTTTGAAGAGTTCGATGATGTTTAGCATGTGCTATGCTTAGCACAAAAAAGCCTAATAAATCGTTAAGCGAAAATGGCTGCAGCGGGCTAAAACGGGGCGTTTTTGGGGCATTTGCCCCTTAAAAACAAGATATAGAATGCGAGTGGTTAAAATTGAATATGGGTGGTGGGGGATTTTATTAGAAATCATCTGGATTCATAGCCAGCTAAAATTAAAGCGTCTTTCACTCGGACACGAGCTTTGTTATTGGCATCACGAAACTTAATTTCTACTATTGGCAATCCTTTGCAGTGCAAAATTGCCCTGCGCTTTCCAAACTTATTTTTATATTCAAATGGCGAGATATCATAATCATATTCAGGGCAGTGAATAAGCCTCCACTCTTCTTCTGGTCTATATCTAGCCCCCTTATACAGCATCGATTCAGCTAAGCAGCGCGACATTCCATCTCTAAATTGAGGGAAGTTTGGAATTGGGTTGGTATTCTTTTTTTTTACGACATATTTAGGAGATACAAGCGCAAAGCTTGGTTCTTTTAGAACAGACAATGCATTGTCAATTTTTTTGCGGAATTCTTCTGGATCATAACAAATTGGACCAATATCGCAGGGCTTATTTTTTACATCCTTAAAATAAAACTGCAAAAAATTCTGAGCATTAAATCCAATGGCAACACCCTTCCCATTATCCGCATACTCTTTCCAAAGATGTTCATTATCTGCAAATGGAGAAAGACAAAAAATATAATATTCTTTGGGTAGATGTTTTCGTACATCAAGCAGTGATTCAGCATATGGCATTGTAGGGAATTTTTTGCCAAGCTCTTTTTGTACTATTTCAAACCCTCTAATAATTTCTTTGTTATCTTTTAGGTCTCTATAGTGAGTAAGCCAAAGAGTGCTACTCTCAATGATAGAAAGCGCAGCTTCAATTGTTGTATAGTGATAGAAAATCTCACTATGCAAACCTTCGACTTTTATCATCAACTTACCTTCTGATAAATCTCGCTGCCGTTTTTTTCGTCATCCCGGCGTAGGCCGGGATCCACGCGTTTACTTATACTATAGATTTTTCGTGGGTGCTAGATGCAGAAAACCAAGAGAAAATAAGAACGTAGATCCCGGCCTGCGCCGGGATGACGGTTGGGGCTAAGGATTCCGCATTCTCTTGGGCAGCCTTCGCTGGCATGACGCAAGTGGGCGGGATGACGTGCTGTGCTATTGGTTCAGCTGCTCGTATAAATCATGCCAATCGGGATTGCTCTCCACTATGCGGCGGACTTTCCACGCACGCTTCCATTCCTTCATGGTTTTTTCGCGGGCGATGGCTTCGGTGATAGACTCATACGGTTCGTAATAAACCAGCGTATCCAGCCCGTATTTTTGCGTGAAGCCTTTGACCAGTTTTTGCTTATGCTCATAGACGCGGCGGGCGAGGTCATTGGTCACGCCGATGTACAAAATGCCGTTGGGTTTATTGGTCAGGATGTAAACGTAGGCAGCCATAGCAACTCACAAGACGTGGATCCCGGCCTTCGCCGGGATGACGTAAAAGCCTTTACGCCGACTGTTTGACGTAAATCTCGCTGCCGCCTTCTTTGAATTTTTCTGCCATTTCCTGCATGCCTTTTTCTTTCTCCGCCGCTGCGAAGTCGCGCACGTCTTGCGAGATTTTCATGCTGCAGAATTTGGGGCCGCACATAGAGCAGAAATGCGCCACTTTCGCGCCATCGGCAGGCAGGGTTTCGTCGTGGAAATCCTTCGCCGTTTCGGGGTCGAGCGCAAGGTTGAACTGGTCTTGCCAGCGGAAGTCAAACCGCGCTTTGGAGAGCGCATCGTCGCGGTGATGCGCGCTTGGGTGGCCCTTCGCCAAATCCGCCGCGTGCGCCGCGATTTTGTATGTCACCACGCCGACCTTCACGTCGTCGCGGTCAGGCAAACCTAAATGTTCCTTCGGCGTCACGTAACAGAGCATCGCGGTGCCGAACCAGCCGATCATCGCCGCGCCAATGCCCGAGGTAATGTGGTCATAGCCCGGCGCGATGTCGGTGGTTAGCGGCCCAAGCGTGTAGAACGGCGCTTCGTGGCACAGCTCCAGCTGTTTATCCATGTTCTCTTTGATGAGGTGCATCGGCACGTGGCCGGGGCCTTCGACCATCACCTGCACATCGTGCTCCCACGCGATTTTTGTCAGGTCGCCGAGGGTCTTGAGTTCGCTGAACTGCGCTTCGTCGTTCGCGTCATATTGCGAGCCCGGGCGCAGGCCATCACCGAGCGAAAACGCCACGTCATATTGCTTGAGCAGCTCGCAAATATCTTCGTAATTGGTGAACAGGAAGTTCTCTTTGTGATGCGCCATGCACCACTTGGCGAGAATCGAACCACCGCGCGAGACGATGCCGGTTTTGCGTTCCGCCGTCATCGGGATGAACGGCAGGCGCACGCCCGCATGAATGGTGAAATAATCCACGCCCTGCTCGCACTGCTCGATCAGCGTATCGCGGAAGATTTCATAGGTGAGTTCTTCGGCCACGCCGCCCACTTTTTCCAGCGCTTGATAGATCGGCACGGTGCCAATCGGCACAGGCGAATTGCGGATAATCCATTCGCGGATGTTGTGGATGTTGCGGCCAGTGGACAAGTCCATCACCGTATCCGCGCCCCAGCGGGTGCTCCACACCATTTTCTCGACTTCTTCGGCCACCGAACTGGTCACCGCCGAGTTGCCGATGTTGGCGTTGATCTTCACCTTGAAATTGCGGCCAATGATCATCGGCTCAGATTCAGGGTGGTTGATGTTGTTTGGTATGATGGCGCGGCCAGCGGCCACTTCCGCACGCACAAATTCTGGCGTAATGAGTTGCGGCAGCGCCTTGCCCCAGTTGTTGCCTTTTTGATAGGCTTTGAGTTCTGCCTGCGCGGCCTCGCGGCGGCCTTCATTCTCGCGGATGGCGATATATTCCATTTCCTGCGTGATTAGCCCAGCGCGGGCATAGTGCATCTGCGACACGTTCTTGCCAGCTTTGGCACGCAGTGGGGTTTTGTTCACGTTCGGGAACTCGGTCACCGCCGCGCCGCGATCCGCACCCTTGAGGCCATTGTCTTCGGGTTTTACATCGCGGCCAACATAAGCCTCCACATCACCACGACCCAAAATCCAGCTTTCGCGAAGTTTCGGCAGGCCTTTATAGATGTCCACCTTGGCGTTCACATCCGTATAGATGCCCGATGGGTCATACACCGTCAGTGATGGCTCGCCGCCCCCCAGCGAAATTTCGCGCATCGCCACGCGGATATCTTTGTGCTGCTCGCCGCTCACATAGATCTTTTTTGACGCAGGCAGCGCGCCAGTGGTGACGGAAAATTCGGTAGATTCTTTAGACTTGGTGCTCATGATGACTCCGAGGAAAGGCTGACTGAAAAAGTCAACCATAGCGAAGACAGAGCAAAACTCAAGGGATAAGGCTAGCGCTTCGGCTGGAGCGATTGATTTTGATAGGCCTTATAGTCCTGCTGATATTGAATGGCCTGTAGCTTGGTTCGCACACAAGAATCAACATAACGATAGCTGTTTTCCACCATCACATCTACACCGCGGGCATTGGGGCGTATTCCGTCAGCAAGCGTAAGCTGCGCACTATCTAAAGGGGCCGCCAGTAAATCTGGAATTAACAACGTTTTGCGCGAAGAGGAGATGATCTGATACATATTCTCAAATTGTTTCACATAGGTATAGCCAAGCGAGGGCGGAGCTTTAATTCCAGCAAGAATAATATATGCACCAGACTGGCTAAGTTTACTCGTCAATGTGATGAGGTTATTGTAGATTTGCTCAACCGCAACGCCGCGCTCAACATCATCCGCACCAAAAGCAACAATCACAACATCAGGGCGCTGTTCAATCACCGCCGCAACGCGATCTTGCGCGCTAGAGGTGGTGAGGCCTTCAGTGGACAGGTTGACCACGTCGATATTCGTGTAACCAACCTCGCGCATTTTTTCTTCAAGCAGCGCAGAATAAAACTGCGGGGGTTGAAGCTGCACACCCGCAACCAAACTGTCGCCAAAAATGACGACCTTTATTGTATTCTCAGCATGCGCAGAAGCACCCATGCACATGGCAATGAAAAAAATGAAAAAACACTCGAAAATTTGTTTGATACGGTCCATAGTGCTGATTGTCTTACTATTCGTGTGATTTCTCAAGCCCTATGTCATTAAATCTATGTTATTAACTCGATTTTCAATTATCTTGATTCTGGCCGCTGCTATTGCATATGGTGGAAACATCGCTAGAAACAATATATTGATTTACAATCAAAAAGTTCGTATTGGCGGAGATGTTGAGATTGCAGACTGGCATCCTATCCCTGTTGATCTGACATCCTTTTTGCTTTTTCTCAGCCACGACGCTACCATTTCGCGCGTTGCAGAAACATCTACCCCCGCCAAGCATGGGAAAATAGCCGCAAACGTCAGCCTCAAAGGTGTTGACATGCACTACCCTCTTTACGGCAAGCTGCAGCTAAAAGCAGGCACAACAAGGCATCCTTTTTTTATTAATAAAAAAGCCAAAATCTATGGTGCAGCGCTCGATAAGAATGCCCTCAAAGCGCTGGGTCTTAAAATGGGAGAGATATTTTCAATTGGCGAATCTAAGTTTCAAGTAACCTCATTCATCATCAACGAACCAGACCCAGCCACGGGCGCAATGGCCTTACTGCCACGCATTATAGTCGATGCCGCCGCATTATCCGCTACCATCTCCTATGTGGAAAACCAAAAAAACATACTCTTCCGCTGCCGTGTAAGATTGCCTACGGGCTTTTCAATAACTAAATTGGAAGAATCACTTTTTTCCCAATTTGAGAGCCCAACTTGGGGATGGAGAAGTTGGAAAAACCCCGAATTTTAACACCGCAACGCTTACGCATGTTACACCAGTCGCTCGCGCGGTGGTATGCGGCGCATGGGCGCAAGGATCTGCCCTGGCGCAATACCGATGATGCCTATGCTATTTACCTCAGCGAGGTGATGCTGCAGCAGACGCAGGTTAAAACCGTTTTGGAGCGGTTTTATTTTCCGTTTTTGACCAAGTTCCCCACGCTTAAAAAACTCGCCGCCGCGCCGCAAGATGATGTGCTGCGTGCATGGCAGGGCCTTGGCTATTATTCCCGCGCCATCAACCTGCACAAAGCCGCCAAGGCCTGCAAAGGCAAGCTGCCCAAAACGGTGGGCGAACTGGTCGCGCTGCCTGGCATCGGTCGCAACACCGCGCACGCCATCTGCGCCTTTGCGTATCATGCGCCTGTGCCGGTGATGGAAGCGAATTTAAAGCGCGTGCTCGCCCGCATTTTTGCGATGGAGCAGCTAAACGAAAAAGAACTATGGGCGCACGCAGAAGACATTTTAGACCGAAAAAACCCGTTCGATTATAATCAGGCGATGATGGATATCGGCGCGACCGTTTGCACCAAGCGCTCGCCCAAATGCAGCCAGTGCCCTGCCGAGAAAATCTGCGCTGGCAAAGAAACACCAGAAAAATATCCGGCGTCGCGCGCTAAAAAAACAGAAAAAATTCGCAAAAAGCGCATTTTTATTTTGATAAACGATAAAAAGCAAATATACGCCACGCCGCGCAAAACACGCTTCCTCGGCGGGCTGTATCATTTTATCGAAATGCCGGACGATGCCCCCACCAAAGGCGCAAAAAAACTCGGCGATGTCCGCCAAGTCTATAGCCATTTCACGCTGGAGGCAGAGGTGTATCTTTGTCATCCCGAGCTTGCCGAGGGATCTTTAAGATGCCTCGACTCCGCTCGGCATGACAAAAAAAATTGGCACGGTGGAAACGCACTCGCCGCTCTCCCCTTCTCCGCCGCTGAACAGAAGATTTTGGCGTTGCTCAATTCTTACTTGTCATCCCTGCGAAAGCAGGGATCTTAAACTTGAGTTATCTACAGGATTCCTGCTTGCGCAGGAATGACAAAAAAGTGTAGTGATATGCCATGACTTCTCACACAGACATCCTCATTGCTGGCGGCGGGTTTGCCGGGCTTTCCTGCGCAAAGCGCCTCGCCGAGCGCGGCGCCCAAGTCACCCTGCTTGAGCGCAAAAAGGTGGCAGGCCAAGGCATGCACACCACCGGCATCATCGTCGGCGAGTGCGCCGAGGAATTCGCGCTGCCCGAACACCTGACCCGCAAGGTCACCGATGTGCGGCTCTATGCGCCCAACCTTAAATCCATCGACCTGCACGCGCCGGATTATTTTTTCCTGACCACCGACACGCCAGCGCTGATGCGCTATTTGTCGGACGAGGCTGAGCGCGCAGGCGCAAAACTCATTTATGATACTCCTTACGAGAATGGCACGTTCTCCGGCGACAAAATCAACGTCAATAATGATGCCTTTTCCTGTAAGTTTCTCATCGGCGCTGATGGCCCGCGCTCGCGCGTGGCGGATGATTTTCAGCTTGGCCAGAACACCAAATTCCTGCTCGGTGCCGAGGCGGAATTTGAAGGGCTGAATTTGGGGAATGAGGGCGCGTTCCACTGCTTCCTCGACCAGAATTTAGCGCGTGGATATCTCGGCTGGGCGATTCCGAGCGTCGGCGTTTCGCAGGTTGGCCTCGCCCAGCGCATGCCGCGCAAACCCGACATCGACGCGTTCGTGGCGAATATGAAAGATGTGTTTGATTTCACCAATGCAAAAATTGTTGCGCGGCGCGGCGGGCTTATTCCCTGCGGTGGTCTTGTGCAGCCGTTTGCGCGCGAGAACGTTATTTTGCTGGGCGATTCGGCAGGCATCGTCTCGCCGCTCACCGCCGGGGGCATCCACACCGCGCTGCATTATGGCGTGGTGCTGGCCGACGCCATCGCCGACTATTTGCACCGTGGCGCGGAGCACCCGAGCCTCGTCATGGCGCGCTGCTATCCACGTTTTTACATCAAGCAGGGCATGCGCATGGCGTTCGAGCGCCTCGCTCCCGATTGGCTGCTGAACCTCATCATCACCAACCCCATTTTTGAGTATGCCGCGAGCACAGTTTTCTTCAAAAAGAAGAGCTTAAAATAATCTTAAAATTCTTGTAGCGCGTGCATTTTATTTGCGTTACTCTCTTTGGCAGAACGTGGCTGAAAGCCGCGGCTACCAACAAAAATCCAAAAAATACAATCAAAATAACGATTTAGGAGAGGCCCATGTTTCGCACCCGTAAAGAAGACTCCCTTTTTGACACCGACGTTGACACCATCGACATCGAGGAATCTGCAACCGTGATATCTGCGTCAACTGCAGCAACTTCTGCAACTACAGCGGCGGCAGCTCCTGCTGCGCCAGCGCAATCCGCATACACCCCAGCAAATAACGCAGCTGCGGGTCAGCCACAACCACAACGCCCGATCCCTTCGCAAGAAGGTCGCGCGGCGGCGGCAAACCCTCCTTCATTCCGCCCGAATGCATCGGCTCCTGCAGCTGATCTGCAACGTAGCCGTCTGCCAGAAGCAAAAGCAATGAACGCCGGCATGAACTCGGCAGGGGCTGCGGCAACGCAAGCACCTGTTGAACGCCCTGCCCAGCGCCCAAACCAACGCGTGCTGACCGTTGGCAACGACATCTTGCTCAAAGGCGAGATCGCCACCTGCGACCGTCTGGTCATCGAAGGCAAAGTGGATGCAACGCTGAACGATGTGCACACCGTTGAAATCGCGCAAAGCGGCTCTTTCAAAGGTTCTGCGCATATTGAAGATGCTGAGATCAGCGGCCTGTTCGAAGGCGATCTGGTGGTCAAAAACCGTCTGGTTATCTACGCTACCGGCAAAGTGCGCGGCAAAATCACCTATGGTGAAATTGAGATCGAACGCGGCGGCGAGCTGACCGGCGAAATCAAAACTGTTGCGCAAGCTGGCTCTACCCCTGCTCGCAAAACTGAAAAAGCAGCGGCTTAATTAGCTGCGATACTAAATAAAAAAGCCCTCGCAACTGCGGGGGCTTTTTTTATTCCTGTATCGTTAAAATCCCTGCCCGCGCAAGAACATCAGCGCGTTCGTTCATCTCATGGCCGTCGTGGCCGCGAACCCAGTGCCACTTCACCTCATGACGCGCGGCGGCGGCGTCCAGCCTTTGCCACAGATCGTCATTCTTCACCGGTTTTTTCTCGGCGGTTTTCCAGCCGCGCGCTTTCCAGCCTTTTAGCCACTCGGTCATGCCTTTTTGCACATAGGTGCTGTCAGTGTAGAGGTCAACTTTGCAGGCGTGCTTGAGGCTCTCTAGCGACATGATCGCCGCCATCATCTCCATGCGGTTGTTGGTGCTGTCTGCCTCGCCACCGCACATTTCTTTTTCGGTTTCGCCATACACCAAAATCGCGCCCCAGCCACCCGGCCCCGGGTTGCCGCTACATGCGCCATCGGTGTATATCTTTATGTGCTTCTTCATAGCGAAGATGACCAGAATAATATTGTCATCCCGAGCGAAGCCGAGGGATCTTCATCGACAGCACAAGATCCTTCGACTTCGGCCTTTGGCCTCCGCTCAGGATGACAATCACCAATTAATCCCATCATCTAAATTTTCCTTCCTGAAAGAATTTCAATTTTACAGCATATTCCATCGGGTCTTTGAGCGATATCTGTGCGCCCTCCTCAGGGTTTAGCGTGTCATAAGCGCGGGTGAGCAAAAACCGCATCGCCGCGCCGCGCAGCAGCAAAGGCAGCGCCGCCTCTTCTTCTGGCGTTAGCGGGCGCATATCTGTGTAGGCCGCCATCATCGCCTGCGCGCGCTCGGGAACAAAGCGGTGACGCTCATCAAAGCACCAGGCGTTGATGCAGATGGCAAGGTCATACGCCCAGAAATCATGGCAGGCGAAATAAAAATCGATAACGCCGGAAAGCTCTGGCGCGCGACCAAACACTTTGGTGAAGAACACATTGTCGGGAAAAAGATCCGCGTGTACCGGCCCGCTGGGAAGCCCGCTCGGCCAATGTTCGCTGAGATAATTATATTCGTCGCAGATAAAACGGAAAAGCCCCTCGTCTATTTCGTCGGCGCGCGGGCCGATGTCGTCTATCAGCTTTTCCCAACCCGAAAGCGAGAGGCGATTTTCGCGCGTGGGCGCAAAATCCATCCCCGCAATGTGCATCTGCGCGGCGAGTTTGCCCACCTGCGACACGTGATCCAGCGTGATTTTATTCACGCCCGCACCTTCGAGAAAACTCACGAGGATCGCCGGCTTTTCTTTCAGCACCGACAGCACACGCCCATCTTTCATACTCAGCGGCTCGGGGCAGACGATGCCGCGCGCGCGCCACCACTGCATCACCGCGGTGAAATAGGGCAGGTCTTCAAGCCGATAATGTTTTTCAAACAGTGTGAGGATGTATTTTTTTGTGTCATCCTGAGCGAGCAACTTGCGAGTCGAAGGATCTTTATCGCCATTAGATCCCTCGACTACGCTCGGGATGACATTGATAAGATAATTCGTGTTGGAAACGCCCTCGGAAATGCCCGAGAACGACACCAGCTCACCCACGTTATAACGCGTGAGGAAGGCCGCAATATCACTTTCAGAAAGTGGCGTGTAGACGGCCACTAGATCGCCCGCTCAACCATCAGTTTTTTAATTTCGGCGATGGCCTTCGCGGGGTTCAGGCCCTTGGGGCAGGTCTTCGCGCAGTTCATGATCGTGTGGCAGCGATAGAGCTTGAACGGATCTTCGAGTTCGTCCAAACGCTCACCGACCATCTCGTCGCGGCTGTCGATGATCCAGCGATAGGCGTGCAGCAAGATCGCCGGGCCGAGGAATTTATCCGAGTTCCACCAATAGCTCGGGCAGGAAGTGGAGCAGCAGGCGCAGAGGATGCATTCATACAGCCCATCGAGCTTGGCGCGGTCTTCCGGCGATTGTAGGCGCTCGGAGCTGGCGGGCGCGGGCGTCGTCGTCTGCATCCAGGGTTTGATGGATTCATACTGCGCGTAAAAATGCGTGAGGTCGGGCACCAAATCTTTGATGACCGGCATGTGCGGCAGCGGATAAATTTTTACGTCACCCTTGACCTCGTCGATGGGTTTGATGCAGGCGAGCGTGTTGGTGCCGTCGATATTCATCGCACAGGAACCGCAAATCCCCTCGCGGCAGGAGCGGCGGAAAGTCAGCGTGGAATCGACCTCGTCTTTGATTTTGATCAGCGCGTCGAGCACCATCGGCCCGCATTTTTCCATGTCCACATCGTAGCTATCGAGCGATGGATTTTTGGGCTCGCCAGCCTCGTTCACATCCTCGGGATTGTAGCGGTATATCTTGAATTTTTTGATGGCTTTGCCTTCGTCCGTGCTGGCAAAATGCTTGCCTTTGCCGACGACTGAATTTTTGGGGAGCGAGAGTTCAACCATAGAAAACCTTTGCGATTGCGTTGCGCTTAGGAATCCGATTCTAACGCACCCACGAGCGCAATCAAGCACTAATGCGAGGGAAGGTTTTTTATTGATAATGGGAAGGAAGTTTAGGCGAGATTTGGGGAAGGTCGCTCTGGGTGATGTGCGGCTATTGTGGCTTTCTCCACCAGTCCACCCGGTACGTATTCACCACCACCTGCTGAGGATATTGCTTGCTCAGCAATGAGCTTAGCCACTGCAGGTTGGAATTCTGTAAAAACATCTGACTTGAGCATGACAGGAACAGCTTCGGTAGATACGCCCATTGCTTGCAGTTCTGGCGTTGCAGCTTTAGGGTTACCCGTCACCATCATAGCGCGTGTGTCAGGAAATTTCTTGGTAACTTCTGCAATGAGCGCCACCCCATCTTTATTGTCTTTTTCTTCCACTGCCACTTCGTCAGCACTTGTTTTCTTTTTGAGGCCACGATCAGAAACAACCAAATCAAAATGCTGTTCTGCTAATTTTTCGCGCGCGTCAAAAGCATTATCAACTACTGTGGATTTAATCCCAAGTTCACCCAAGTACGCCGCCATGATAACGGCTACGTCTGGGTCATCTTCCACTACTAAAGCCGACTGTGTTTTAGGGGTTGCGGCAGCAGCCGCAGGTTTTTTTGCCGCATTCGCTACCGCTTCATCAATCTTCGAAATCAGATCTTCAGACCACAACTTATTTTTATCGTCAAATAAAGGTAGAATAGTAATGAGACCTGTTTTTCCAGTCAGCGCGTGTTGACCGCGAGGCCGCGGCTGCGTTATGGCTATCACGGGCACACCCATGGTGTAAGCCGCAAGCGCAACTTTTGAAAAGCGACCGGCAGCTTGCTGCTCGCTTTCACTGCCTATGACTGTCTTGCTTAAATCTAAGACAACAGCGGAAGGACGCTGTTCTCCAAATATTATTTTTCTCGCTTCACCATCATTTTCAGCAACGACGGGCAGATATTTCTCATCGGGGTCAAGGTTCAATAAAGCGTCAGCAGTAGCGGCAGCATCTTCTTTGCCCAGTATTAACACTGTTGGTTTTGTAGGTTCGGCCATATATTTCCCGTACTTTTTCAGTTTTTATGCCACCATCATACCACCCGCGCCCCACTCCGTAAAGTGTAATGTCAACAGAAATTAACTTGATAAGCGGTTGATTAATAATAATGTCATCCTGAGCGGAGCAACGCGGAGTCGAAGGATCTTAAGATCCCTCGGCTGCGCTCGGGATGACGTTGCTAATAAACCCTTGCCTTGGGCGGAACGGGCTGAACTTCGTTGCTCAGCGTGTTCATATGCACGGGGCGATAGTCGATGGTGGTCCTCCCCGTTTCGCTGAGCCACGCCAGCGAGTGCTTCATCCACTCCTTGTCGTCGCGCTCTTTGAAATCTTCGCGGGCGTGTGCGCCGCGGCTTTCCTCACGGTTTTTCGCGCACTCAATCGTCACCAGCGCTTGGCTGCGGAGGTTGTCGAGTTCGAGCGCTTCGACCAAGTCAGAATTCCACACGAGGCTGCGGTCAGAAATATTCAGCTGCTCATAGCTGTTCCAAATTTCACGCATGTGTGACGCGCCTTCGGAGAGCACTTTTTCTTCACGGAAAACCGCCGCGTGGTTCTGCATGCAGCGCTGCATATTTTTTCGAATTTCCGACGTTTTCATGCTGCCCGAAGCATTGCGTACACGGTCAAAACGCGCGAGCACCTTGTCGGTGTTGCTGCCGCTCATCGGCTTGTGGCGGCTGCCGGGTTTGACAACTTCTGCAGCGCGAATCGCCGCTGCGCGGCCAAACACCACAAGGTCGAGCAGCGAATTAGAACCGAGGCGGTTCGCGCCATGCACCGAAACGCAGCCCGCTTCGCCAATAGCCATCAAACCTTGAACCACCGTGTCGGGATGACCATTTTTCAGCGTCACCACTTCGCCGTGATAGTTCGTCGGTATACCACCCATGTTATAATGCACGGTCGGGATCACCGGAATAGGTTGTTTCGTTACATCCACGCCGGCGAAAATTTTCGCGGTTTCGGAAATGCCCGGCAGGCGCTCATGCAGCACCGCAGGGTCGAGATGGTCAAGATGCAGGAACACATGGTCTTTATGCGGGCCAACGCCGCGACCTTCGCGAATTTCCATCGTCATCGCGCGCGAAACCACGTCACGCGATGCCAAATCTTTTGCACTCGGCGCATAGCGTTCCATGAAGCGTTCGCCTTCGGAATTCACAAGGTAGCCGCCCTCGCCGCGCGCGCCTTCAGTGATGAGGCAACCCGCGCCATAAATACCGGTGGGGTGGAATTGCACGAACTCCATATCCTGCAGTGGGATGCCCGCGCGAAGCGCCATGCCACCGCCATCACCTGTGCAGGTGTGGGCGGAAGTCGCCGAGAAATATGCGCGGCCATAGCCGCCGGTGGCCATCACCGTGAGGTGCGCGTTGAAGCGGTGGAGCGTGCCGTCATCGAGGTTCCACGCCATGACGCCACGGCACACGCCCTCGTCATCCATGATGAGATCGGTGGCGAAATATTCGATAAAAAACTGAGCCTTATGGCGAAGCGCCTGCGTGTAAAGCGTGTGCAAAATGGCGTGTCCCGTGCGGTCGGCAGCGGCGCAGGTTCGCTGGGCTGTGCCCTTGCCGTATTCGGTGGTCATGCCGCCAAATGGGCGCTGATAAATTTTACCTTCCGGTGTGCGCGAAAATGGCACACCATAATGTTCAAGCTCGCGCACGGCCTCTGCCGCATGTTTGCACATATATTCAATCGCGTCTTGGTCGCCCAGCCAGTCACCGCCTTTGACCGTGTCATACATGTGCCAGCGCCAGTCGTCTGCGCCCATGTTGCCAAGCGCCGCCGATATGCCGCCTTGCGCCGCCACCGTGTGTGAGCGGGTGGGAAACACCTTGCTGACGCAGGCGGTGTTGAGACCGGCAGAGGCCATGCCGAACGTGGCGCGAAGGCCAGCGCCGCCAGCACCGACAACAACGACATCATGATAATGGTCAACAATTTTGTAGGCTATTTTTCCTGTGGTCATGACTAATCAAACATCAAATGGAGTTTTAAAACACTGAGAATGCCGAGCGCCGCCGCGCCATAGCAAAGGAAGGTGACGCCGATGAGCAGCGTGTATTTAGCGACTGCGCCATGCACATAATCTTCAATCACCACCTGCAGGCCGAGCTTGGCGTGGGTGAAAATGGCGAGCAAAAAAAGTACCATCGCGGTCAGCGCAAATGGCGACGACAGAAAATTCGAAAGCCCCGAGAGCTGCGGCGAAAGCAGCGACGAAATGAGGTTATACATGAACCACAGACCAAGCGGCAAAATCGCCAGCGCGGTCATGCGTTGCAACCACCAATGCGAAGCGCCATGATGCGCCGAGCCAAGGCCACGCGCCTTGCTCAAATTACTGCGAAAATCTTTTGACGTTTGGGCTTTTGATTTGTTTTCCATTATTTTACTCCCCAGAGCACAGGACACCAGCTCGCCAGCGTCAGCGAGAGTGAAACAATCACCACTGCCCAGCCTGAACGCGCCATGGTTTTTAGCTCAAAACCTTTGCCCATATCCCAGAACAGATGGCGCACGCCGTTGCACAGATGATAGAAAAATGCCTGCGTGAAACCCAGCAAAACGATGCGGCCAAACCGGCTGTTCATCGCCTCATAAAAACCGCTGTAAAGCGCGGGATAAAACGCCGCGATGGAAAGCCAGACCACCAGTAATAGTACGCCAAAGAACAGCGCCACACCCGTCATGCGGTGTAGGATGGAAAGGACAGAGCTGATTTGCGGACGATAGATGGTCAGGTGCGGAGAGAGTGGTCGTTGCGACATGCGGACTCACATAATGTAAGAAGGATAAAAAAAGAACGTGATTCTTTATAATCAAATCACATTACAAATCCATCATATTTTTTGCAGCAACATGACACGCACCTGCGCGCCATGACAAAAAACAGTGCAAAAATTTCGCGGAATTTGGATGTTTTTCGTATATTTTTTGATGTTTTTTCGCAGAATTTGGAGCAAATTGGGGGTGGTTTGGCGGTGGATTTTACATGGTAAAGAATTGCAAAGGCTATTTATGGTAAGCGCCCTACTGGCCCCGCCAAAGAAGCTCTGCTAAAACACTCAGGATTCACTCCACCCCACATCAACTTATTACCCAATGGAGGTGTATATGCTGGCCATTTCACTTCACCTACGCCAAGTGCTGGCTGCAAACGCAAACGGCCTTTTTCGTGACCTTTGAATGTACCGTTAATATCACATTTAATATGGTTATCAAACAACGACTCTGGACCTTGCGCATTTTCGTTATACAACCCTTTTTGCACCATGTTCACATATTGCGGCATGTTGATGATCACCTCTACGTGATATATCTCACCCTTCCCGCCATCAGGTTTTACGCCAACTACTTTTAATTCTGACTTGGTCATTCCAGCTGGTATTTTTTCTTCACCCGGAATTCTATCTGGCCACTCCACCCAGTTTGGAATCAAATGATTTTGTTGTAACGCTGCATGAAGTTGTTCATTTTTGAGCGTTCCCAAACCGCTATCAAAAACAGGTGCAGGAATATCCACCACATAGGACAAGGTGTAGGATTGATTCACAACGGGGGATGTATCCATGATCATGAAACGATCGACATTGGGGTCACGCGCGGCATTATGCGCGGCAATCGGATGGCCTGTATGTTTTTTAATGACCTCCTTCATGGGAACAAAGCGCAGCTCGTCTTGCAGCCTTGCGCCAGCACGAAGCATGACGACATCACTAAACATACCGCGGCTAGTACTGCCTGGCTGATACAGGCTCAAAGGTGCCTGTGCACCCAATACAGAAACGTGATATCCTCTATCTTTGAACTGCTTGGCCACTTTATCGTTGCGACCTTCATAGGGGATACCCGAACCATCGATGAATAAATTGTATTTTTCCTGCTCGGCTTTTTGCATGGTCAACGCACGAACGGCATTTCCAAAATCTCCAACAGCAATATAATCATCATGGTGCAATTCCAATGCAGGATAGAGCCATAACTTATCGCTATCACCGCGCATATCATCCAGCGAGGCGACAACAAGTGAATCACCACATTCTTTCTTAGCTAACTTCTTGAGACCGCCCTTGCCAGAGCCTGTGCCACCTTGCGCAAGATACACTTGTGGTTTTTCTGCAGGTTTTTTGCGTCCTTCTTTCCCGATGAAGGCATTATCAGCACATTCATAGACCTTTTCTAGCGTTTCCGCTAACCGAGGGGCAGCTCTTTTAATCAATTCTTGCGCTGGGGGAGAGATCTCTCCTGCAACTTCCAACATTTTTACTTTGATGGCTGCTTTTATTTTTTTTCGCTCTGTCGCTTGTTCGCTTGGCTCTAAGTCATGAAAATTAGGGTGTGCATCTTTGGGAATAAAATCAATGATATTTGAAAAATCTTTATGTACCTTACCATAGTTGGCCATTGCTTCTTTAAAAATCGCCAACTCACTTTTTTCTTCGCCGCTGCGTGGCTTCATCAAAAGCCCTGTCATCAGGTCTTCATCAATACAAAACAGCCTTACCTTTTTATCAATCAGAGATGCTCCATCAATGACTTTCGCCTCTTTCAATCGCTTGAGATTCTTTCCTAATAGTTTGCGAGCCTTTTCACCCGATTGCTGAGGACTCTCATTCTTAAGGTGAAAACCGCAGTATTTCTTCTCCATAAAATGTGCGAGATGTGGCGCGCCAACGGGAACATCGATTTCAAGCTCCCGAATGGATTTTCTGCTTCTGACGTGTGTCTCTATTGCTTCTGCAAGTTCACGCGTTAAATCCACCAAACAACCATTCTCGGTTACCACATGCGTTTTACCATCAATTTTTTTGACAGGAAAACTAATGCCCTCAACCGTCCACACATTCTCCTTTCCCGGAGGATCGATAAAATGACTCCCCTGAGGAGTAGCATTATTTTCATGGATCGCGCTGCGCATACGCTGCTCTATGTCAGAGGTGCGCTCCCCGCGCGTAAAATCTATACCATTAGGAGTGATGCTCTTCCATTTATTATCACGAGCAAGCTCAACCAACATCACGCCGAGCGACATGGTCGCATGCTTTAAAGCGACCGCAGGAGAATTAAATGCTTCATATAGCTTCGCTAGCTCACCGGGCGCAGTGTCTTGCGTTAATTTTAGATCGCCCGTTTCACTATAGTTTTCATCAACAAATCGCTGAAAGATTTTTTTGATAACGTCCTGCTGCCCTGCATCAAGATGTCGCGCATTATACAGCTTACCATCCGGATCTTGTTTTCTATATTGGGATGAATCCTGAAACTGGAAGTCATAGATTTGCAGGTAATGTTGAAAAAGTGCTTCTGCGATTTCGTTTTTTCTCGATCCTGCATCCATATTCGTGGTGCTATGTTGGCTATGAGGCAGATTAATTTCACGAAATCCACGGTGACGAATAACCGACATGCCGCGAATCGCCGCCTCAGAGGCGACAAGTTCCTCAAAAATAGGTAATTCTGATTTCATTTTTTATTTTGCCTGCATAACTTGCTTACCCCTTAGTTTTAACACAGGGGGATGGGCAGGCTCAACCGATTTCTTAACTTATTGTTTAGAAGTCTTTACGGCTTTTGTGTTGCGCTGCCTACGGCGCGGCAAATCGCCCTTTCGGGGACGATTTGCATAGTCCTCACCTATTGTTGCGGACTATAACCCCATCCTGCAGGCGCAGCACGGGGTGGTTGAAGAGCGAGATGAGATGTTCGTCGTGGCTGGCGACCAGAACTGTGGTGCCGCCTTTGTTAAGCGCTTCAAAAAGATACATAAAACGCAGTGATAGCGCCGCATCAAGGTTGCCCGTTGGCTCATCCGCGAGGAGGATATCTGGCTTGGTGATGACGGCGCGGGCGATGGCGGCGCGCTGTTTCTGGCCGCCAGAGAGCAACGCCGGGCGCACATCATGATATTGCTCCAGCTCCACCCACTCGAGCAACTCACGCACTTTATCGGCAATTTGTTTGGCGGGTTCGCCCGCAATTTTCAGCGGCAGGGCGACATTTTCAGCGATGGTCAGATGTGGCAACAACCCATAATCCTGCAGCACCAACCCAACACGGCGGCGAAGTTTTGGCATTTCCTCGCGCGGCATGGCGGTCACGTTTTTGCCAAACATGGTTATCATGCCTTTTGACGCGCGGTGTTGCAGCGACATCAGCGACAGCAGCGAGCTTTTACCCGCACCACTGGGCCCAGTTAAAAAATGAAACGAGCCCTTCGCCAGATGCACATTCACATCGCGCAGCACAGGCCGCCCGGGCAGATATTCCATCGCTACATGTTGCAGGTCGAGCATAAGTAAAGATGACCAGATGACTAGTTGACGAGATGACCAGATGATAGGATGATAGAACGACAAGATAAACAAGATAATACATAATATGCATAAACTCGTCATCCGGTTATCCGGTCATCTGGTTATCTTCCTATGATCCTGCAATGCCCTGAATGCAATGCGCGCTACGCCGTTCCCGACCATGCCATCGGCAAGACTGGGCGGACGGTTGCCTGCGCGAAATGTAAACATTCGTGGCACCAGATGCCAACGCCAGAGCGCCTCGCCGCCATCGCGGAAGCAGAGGAAGCCAAAGCCGCCGCACTTGCAACCATTGCCGCAGAAAAAATTCTCAAAGCAGCAGAAACACCCGCTGCAGCGCCGCAAACCGCCAGCACCGACCAAGCGCTCGCCGATTTCGACAAGATGATCGAAGACGTCAACATCAAACCGCTGCCCAAGGGCTCGAACGTTCCTGCCGCGCCACGCAAACGCGCCCCTGCTGGCATTAAAGCTGCCACGGTTGGCGTATCGCTCATTGCCGCATCATTGGCTGTTTTATTATTCTATCCTGCGCTCTATGGTTACACCCCAACTGCCGGCATGATGCTCGAAGATCTCGACATGCATAAGCGCGACACTGACAATTTCCCCGCCTACGAAATTAATGGCAAAATTTCCAACCGAACAGGAGAGGCAGCTAAGGTGCCTGTTCTGCGCGTGACGTTGGTCGATAGCAAGGGATCAGCGCTGCAATTTTGGGAATTTTCGGAAAAAGAGAAAACGCTAAAGCCCGGGCAGGCGATTCCATTCTCTACAGGCGCACTGGAAGTGAAAATGAAACGTGCCACGCGCTTTGTGCTCGACATCGGCAACCCGCTGGAGATGAGCCTAAGGAGCAGCATCGAATGACCGAGCGCGCAAAAACAGAAGTCCTCATCAGCCAACACCAGATCGCCGTTCGCGTGGCAACGCTGGCTAACGAAATTGCCGCAGCACTGCCTAAGGATATGACGATTGTGTCGTTGCTGCGCGGGAGTTTTGTATTTACCGCAGATTTGATTCGCGCGCTGCACGCAGCGGGCGCCCAGCCGCAAGTTGAGTTTATGACGCTGGCCAGCTATGGGCGCGGAACAACGTCGAGCGGAACGGTAGAAATCGTGCGCGACATGACCGAATCGGTCGAAGGGCGCGACGTGCTGATCGTTGATGACATTTTAGAATCAGGCCGCACACTAACATTTGCCCGTGACCTCATCACTGGGCGTGGCGCCAAGTCCGTCCGCATCGCTGTGCTGCTGGAAAAACCGGGCAAGCGTGCGGTGGAAATTGATGCTGATTTTGTAGGCTTCGTCGTCGAAGATAAATTCGTTGTCGGTTATGGGCTCGACTACGCAAACCGCTATCGCGAGCTGCCGTTTATTGGGGTGATTACCGCCTAAATCCAACTTGGAATTTTATCGCGACCTAGCAACTCTTCATAGGTCTGGCGAGGGCGGACGAGTGCATGTTTTTCACCGCTGACCATAACCTCGGGAATCAGGAGTCGCGCATTATAGGTGCCTGACATCACCGCGCCATACGCACCGGCGGAGCGCAGCACCAACAGGTCGCCAGCGTTTGGCACTTTCATCAAGCGCTGCTCGGCGAACACATCGCCCGTTTCACACACAGGCCCAACCACTTCCACCAGCTCGGTCGGCGCATCGCCCGCAGGCGGAACCACAGACACAATCTCATGATGCGCGCTATAGAGTGTTGGGCGGATGAGGTCGTTCATCGCCGCATCGACGATGACAAAAATGCGGTTTTCGCTGCGCTTCACATAGAGCACGCGGGTGACCAGAATGCCCGCATTGCCAACGAGAACACGCCCCGGCTCAAACACCAATTTGCAGCCCAGCGCGCCCACTTCACGGCGTACAATGTCTGAATAGGCTTCAGGAAGTGGCGGCTGTTCCTTGCCATAAGGGATGCCGAGGCCACCGCCCAGATCGAGCGTGGAAATCGGGATGCCCGCCGCGCGAAGCGTTTCTACAAACCCGCGAACGCGCGCGAACGCCTCAGCAAAGGGTGCAAGTTTGGTCAACTGCGAACCGATATGCACCGAGACGCTTTGCACATCAATGCCCGCCATTTTCGCCGCACGGTCATACACCGGCAGCGCAAGGCTCATCGCGATGCCGAACTTGCTTTCTTTTTGGCCAGTGGAAATTTTTGCGTGCGTTTCGGGGTCAACGTCTGGGTTCACGCGGATGGCGATGCGCGCTTTTTTGCCCATTTTAACCGCGATGAAATTGAGCAATTCTAACTCAGGTTCAGACTCAACATTGAACTGAAAAATATCATGACCAAGCGCAAATTTCATTTCCTGCGCAGATTTTCCGATGCCAGAAAAAACAATGTCCGATGGCTTGATGCCCGCCGCCATGGCGAGGCGAATCTCACCTTCAGACACCACGTCCGCGCCCGCACCGAGCTTTGCCAGAGTGCGCAAAACAGCAAGGTTGCCATTGGCTTTGACCGCGTAACAAATCTTCGGGTTTTCAGCGGCGAAATGTTCGCGAAACACGTTGAAATGGCGCGTCAGCGTCGCCGAAGAATAGCAATAAAAGGGCGTTCCCACTTCTGCCGCGAGTGTGTCGAGCGCCACGTCTTCCGCGTGATACACGCCGTTTTTATAGTCAAAGTGATCCATTATTATTGCTCTGCTGGAGTGGGTGTTGGAGTGCTAGTGGGCGCGATGTCTTTCGCTTTTTTCTCTTCTTCTTTTTTGGCTTTTTTGCGCGCGTCTTTTTCGGCTTGATGCGCTTTTTTCACCTCGTCACGCTGCACTTGGTCTGGCGTTTTGAGGCGGCCCTTCGTGCCGCAAGAGGTAAGGCCACACACTAAAATGCCGATGAAAAAAAGGCGTAAAAAATTCATTTTGCGGCTTTCTTCTTGGCAGCCGCGGCGGCTTTTGCCACATTGACGGGCGCGGTTCCGCCAAGGCTCGTACGGCTTTTCACTGAGTTTTGCACGCTGAGCACAGCAAACACTTCTTTGCGGATTTTTTTCTCCACCGTTTGCATTTCAGCCAGTGTCAACTCTTCCAGTTTTTTGCCTTTTTTATCGGCAATCGCAACAATTTTTGCTGTCACATGGTGAGCATCGCGGAAGGGAAGTTTCAGCTCGCGCACCAGCCAATCGGCAAGGTCGGTCGCCGTTGCATAACCACTGCCAGCGGCGGCTTCCATGCGTTTTTTATCGGCGGTAAAATCGCGCACCATACCCGCCATCGCCTGCACGCAGACCATGATATTCTCCACGGTATCGAACAACGGCTCTTTGTCTTCCTGCATGTCCTTGTTGTAGGCTAGCGGCAGGCCTTTCATGGTGGTCAGCAGCGCAATCAAATTGCCGAACATGCGACCTGATTTTCCGCGCACGAGTTCTGCCGCATCGGGGTTGCGCTTTTGCGGCATGATGGAGCTGCCGGTGGAGTAGCTGTCAGAGAAGCGAATGAAGCCAAACTGCGCGCTTGACCAGTTTACCATCTCCTCGGCAAGGCGAGACAGATGCACGGCGCAAATGGCCGAAGTGGAGAGGAAATCCAGCGCGAAATCACGGTCAGACACCGCATCGAGCGAGTTGTTCATTGGGATGTCAAAACCAAGTTCTTTCGCGGTGAAATGGCGGTCGATTGGAAACGATGTTCCGGCGAGCGCCGCCGCGCCCAGTGGCGATTCATTCATGCGTTTGCGGGCGTCCGCGGCGCGCGAGCGATCACGGTCAAACATCTCGACATAGGCAAGCAAATGGTGGCCGAGCGTCACGGGTTGTGCCACCTGCAGATGCGTAAAGCCGGGCATGATGGTGGCCGCATTTTCTTCAGCGCGGGCGATGAGTGCGGCTTGCAAATCCTTCAGCGCCGCGTCAAGCGCGTCAAACGCGCTGCGCACATAAAGCCTAAAATCAGTGGCCACCTGGTCGTTGCGCGAGCGCGCCGTGTGTAGCCTGCCCGCCGCATCGCCAATGCGCTCTTTCAGTGCTGATTCGATGTTCATATGAATGTCTTCGAGCGCAGTTTTGAACTCAAATTTTCCTGCGTCGATATCTTTTAAAATTGCCTGCAAACCGGCGATGATCTTTTTGCTGTCGGCTTCGGAAATAATTTTTTGTTTGGCGAGCATTTTCGCATGCGCGATTGAGCCCGCAATATCCTGCGCATAAAGCTGCTTGTCAAAGCCGATGGATACGTTAATCTTGGCCAGCAAATCTGCCGGTGCGTGCTTGAACTGCCCGCCCCACATTGGATTAGAACACGCAAGCGCTGGGGGATTCGCTGATACTGTTTTTTTTGTTTTCGTCGTCACCATGGGATGCTCCTTTATGTACCGTAATACAGGCTTTTACCGCCTTTT
>RFOF01000031.1 GCA_009926845.1 Alphaproteobacteria bacterium
CACGCGAAAGCCGGGTTCATGGCGGGCAAGGTTCTGCGCCAGCTCGGTTGCGGCGGCGGCTTCGAAGCGCAGATCCAGCTCGAAAAACACCGACTCCTTGAAGGTTTTCACCACTTCGAGGGGCTTCAGCCGGCGCCACTCGCGCATGCGCTGTTCGATCAGTTCTGCGATCCAGTAAAACAAATCAAGGTCGCGGGCGAAGGCATCTTCAATGCCGGGGCGCAGGATTTTGACTGCCACCACGCGGCCGTCTTTCAGCGTGGCTTTGTGCACCTGCGCGATGGAGGCGGCGGCGACGGGGCCGGAAAAATCGACGAATAACTCGGAAATGGGCTGGCCCAGTTCTTCTTCCACGATAGCGCGGGCAACGGCGGTGGGGAAGGGTTTCAGGCGGTCGCGCAGGTCGGATAAATCCTCGGCGATATCATCGCCAATCAAATCGGAGCGGGTGGAAAGCGCCTGCCCAAGCTTGATGAATGCTGGCCCAAGCGCCTCAAGCGCTGAAACGAGGCGTTTTCCCTTGGGTTTTGTCGCATATTGCCACGCGACAATCGTCAGGATGACGAGCAGGCGGCGTATATGTTTTAGAAAACGCAGCATAAAAAACTATAAATGACTGGGAAGAAGTTGCACAATAGCGATCAAAATAAAAGCGACCAAAAACATGATCTCGATAGCGCGGTTATTTTTCATGGTTTTCTCCCTGCGTGAATGGCAACGACACCATGCGTCAAATTGCGATATTGGACATTGTCAAAACCTGCCGCGCGAATCATTTCTGCGAATTCTTCCTGCCTTGGAAAACGGCGAATGCTCTCGACGAGATATTGATAGGAATCGGCATCGCCCGCCACCATTTTTCCGAGTTTGGGGATCACGTTGAACGAGTAGAGATCATATAGCTTTTGCATACCCCCATGGGGTATATGCGAGAACTCGAGGCAGAGGAATCTTCCACCGGATTTGAGCACACGAAATGCGTCTTTGAGCGCCTCGCCGATGTGGGTTACGTTGCGGATGCCAAAGGCGATGGTGTAGGCATCAAAGCTGTCGCTCGGCAGCGGCAATTTTTCAGCGTCGCCACATACCCACTCGATGCCATCAATAAAATTCTGATCGTCGGCGCGGCGCTTACCTTCACCTAGCATTTGCGCGTTGATATCACACACAGTGACGTGGCATTTGGCGCGTTTTTTGATGCGAAAGGCGATATCGCCAGTGCCGCCCGCCACATCCAGATAGCGCCCGCTAACGCGCGGTGCGAGCTGGCTCACCATCTCGTGTTTCCACATGCGATGCAGGCCTGCGCTCATAAAATCATTCATGATGTCATAGCGCGAGGCAACGCTGTCGAAAACGCCGCGCACGAGGCTGGCCTTTTCTTTTTCATCAACGGTCTTGAATCCAAAATGTGTATTTGTCATGTCAGCTAAATACGCGTATTTTAACACGGACTCAACTTAATTTCATTCGTCATTGCGAGCAAAGCGAAGCAATCCAGAAAAATGGATCGCCGCGTCGCTTACGCTCCTCGCGATGACAGGAGCAATAAAAATGCCTGAATTACCCGAGGTGGAAACCGTTCGCACTGGCCTTGAAAATGCCATCAAAGGCGCGACCATTAAGAGCGTCACGCTGCGGCGAAAAGACCTGCGGCAGCCATTTCCGCGCGGGTTTACGGCGGCGCTCGCAGGCGCAAAAATCCTCGATATCCGCCGCCGCGCGAAATATCTGCTGTTTGAGCTTGATAATACGCAGGTAGTGATTGCGCATTTGGGGATGAGCGGGCGGTTTTCCGTGCTTAAAAAAGCGCCGAAAGCCTTTGAAACCCACGATCACGTGGTATGGCATTTGGCTGATGGGCGCGTGGTTATCTATAATGATGCGCGGCGTTTTGGCGTGATGACGTTGACGGAAAAGGGCGATGTGAATGCGCACCCATTGCTCGCTGCACTTGGCCCTGAGCCTCTGGAAAACGCATTTTCAGCCGCTTATTTGGAACAGGTCCTTTTGTCACGCAAAGCCCCGATAAAACCCACACTCATGGATCAAGGTTTGGTGGTGGGTGTAGGTAATATATATGCCAGCGAAGCGCTCTTTTTAGCCGGCATTCACCCCGCCAAACCCGCGCGCGATGCGGCTGGAAGCGCGCAAAAGCTCATCCGCTGCATACAAAAAGTATTGAATGATGCCATTGCGTCGGGCGGCTCGTCGCTCCGTGATTTTGTACAGGTTTCCGGGGATTCCGGCTATTTCCAGCACCATTTCAACGTCTATGACCGGACAGGGGAGCCTTGTTTTTCCTGTAAAACCCCTATCCAGTCTTGCAGGCAGAGTGGTCGCTCCACATTTTTCTGCCCTAAATGCCAGTCATAACATTGAAATATAACGCTATATTTATAACGCAAGCGATATGACTTTGGGCTGGGGATAACTTTTAAGCCCGCTTTGAAGCCCTGTGGATAACCTAGGCGAGCAGGGGCGCAAGACTTTTCTTTTTATTCCTCTGTAATCCGCAGAATATATGATGTTTTTGCGTAATAAAAAAAAAGAAAAAAGAATGATAAATGTGCTTGACGGGCGGGGGAAACGTCATTAGTGTCAGCCTCCCTAACGAGATAAAAAATAACCACAACGAAACGGATAACGGTCATATGGCTAACCACAAATCGGCGTAAAAACGTATTCGCCAAACGATCAAACGCACTGAAGTAAACCGCGCCCGCGAAAGCCGCATCAAGACCTTCATGAAAAAGGTTGAAGCTGCTATTGCAAGTGGCAACAAAGCGGAAGCTCAGAAAGCGTTCACTGAAGCACAACCTGAAGTTATGCGCGGCGTAAGCAAAGGCGTTCTTAAGCTGAACACCGCTTCGCGCAAGATCAGCCGCTTGTCCGCTCGCATCAAGAAGCTCGCCGCTTAAGCTTTTTCTGCTTTTCATCACAAGAATAACATCGCCAATCTAAATGGCGAGGCTCTTTTGTTGTACCAAAAACGGGGTAATAATGACATCTAGTTGCCAGATTCCATCTGCTAAAGCGCCCTATAGCGGCGACTTACTGCCACAAGAAGCCTTTGCTTTTTTGCAAGCGAATGAAGCGGTGCTGGTGGATGTGCGCACGCCAGAAGAATGGGCAAACGGCATCCCTGACATCTCCTCGACGAACAATAAATGCTTCACCATTGCGTGGAAACTCAACCCCGGATATGTGCACAATCCACAATTTGAATCTGAGCTGGAAGCCGCGCTCGGCGGCCGCAAAGACCTCCCCATCGTGTTCATGTGCAAAGGCGGTGGCCGCTCGCAAGATGCGGCGATGACGCTGACCGCCGCGGGCTACACCACCTGCTACAACATGGCCGGTGGCTTTGAAGGCCGCCCCGATTTGGCTGGCTGGCGCGCGCAAGGTCTCCCCTGCAAGCAAGGGAGCGCCGCATGAGCCACGCCGCGGAGATGACCATGGATGCTGTGCTTTCTGTCGCTTGGGAAAGAGTGAGCGCGAATCTCAACCAGTTCTATGGCGATGCTATTTTCCGCAGCTGGCTAAAACCCATGGTGTATGTAAGCCAGGAAGAGGGCAAGCTGCATCTTGGCGTGCCGACGCGTTTTATGCGCGAGTGGATCAACACACATTATATGGACGAGATAACCCGCATCTGGGAGCAGCAGCCTGAATCTGAAGGTTATGCGCTGACGATTGATGTCACTGGCGCGCCAGCCGTCATCTCGCCAATGACCATGAATATTGCCGAACAGGCCGCTGAGCGCAAAGAAGCGCAGGCCGCCGAGAACGCAGAAAATGACGCGCAGATGGGCGCGCAGCTTGACCCGCGCTATACCTTCGAAAATTTCGTGGTCGGCAAACCAAACGAACTCGCCTTTGCCGCCGCCCGCCGCGTGGCGGAATCCGCGCAGGTGGTGCAGGGCTGCAACCCGCTGTTTCTCTATGGTGGCGTCGGCCTCGGTAAAACCCATTTGATGCACGCCATCGCTTGGCATATTCGCCGCGAAAGCCCGCAGCGCCGCGTGATGTATCTTTCGGCTGAAAAATTCATGTATCAATTCATCCGCGCGCTGCGCTTCAAAGAGGCGCTGGCCTTTAAGGAGCATTTCCGCTCGGTGGATGTTTTGATGATTGACGACGTGCAGTTCATCGCCGGAAAAGACTCCACGCAGGAAGAATTTTTCCACACGTTCAACGCGCTGGTCGATCAAAACAAACAGCTCATCATCTCGGGTGACCGCTCTCCGTCTGACCTTGAGGGCATCGAAGAGCGCGTGCGCTCGCGCCTTGGCTGGGGCTTGGTGGCCGACATTCACGCCACGACCTATGAACTTCGCCTCGGCATTTTGCAGTCAAAAATCGACAATCTGAGCGGCACGCAAATCCCACAAAAAGTGGTGGAATTCCTCGCCCACAAAATTACCTCGAACGTGCGCGAACTCGAAGGCGCACTCAACCGCGTGGTGGCGCATTCAACCCTTGTTGGCCGACCGATAACGCTGGAAACCACGCAGGAAGTGCTCCACGATCTGCTGCGCGCGAATGACCGCCGCCTGTCGATCGAAGACATCCAGAAACAGGTCGCTGGCCATTATAATATCAAGGTGTCCGACATGCACTCGGCGCGCCGCAGCCGCGTGGTTGCCCGCCCGCGCCAAGTGGCGATGTATCTGGCAAAAAAACTGACCAGCAAAAGCTTGCCGGAAATTGGCCGCAAATTCGGCGGCAAAGACCACACCACCGTGATGCACGCCGTCAAACGCGTGGAAGAGCTGATGGGCAGCGATCACGAATTCGCGCAGGATATTGAACTGCTAAGCAGAATGTTGCAGAGCTAGTTTTTTACAATCTAGGCTAAATCCAGAAACGTAAATCTGTCGCGAGTAAATCGTGCTACTTCTGTAGCTGTTTTGAAGTCCTCATCACTCCAGCCGATAGACTTCAAACTCGTTGAAATTTGCGCCGCCTCTAAAATCTTGGCAATGGTTTGCGAGGGCAGGGCGATGCGGGATATTTTTTCACTGATGTCATGCCAGTTTCCAATTTCGTCATTCCCACGAAAGCGGAAATCCAGCTTCTTTTGGAATGCCTCATCAAATTCTTCCGCCAGCTCATAGCCAAAGATTTTTGTCATATGCGGCTTGTTAAATGGCTCGTTAGCAAAGCGCGGCTTTCCGCGCAGAAGCGACTCTTGCCTCCCTGCCATATATAAGGTGGTGAGCGCAATTTCTTCGCCATGCAGCGGCGCAAGCGCAAGTGGATTGGGCGTTTTGTGCGCGAGCATTTCATGTGTGTGCGCTATCATATGTTCGCCCTGACTGGCAGGATAACTGCCGCCAGCGAGCGTCATGCCGAGGCCAGAAAGCAGCAGCGTCTGCAGTAAAAGCTCGATGGATTTTGTATCAGCAAGCGCAATGCCGCGTGCATTGTCGTGCAGCTCTGGCTCTAGCGGTGCAAGCATTTCAAACGGCGCGAGGTTGTATTCTGTGCCAAGCAACAGGTGTGAGAGCAGCCAATCCGCTTGCGCGGTGCTGCGTGCCAAGCTGTCACCAAGCCCGCTTTTGGCAAGGCGTATCGGCGCGGATGCGATGACCGACATATCGCAAAAAACCGCTTCGGGCATTTTGGCTTTGAAGGTAGTTTTATGCCCGTTTTCACTGATGGAGGCGTTGGCAGAAAGGTAGCCATTCATCGACGCGGCGGTGGGGAAAACGGCGTAAGGTTTTTTGTCTAAAAATGCGGCGTATTTGCATAAATCATTTATCGTGCCGCTGCCCACCGCCACCAGCACATCGGCTTTTTTTGTGCGCTCGCGAATGTCGGCGATGGTTTCGCTGTCAGCTTTGCAACCGCGCGGCAGGGTGATGTGCAGTGCTCCGTTATCACGCAGCGCACGAAACACCTCATCGCCAAATGCGCAGGACGTGTCCACATCATCGACCACGGCGAACTGAGCACTGGAAAATGTCTGGTGCAGCAACTCGTCCACGTCATAGGCGAGCGAGGGTACCATCACCATCGTTGGCAATGTTTTAAAGGCCTCGTTCAGTATTTTTTGCGCTTTAGAATGAAAAATCATAATTGGACTTGTGAAATCACTTTTGCGAGTTATGCTACCCCTGTTAATAAAAACTGCACTTTAAATCTAGCTATTAAAGGACAACACATGAAAACTCTTTTTTCTTCTCTTTCTGTATTGGCGCCCCTCTTGTTTGCAAGCGCTGCATTCGCACAAGATGCGGCAGCGCCAGCACCCGCAGCAGTTGCCCCAGCGGCTCCAGCAGCTGCACCTGCACCAGCAGTAGCCGCGGTAGAAGCGCCTGCTGCTCAGCCAGCAGCTAAAGTAGAGGCTCCTGCAGCTGCGCCTGCGCAAGCTCCGGTCGAAGCCGTAGATAACGCAATAAGCGGCGAGAAAAAGGCCGACGAGGCAGAGAAAAAATCAGAACATCACGCTGATAAGAAGGCAGACAAAAAAGCGGAAAAACACGCTAAAAAAGCACAAAAGAAAAACAATAAAAAATCAGGCCATAAAAAAGCCAAGCACAGCAAAAAACATAAATAGTTTTTTGCTACTAAAGAAATAAAGCCTCGGGCCTCAATCCGGGGCTTTATTTTTATCTCAATTTTGTTACAGATAGTGCCATGAAGATTTTTATTTTAAGTATTCTGGCACTGGCGGGTTTTTCTTTCAGCGTTCTTGCGCAGGACGTACCGCACAATGCCCTTCCTTTTTCGCAATGGCTCGACGCATTCAAGCGCGATGCTGAAAGCGCAGGGGTCAGCAGAAAGACTATAGAAGAAGCGTTTTCAGCAAGCGAGGCTCCGATCGACCAGATTATCACGCTCGATCGCAAGCAGCCCGAAGGCACCATGACCCTTTCTAAATATCTCAAAAGCGCAGTAAACAATGGGCGCGTGTCGCAGGGGCGCGAGTTGTTTGAAGAGCACAAAGATATATTGACGCAAGTGTCAAAAAAATATGGCGTGCCACCGCAATATATTGTTGCGCTGTGGGGAATAGAAACAAATTTTGGTGAGAATACGGGCAATTTCTCGGTGTTCGATTCACTGGCCACCCTTGCTTATGATGGTAGACGTAGCGCGTATTTCCGCGATGAACTTATCAAGGCGCTGAAGATTGTGGATTCCGACCATATCTCGCTTGATAACATGGTCGGCTCGTGGGCAGGGGCGATGGGGCAATGCCAATTTATGCCCACCAGCTTCTTTGAATACGCGGTGGATTTTGATGGTGATGGTCAGCGCGACATTTGGACAAGCCAACCGGATGTATTCGCCTCCATCGCCAATTATTTGCATTCCTCTGGCTGGAAGGAAAGCGAAGGCTGGGGCGTAAATGCGATGCTTCCAACGGGTTTTGATGCCTCATTGGCCGATATTAAACAAAGCAGGCGTTTCTCCGAGTGGCAAAAATTGGGTGTAAAAATTCAAGGCGAGGCTATTGCGCCATCTGCCAGCACCTCGCTAATATTGGTGGGTGAGGGGCCGGATGCGCGCGCACTGGTCATCACTGACAATTACAAAATCATCCTGAAATGGAATCGTTCCCGCTTCTTTGGCACGGCTGTCAGTGAACTAGCCGACAGGATCGCGGAATAATGTCTGTCGTACTATTGGAGAACATAGAGCACAGAACAGGTTATCGTCGCGTTCAACTTGCCGTTTTTTCTCTCTTTCTTTTTGGCGTATTAAACATCATCCTCACCTATCCGCACATAAGCCATGTTTATGATGAAGCGCCACATGTGGCCACGGGTATGGAGTGGTGGGATAAACACCAATATACGCTGGAAACCCTGCATCCGCCTTTTGCACGCATTATGGCAGCAAGCCTGCTTTATGTGGCAGGAAATCAACACGCACTTGCAAATGTAACCGGCAATTTTTGGTATCAAGGCGCAGCAATTTTGCATGCGGATGGAGCCTATATTTTAAATTTGATTTTGGCACGGCTTGGCGTGTTGCCGTTTTATATTCTGTCCTGCCTGCTTATTTATCGTTGGAGCCGTGAATTATTTGGTGAATCTGCGGCAGTTCTCTCGCTCGCATTATATGTCACATTGCCTGTAATGTCTGGGCATGCTGGACTTGCCACCACCGATATGCCCTATGCGGCGATGCTTGTTGCAGGAATTATGATGACTCTTCGCTGGCTCAAAAACCCTGTGCGGCGCGAGACGATTCTGCTTGGTGTAGCGCTTGCGCTTATGGTGGGAAGTAAATATTCCGCGCTCGTGCATTGGCCGGTGGCGATGCTGTCGATAGTGGCCGTTAATGGCTTAGCTTTCAAACAAAAACGCTCTGTTTCTTTTGTCATAGAGGGGCAGCACTGGCGGCAGTTATTTATTTTGGTGCATGTTTTCTTCTTCGCTATTTTTTGTTTGTTCTGGTTTTCTTTCACGCCTTTTGTTGAGGGTATTCAGAAAATTTATGAGAAAAATGCGGGTGGCCATGCCACATGGTTGTTCCATGATTTGCACGGCAAAGGTGTCTGGTATTTTTTCCCAGTGGTCTATTTCTTTAAAACGCCGATTGCATTTTTGGTCAGTAATGTTTTGGCAGTGTGGTGCACGTTACGCAGCGTGATACTCCGCAATCACAATGTTGAGCGATTATTTCCTATCGTTGCCGCATTGGCGGTTCTGGTATCAAGTATGGCGAGCAACATCAACATTGGTATTCGTCATATTTTACCGGTTTATATGTTGCTTTCAGTTCCCGCGGGCTATGGGTTGCTTTGGCTCTGGCAACAAAAGAAGCATATTTCAAAAGCGCCCAAAATTGTTTTTGTCATTTTGCTGTGCTGGCAGCTCTTTGATTATCTGACTGCATTCCCTGACCGAATTTCTTACTACAATACGTTTGGCTATGTGTTGACAGATGGAAGGCCGGAACGCATTTCACCTGATAGTGACGTGGATTGGGGGCAGGGGTTTTTACAGCTCTCGGAAGTCATTGAAGCGCGCAAAATCACTGATTTACAAACATGTTTCTGGCTTGGCGGATCCATTCGCAATATGCAACAAACACTAAAAATTCCATACAAAGGATGTCCTGCTTCGTTGCCTTCTGGCTGGCTTGCTGTCAGTCGTGTGGAGTTGCTGCTATATCCAGAAAAATATACGTGGCTTAATCCCTACAAACCTGTAAAAAATGTAGGCGATACTATTCTATTATATCACTTTCCATAAACGCTGAGGGACGCATTTATGCCGCAGGCGCCGCTGCTTTCAATTATCATTCCTTGCTATAACGAGGAAGGTAACATTGCGCCACTCTATCAGCGCTTTGAGCATGTGCTCGCAACTTATAAAGCGCAAGGCGTGGAAATGCTATTCATCAATGATGGCTCTAGCGACGGCACATGGGGGGAGATTCAGAAACTCTGCACAGCGGATGTTTCTGTTATTGGCGTCAATTTCTCACGAAATTTTGGCCATGAAATGGCGCTCGCAGCTGGATTTCATAATGCACGCGGTGAGCGTATCATGATTATCGATGCCGACCTACAAGATCCTCCAGAATTGCTTCCAGAGCTTATGGCTAAAATGGATGAAGGCTATGATGTGGTCTGCTGTAAACGACGCACACGCAAGGGGGAAACCGCCGTTAAAAGGGCCACCGCATTTATTTATTACCGCTTGCTCAACGCACTTAGTGATATCCATATACCAGAAGACACCGGTGATTTCCGTCTAATGAGTCGCCGTGCGCTTGAATCACTCATGAGCCTGCCAGAGCGTGTACGCTATACGCGTGGATTAGTTAGCTGGCTTGGCTTTAGACAAACTATTGTTGAATATGATAGGGATGCGCGTTTTTCCGGTGAAACGCATTACACAATGAGAAAGCTTATTCACTACGCTGTTGATGGTATCACTAGTTTTTCTACTCGTCCGCTTGAAATGGCCGTTTGGCTTGGCGTGGGTATGATGTTTTTTAGTCTGCTGCTGATTGCTTACGCAATTATTTCATGGATATTGGGTGATGCGGTGCGTGGCTGGACATCGTTAGTTGCCATATTCCTGTTTTTTCAAGCCATTCAGTGGTTCATTTTGGGCGTGATGGGAAACTATCTTGGCGTTATTTTCCGCGAAATAAAGCAGCGCCCGCTCTATCTAGTCGATACAATAATCAACAAAAAAGCATAGGACATTTCATGCATTGCTATCAACGTTACATTGCTCTTTCCGCGCTTATTTTTCTTGCGGCTTGCAGCGCCGAAAAACCACCATCCCCCCTGATGAAGATAGGAAAGCCCTATCAGATAGACGGCGAGACCTATTACCCTGAATATGACTCCAGCTATGATAAAACGGGGATGGGCTCGTGGTATGGGCCTGGTTTTCACGGCAAAAAAACGGCTAATGGGGAACGTTTTAATGAACAAGACCTGACCGCAGCGCACCCAACGCTGCCTATGCCATCTTTAGTGCGTGTGACGAATCTTAAAAATGGTAAAAGTGCTATCGTTCGCATCAATGACCGCGGCCCATTCAAAAAGAAGCGAATCATTGATCTTTCGCGTGGTTCTGCCGAGCGTATTGGGCTGCACAGCACAATGAAAGTGCGCGTGAAATACTTACCGAAAGAAACAGAGGAATATGTCAAGAACTGGGAGCGTACAGGCGAACCAGGCGATATGTTCGCATATAATGACCGACGCGATTCTCGAGAAACACAATTGGCCGATGCCTCCACGCGCGAACCTGAAGAGGCACCCAGCAGCTTTAGCCTGATAAGCGAAGCTAGAGCAGAGGGCGCGCCGGTGGGGTCCATCACTTCCACCGATCTTCCATCCCCTACAAAAAGCAGAATAGCGCCTGCATTAAAAGCCGCACCAGAAGCGGATGAAATAAAGCCATTGTTGCAATCGAACCCGCGAACCATCTATGAACGCGAGACCGACAATGTGCCTTTTGGCCGTGGCCCCAGTGTGCCAGCTCCTGAAGAGCCAACGTCAAATCCACCATTTAAGGCCGTAGAGCCAGTCAAGACCGCCGTTTCCACCGGCGAGGAATATTATATTCAGGCGGGTACATTCAGCCACAAAGACAATGCCCAGCACCTCACCGAGAAGCTTGCTGTTCTCTCTGGTGCCACCATGGACAAACTAGAACGTGGCGGCAAAGAGATGTGGCGTGTGCGCGTTGGCCCTTTTGTGAGCCGAGCCGCTGCGACTGAGGCACTGGAAACGGTGCATGAATATGTTCCTGATGCCCATATTTCTCACTGATAAGAGGTTGTTCTGTGTTGCGTAAATTATTCACTGTTTTTCTGGTTGTTGCTTTTTCCTCTGGTGCGCAGGCGATAGACACGCAAGCTACGCATGCGCTTCTGATAGACATGAACACACATTCGGTATTGCTTGATAAGGGCGGCGATGAAGCGATGGCGCCATCTTCTATGAGTAAATTGATGACCGCATATCTCTTGTTTCAACGCCTTAAAGAAGGGCGAGTGAAGCTCGATGACCAGTTTACCATCAGCGAAAAAGCATGGCGCACACAAGGCTCAAAAACCTTTGTGCCAATTGGTGGGCAGATATCCGTTGAAGACCTGATACACGGCATTATCATTCAGTCGGGCAATGATGCCTGCATCGTCGTGGCCGAGAATCTGAGTGGCAACGAAGAAGCATTCGTTGAGAATATGAACCGCGTCGCTAAAGAAATCGGGCTGAAGCACAGCCATTTTGTCAACGCCACCGGCCTGCCAGAAGATGGCCACGTGATGAGCCCGCGCGACTTGGCCACGCTCGCCGAGCGTATCATTCGCGATTTTCCGGAATATTATCATTATTTCTCCATCCCCGAATATACCTATAACGGCATCAAGCAACAAAACCGCAATCGTCTGTTGACGCGCGGCCTTGGCGTTGATGGTCTGAAAACCGGCCACGCCGAAGAAGCGGGCTATGGCATCACGGCGTCGGCCAAAGAAGGCGAACGCCGTTTAATTCTCGTCATCAACGGCCTGCCAGACGATAAGGCGCGGGTAGAAGAGGGCGACCGACTGCTGCGTTGGGGCTTGCGCGAATTCCAGAATAAAAAGCTGGTGACCAAAGGCAGAACCGTTGCCGAGGCAGATGTGTGGTTCGGTAAAGCCGCCACCATTCCGCTGGTGGCGCAGGATGATCTGGTGGTGACCATGCCGGCGACCACGCCGCAGGGCATCGCCTTCACGCTGAAATACACTGGCCCAATCCCCGCACCGATAGAAAAGGGCGCGAAAGTGGCAGAGCTGGTTATCAACGTGCCAGGCCAAGGCGAGCAGAGCGTGCCGCTGTTTGCGGGCGAGAGCGTTGAAAAACTCTCTGGTTTTGGCCGCATCGGCGCGGTGCTTGGGCATTATCTGCTGGGGAAATAACCCGTGACCGGAAAATTCATCACATTTGAAGGCGGCGAGGGCAGCGGAAAATCCACGCAGATGTCGCTGCTTTCGGCTGCGTTTGCAGCGTCGGGTTTGCCAGTGGTTTCAACGCGCGAGCCGGGCGGAACCCCTGGCGCAGAGCAGATTCGCTCGCTCCTTGTTTCCGGCAGCGCCGATACGTGGGACCCCGTGGCCGAAACGCTGCTGTTTTACGCCGCGCGCCTCGACCATGTCAGCCGCCTTATCAAGCCCGCCATCGCCGAAGGCAAAACCGTTATCTGCGACCGCTTTGCTGATTCCACGTTGGTCTATCAGGGCGTGGGCAAGGGCTTGTCGCCGGAATATATCCGTTCGCTGCATCGCCTGACGCTCGGCAATTTCGCGCCAGACCTCACCATCATCCTCGACATCGCCCCCGAAGAAGGCCTTGCGCGGGCAGGCGCAAGGCGCGGCAGCGAAACCCGCTTTGAGGAGATGGACATCAGCTTCCACCGGCAGGTGCGCGAGGGTTTTCGAGCGTTTGCCAAGGGCGAACCCGCCCGCTGCGCGGTGCTAGATGCCACGCAGGATAAAGAAGCGTTGCATGCGCAAATAGCCTCGCTGGTCAAAAACCGCCTTGGCCTTGCGCTTTGAGATTGAGAACAAGCGCGTATTCCGATATATTAACGCCATGATTAAGAGATTCGCCACCCAATTTGTTGCGTTTTTGCTCGCATGTGCTGTTATTTTCAGCGCGTTTCTGCCATTTTTTGCGACCTATAGCGAGAAAGTAGCCCCCTCTGGTCTCGCCTCCATTTTTGGTGAAAAGGTGCTGATTTGCACCAGCGAGGGCTTCAAATGGGCCAAATGGGAAGACCTGCAATCGGGAAAATCGCCCGTTAAACACCACAAAAATTATTCCTGCCCGCTGTGCTATCTCGCCGATGGTGTAGGCAAATTGCTGCTGACCGCGGGCGTTTTGCTCATCTTGCGGGAGCAGATCGGGCAGGGCAAGTTCCTGCATTTGCGCACTGCCTATGCCTATGCGCGCCCATCCCGCGCCATTCACCCCCGCGCACCGCCGCGCTAGGTTTTTGCGCACGTAAAGTGCCGCTTTATTAAAACTGAATCACAATGCCGCACGTAAGCACCCCTTATGTGCACGCGCTAATTGAAGAACTAATAGAATGCAAAACCGTCGACAATTTTTAACAACACTTGCTGCTGCACTTGCCACCCCATCTTCTTGGGCAGCTGAGGGCGACGATGTGAGTAAAGTCCTTGCCGATGCACAATACGGACTTTCTTACTCTGCTGCGTCCGAGAATGCCACGCCCGATAAATTTGTAAATTTCAACCCCACCCCCGCACTCATCGGCAAACCGTATGTCATGGTTTTTGGTCTGAACGAGTGCCAGCTATGCAGCAAGGTGACGGATAATTTAAAAAAAATCCGGGAATATCTCGACAGTAACAAGAAGGAAAATGTTCCTATCGTAGTGGTTAGCCATCTCCCTGATAAAGATAAGCATCACCTGCAAGAATTCGCCAAGAGTTATCGCAGTGCCGGCGTATATAAAGATGGGCAGTTCAATAAAAACTTTTTTCTGGTATTTCCAGAGAGCAATAAAGCCGCGAAGGCAATGGAGAAAGCGCTGCATTTACATTTCAATAAAAACGTCGAGCGCTCACATCCCCTTGAGATTACTATCATGGATAAAGATGGAAAATGCGGCTTTTCTGAGCTTGGCGATGTGGTTGGCAGTGAAGCTAATGAATTGATAGAAAGAGCGAAAAAATTTATTGATGGCCTTTCAACTGGCAAGGCGCGTTAATGATGACAGAGCATCACCATCCGCATCTTCAAACCGAAGAAGCCGCAGAGACGGATTATAGCGTCAGCCGCATCCTTACAGGCATTGCAATTGGTGCTGGTGTGCTTGGTGCGGGAATTATTCTCGCCCCCCACATTCTTCCTGCATTGGGTGTGACCAGTAACGCAGTGGCGCGTACTGCTGCAAACATGATCCACAATGAACCAATGGGCATTGCAGGTGCGGTTAACAGCGGGTTATCCCTGATACCTGTTATTGGCAGTAAGCTCGCAGAAGGTGGCTGGTTTAGCGCTGTTGCGAGCGCTTCAGTGGGAGTTGGTGGCGTTTTGCTGGGGCAGTTTATAGAATCAAAAGAAGACGGAAATAAGCACATCAAGTGGGGCAATGTTCTTAAATATGCCGCACTCGCCACCAGTGCATTGATTGCGCTTCCCGCCATTCTTAGCTCGCTCTCCACCGGACTGATTTACCTGAGTATGGCGATGGAAAAAGCCAAGCTCCTAAGCTATGAGGCGGTGCAAGAGACCATCATTCCCGCCATCTCAAATACCTTAGGGGGCGCGGGCGGCTTGTACCAACATAATATGTTTGGCCTTAACGGCATTGCTGCAATCGTCCCACACTTCTTTTCCTGTGGGGCACCATTTGCGCCTGTGGCACTCTCGTTTTTTCAACATAAATCAAAAGAGAATGTGCAGACAGGCGATAATATCACAGTGGAAATGTTGCCGGATGCGCCGCTGGAGGCAGGAAAGCAATGCACCGCAAAAATACGCCTGAAGAATGAACGCACAGGGGGCTATCTGACGGCAGATGACCTTGCCGTGGTGCATACGGAAAAGCTGCATCTTCTGGTGGTGGATGAAAGCCTGCGGGACTATCACCACATTCATCCGAAACAAACAGCAGAAGAGGGGGTTTTTACCACCGAGTTTACGCCGCAAACAAACCATAACTATACCGCATGGGCCGATTTCACCACTGCGCGCGACGGCCAGAATCAACGCATAAGCAGCACCATGGCAGGCAAAATAAACCGGAATATACAACCTCGCATCGACATGAACGCGCAAGCGCAGGCGGGTGGGCTCAGCTGTGCATGGGAGAGCAACGCGCCGCTGAAGCAAGGGCAGTACACGCTGGTGCATATCGATGTGCGCGATAGCGCAGGAAATCCAGTGAATGATCTGGAGCCTATCATGGGCGCATATGCCCATCTGGTAGGCTTTAGCGCGGATGGAAAAACCCTGATACACGCGCACCCCATTGGCGAAGAACCCACCTCGCCAGATGACCGTGGCGGCCCGCGCCTGAGCTTTCATGTGGCGCCGGAATCAGCGGGGGAAACGCAGTTTTATCTGCAATTAAAGCGTGATGGTAAAGAAGTAATGTTGCCTTTCGGTCAACGCATCGCTCCACCCAGCGCAAATGCTGAAAAAGCCCTCGCCACGCGCCACAGCCACGCGCACGCCCTATAACTGAATGTTTTGGCAGATAATTATTGACTTTCTAATTCCCTAATGCCTAATTCCTATGGCTTACTTTTGTGGCGGGTGTAGCTCAGTTGGTTAGAGCGTCG
>RFOF01000032.1 GCA_009926845.1 Alphaproteobacteria bacterium
AACCGCGCGCTCATGGGCTCCAACATGCAACGTCAGGCTGTGCCTTTGTTGCAATCGGATGCACCGCTTGTTGGTACGGGAATGGAAGGCACTGTTGCCCGCGATAGCGGCGTGACCGTTGTTGCAAAACGTACCGGTATTGTTGATCAGGTTGATGCAACGCGTATCGTTGTACGCGTTAGTGATGATAAGGCTGCAAAGAATAGCGGCCCCGTTACTAATTCTTTGGGCGTTGATATCTATAACTTGCTCAAGTTCCAACGTTCCAACCAAAATACCTGCATTACGCAGCGTCCATTGGTTCGCGTAGGCGATGTGGTGAAGGCAGGCGATATCATCGCTGACGGTCCATCCACGCAGCTTGGCGAATTGGCGCTGGGTCGTAACGTGCTCGTGGCCTTCATGCCATGGAATGGTTATAACTTCGAAGATAGTATCCTGATTTCCGAACGCATCGTGCGTGATGACGTATTCACCTCCATCCACATCGAAGAATTCGAAGTGATGGCGCGTGACACCAAACTCGGCGCGGAAGAAATCACCCGCGACATTCCAAACGTCGGCGAAGAAGCCCTTCGCAACCTCGACGAAATCGGTGTGGTTCACATCGGCGCGGAAGTAAAACCGGGCGATATTCTCGTCGGCAAAGTGACGCCTAAATCTGAATCGCCAATGACGCCGGAAGAAAAACTCTTGCGCGCCATCTTCGGTGAAAAAGCATCTGACGTTCGCGATAGCTCGCTCCGCCTGCCCCCAGGTGTTGCTGGTACCATTGTGGGTGTTCGCATTTTCAGCCGCCGCGGCATCGAAAAAGATGAACGCGCACTCTCCATTGAAAAAGCGGAAATTGAGCGCTTAGCGAAAGACCGTGACGATGAACGCGCGATCATTGAACGCTTCGTTTATGGCCGCTTGCCAGAACTGCTCGTGGGCAAAAAAGGTACGTCCGGTCCTAAGAACTTCAAAGTGGGCAGCACCATCACCGCGGGGACGCTGGAAGAATATTCCAAGGGTCAATGGTGGCAGCTGGCGGTTAAAGATGACGCTATCATGCGCGAACTCGAACAGCTCAAAAAGCAGCTCGACGGCGCTATCGGCCGCATCAACCACAAGTTTGAAGAAAAAGTGGGCAAAGTACAGGCCGGTGACGACCTGATGCCTGGCGTTCTGAAAATGGTGAAAGTGTTCGTTGCCGTAAAACGCAAACTGCAACCTGGTGATAAAATGGCAGGTCGCCATGGTAACAAAGGGGTTATCTCGCGTATCGTTCCAATCGAAGACATGCCATATCTTGAAGATGGCACGCAGGTTGACGTTGTACTGAACCCACTTGGCGTACCATCGCGTATGAACGTCGGTCAGATTCTTGAAACCCATCTGGGTTGGGCATCGGCTGGTATCGGTAAACAGATCCGCGACGTGCTTGAAGGCGTAGGCGAAAAGCAGACCAAAGCTGGCCCAGCTAAGGCACTGCGCGAATTCCTCGCCGATATGTACGAAGACAAAGAGATCAAAAAAGAAGTCGACAAAATGTCGGATGCGGATGTGCTTGAACTCGGTGGCAACCTGAAAAAAGGTGTTCCGTTTGCAACACCAGTATTCGACGGTGCGAAAGAAGAAGACATCGTGCATTGGCTGAAAAAAGCTGGCCATGATTCTTCCGGTCAGGTTCAGCTTTATGATGGCCGCACCGGCGATATGTTCGACCGTAAAACCACCGTGGGCTACATCTATATGCTCAAGCTCCACCATTTGGTTGACGATAAGATCCATGCTCGTTCGATCGGGCCATACTCTCTCGTGACGCAACAGCCACTGGGCGGTAAATCCCAGTTCGGCGGTCAGCGCTTCGGGGAAATGGAGTGCTGGGCACTTCAGGCTTACGGCTCGGCATACACGCTGCAGGAAATGCTCACGGTTAAATCCGATGACGTGGCAGGCCGCAGCAAGATCTACGAGTCTATCGTTCGCGGCGACAACAGCTTCGAATCAGGTATTCCTGAGTCGTTCCACGTTATGGTCAAAGAGCTTCGCTCGCTTGGCCTGAACGTTGAGCTGATTGAGAAAGAAGCATGATTATCCCCGCCGCATGGCGGGGTCCGGCTAAAATAGAAACCAGACCCCGCGATAAACGCGGGGATTAGGAGAGAAAAATATGTCAAATGAAGTGATGAGTTTTTTCGGTCAGCAGCTTGCGGTCGCCAAACAATTCGATGAGATTAAGATCTCCATCGCCAGCCCGGAAAAAATCCGCAGCTGGTCGTTCGGTGAAGTGAAAAAACCCGAAACCATCAACTATCGCACGTTCAAACCAGAACGCGACGGTCTGTTCTGCGCGCGCATCTTTGGCCCTATCAAAGATTATGAATGCCTCTGCGGTAAATATAAGCGCATGAAATATCGCGGCATCGTCTGCGAAAAATGCGGCGTGGAAGTCACCACCTCCAAAGTGCGCCGCGAGCGCATGGGCCACATCGACCTCGCGTCGCCAGTGTGCCACATATGGTTCCTGAAATCCCTGCCATCGCGCATCGGCATCCTGCTTGATATGCCGCTTAAAGACCTCGAAAAGGTGCTTTATTTCGAATCATACTGCGTTGTTGAACCTGGCCTCACGCCTTTCTCGCTCGGCGAATTGCTGTCGGAAGAACAATTCTATGATGCACAAGACAAATATGGCGATGGCACATTCACCGCGCAAATCGGTGCAGAAGCTATCAAGACTTTGCTCTCTGCCGTTGATCTGAAAAAAGAAAAAGAATCCATGCGCGGCGAACTGGGTGAAACCACCTCGGAAGCCCGCCGTAAAAAGCTGGTTAAACGCTTGAAGCTGGTGGAATCTTTCCTTGAATCTGACAACAAGCCACAATGGATGGTACTCGACATTGTTCCTGTCATCCCACCGGAACTGCGCCCACTTGTGCCACTCGATGGTGGCCGTTTTGCAACGTCTGATTTGAACGATCTCTATCGCCGCGTTATCAACCGTAACAACCGTTTGAAGCGTCTGCTTGAACTGCGCGCGCCTGACATCATTGTGCGCAACGAAAAACGCATGCTGCAAGAAGCGGTGGATGCATTGTTTGACAACGGTCGTCGTGGCCGCGTTATCACCGGCGCTAACAAACGTCCGCTGAAATCTTTGTCTGACATGCTTAAAGGGAAACAAGGTCGTTTCCGTCAGAACTTGCTCGGTAAACGCGTGGATTATTCCGGTCGTTCCGTAATCGTAGTTGGCCCAGAATTGAAACTGCATCAGTGTGGTCTGCCAAAGAAAATGGCGCTCGAACTCTTCAAACCATTCATCTATGCAAAACTGGAACTCTACGGCATCGCCACCACCATTAAAGCGGCTAAACGCATGGTGGAAACCGAACGTCCAGAAGTATGGGATATTCTCGAAGAAGTAATTCGCGAACATCCAGTTCTGCTCAACCGCGCACCAACGCTCCATCGTCTTGGTATTCAAGCGTTCGAGCCTGTGCTCGTCGAAGGCAAAGCCATCAACCTGCATCCGCTCGTTTGCACCGCGTTTAACGCTGACTTTGACGGTGACCAAATGGCCGTTCACGTTCCGCTGTCGATCGAAGCACAGTTGGAATCACGCGTGCTGATGATGTCGACCAACAACATCCTTTCGCCATCAAACGGCAAGCCAATCATCGTGCCATCGCAAGATATCATTCTCGGCCTGTACTACATCTCGCTGGAATCTGACGGCGAGCCAGGCGAAGGCATGATCTTCACCAGCGTGGACGAAGTGCAGCAAGCACTCGACGCTAAAGAAGTCAACCTGCACACGAAGATCAAATGCCGCTATCGCACTGTCGATGAAAAAGGCGCGCAGGTGGTGCAAATCGTTGATTCTACCCCAGGCCGTATGCTGCTTTCGGAAATTCTTCCTAAGAGCGTAAAACTTCCTTTCTCGGTTGTGAACAAGCTCATGACCAAAAAAGAAGTTTCGAACTTGATCTACGAAGTGTATCGTCATTGCGGCAACAAAGAGACGGTTATCTTTGCTGATCGCCTGATGGGTATGGGCTTCAAACACGCTGCAAAAGCTGGCATTTCGTTTGGTAAGGACGATATGATTGTGCCTGACTCTAAAGAAAAGCATCTGCTCAACACCTTTGCGGAAGTAAAGCAGTTTGAACAGCAATATGCTGATGGTCTCATCACTACGGGCGAAAAATACAACAAGGTGATCGACGCGTGGTCGAAATGCTCCGAAGTTGTGGCCGATGACATGATGAAACAGATCTCCTCTGTTGGCCGCACCAAAGACGGCAAAATGAAGGCGAAAAACATCAACTCGATTTACATGATGGCCCATTCCGGCGCACGTGGTTCGGCAGCGCAGATTAAGCAGCTGGCGGGTATGCGTGGTCTGATGGCTAAACCATCGGGCGAGATCATCGAAACCCCCATTATTTCGAACTTCAAAGAAGGTCTCTCGGTTCTTGAGTACTTCAACTCGTCGCATGGTGCGCGTAAAGGTCTTGCCGATACGGCGCTGAAAACCGCTAACTCCGGTTATCTCACCCGCCGTCTCGTGGACGTGGCGCAAGATTGCATCGTGATTGAACCCGATTGCGGTACCCAGCGCGGCATCATCGCAAAGGCTGTGATTGAAGGTGGCGACATCATCGTTCCGCTTGCGGATCAAATTTTGGGTCGCACCAGCTCACGCGAAGTGCATCACCCAGTAACCGATGCCATTATCATTAAAGCAGGTCAACTCATCGACGAGCAAATCGTGGATATGGTGGATGAAGCGGGTATCGAATCGCTTATGGTGCGCTCAGTGCTCACCTGCGAATCTAAAAACGGTGTGTGTGCACATTGCTATGGTCGAGATCTTGCACGCGGCACTGAAGTCAATATCGGTGAAGCCGTTGGTGTTATCGCAGCGCAATCTATCGGTGAACCTGGTACACAGCTGACCATGCGTACGTTCCATATTGGTGGCGCCGCTCAGCGTGGCGCACAAAACTCCAGTGTTGAAGCTTCGCATGATGCTGTCTTGACTCTGTCTAACAAAAACATCGTTACCGATTCTAAAGGTCGCCTTGTTGTGATGTCTCGCACCTGCGAAATCATACTGCGCGACGATTTGGGTCGCGAGCGTGCTCGCTACAAAGTGCCATACGGCGCTCGCCTGCTGGGCAAAGAAGATGCACAGGTGAAAAAAGGTCAGAAACTGGCTGACTGGGATCCGTTCACGATTCCAATCATAACCGAACGTGCAGGTTTTGCACACTACCGTGACTTGGTTGAAGGTGTGTCGATCCGCGAAGTGATGGACGAAGCGACCGGTATTTCGAACAAAATGGTGACCGATTGGCGTCAACAAACCCGCGGTGCTGATTTAAAGCCTCGCGTGGCTCTGCGTGATAAAAAAGGTGAAATCATCACACTGGCGAACGGCCTCGAAGCACGTTACTTCCTGCCGGTTGGCGCTATTCTTTCCGTTACTGACGGTCAGGAAGTCCACGCCGGTGACGTGCTCGCTCGTATCCCACGTGAATCGTCCAAAACCCACGATATTACGGGCGGTCTGCCACGCGTAGCCGAGCTGTTCGAAGCACGTAAACCTAAAGACCATGCCATCATTTCTGAGACCGAAGGTTTCGTGGAATTCGGCAAGGATTATAAAAACAAACGCCGCGTTATCGTTCGCAGCAAAGACGCTGATGTTGAGCCAGTGGAATATATGATTCCCAAAGGCAAACACATCACCGTTCAAGAAGGCGACTTTGTACAAAAAGGTGACCTGCTGATGGACGGCAACCCTGTGCCGCACGACATCTTGAAGGTGATGGGCGTTGAAGCGCTCGCTCGCTACATGGTCAACGAAGTGCAGCAAGTGTATCGCCTGCAAGGCGTACTCATCAACGACAAGCACATTGAGGTGATTGTTCGTCAGATGTTGCAAAAAGTGGAAGTCGATCAACCAAACGAAACCACGTTCCTCTCGGGTGAACAGGTGGATCGCGAAGAGTTCGATCTGGTCAACGCTAAAACCATCGCTGAAGGTTATAAACCTGCTACCGCATCGCCGGTTCTGCAGGGTATCACCAAGGCATCGCTGCAAACCTACTCGTTCATCTCGGCTGCATCGTTCCAAGAAACGACGCGCGTTCTCACTGAAGCGGCTGTTGCCGGTAAAGTGGATCGTCTCTCGGGTCTCAAAGAGAACGTTATCGTTGGCCGCTTGATCCCAGCGGGTACCGGTGCGGCTGTTATGCGCCTGCGCAAAGTAGCGCATGACCGTGAGAAGGATGCTATTGCAGCGGCGGAAGCTGAAGCTGGCCCAGACCTCCTCGCGTCCAATGGCTAAGTAGAAAGGTGTGTGACTCGTGAGCCGAGATAGAAAATCATCTGCGCACGAGTCACGCCCATCTCACTCCCCACTTTTCCTCTACGGTAAACACGCCGCGCTCGCGGCGCTCGAGAATCCCATGCGCAAAATCAAGCGCGTGCTGGTGACCAAAAATGCGCGCGAAGAAATCGGCGAAAAGGTTTTTGCTGGCCTAAAAAATGTGGTCACCACTGAAGGCCAAAAACTCGAATCCATGTTGCCGCCCAATTCTGTCCATCAGGGCATTGTGGTCGAGGCCGAGCCACTCTCGCAGCCCAGCCTTTCTGATTGGCTCGCAGAGGGCTTAAATAAGCCTGTATTGCTGCTCGACCAAGTGACCGACCCACACAATGTTGGCGCGATCCTCCGCTCGGCTGCCGCGTTTGATGCTGGCTGCGTTATCCTCACTGATCGCAACGCGCCCACCGAAAGCGGCGTCATGGCAAAATCCGCCAGCGGCGCGCTCGAAATCGTCCCGCTGATCACGGTGACCAACCTCGTGCAAGCGATGGAAACCGTCAAAAAAGCAGGCTACTGGACAGCGGGTCTGGATGGCGAGGCCAAGCAGAACATCGCCGACGCCAAGCTGGACGCCAAAACCGCCCTCATCTGCGGCGCAGAAGGCAAAGGCCTCCGCCGCCTGACCGCTGAACACTGCGATTTTTTGGTGAAACTCCCTATGTCAGGCAAGATGGAGAGCCTCAACGTCTCCAACGCCGCCGCCATCGCGCTGTATGATTTATATCGCAGGCTTGCAGCGTAACGCAAACAGCCTAGCGCAAATCGGCTAAAATACTTATCCTGTTGCAGATTCACTGTTTACACATCCCCTTGAATCGAATATCCCTTGCCGCTGTGGGCCGTTAGCTCAGTTGGTAGAGCGGTTGACTCTTAATCAATAGGTCGGCGGTTCAAGCCCGCCACGGCCCACCACCCTACGCCCTTCCTTTGGAGTCTTTCATGACCGAAGTCATTAATCTCGGAAAACAGCGCAAGGCCAAAGCCCGCAGCGAAAAAGAAAAACAGGCAGCGGAGAACCGCCGCAAGTTTGGCCGCACCAAGGAAGAAAAGCTCGCCGAGCAACAAAAAGCCGAGCGCGCCAAAAAACTTTTAGATGGCCACAAGCGTGATTCGGAAGAAGATTAACGCCAGCACATCCTTTTTTGCGCCGAAAACCTGCATTTGCGCTGTATCTAAAAATCATCAAAAATTTCTGTTGCCTTTGCGTGCAATCTTTCCTAGTTTGCGGCTCTCCTAACCCTCTTGAACGATAAAAATCCGCGAAAAACGCACATGAAAAACCAGTCCTCAAAACGTATCGCAGAACGCTATGTGAAAGCCCTTTTTGATGTGGCGCAGCTTGGCGGAGCGCTGCCTGCAGTGGAAAAAGATTTGGCCGCGCTGAACGCTGCGGTCGCCGCAAGCGATGAGCTGCAACGCTTCATCGAAAGCCCGCTGCTCACCCGCGAACAAAAAGCCAGCGCGATGCAGGCTGTGCTCGTGAAGCAAAAAGCCAACGACATTACCGTGAAATTCCTGCTCATGCTGGCGCGCCAGAAGCGCCTTGACGCTCTGCCAGCGATTGCTGAACTCTTTGCTAATTGGGCAGAGGCAGCGCGCGGCGAAATGAGCGCGAGCGTGACCTCGGCCTCCAAGCTCAGCGACAAGGACGCAGGCCTAGTTGCCGACCGCCTGAGCAAGGCCTATGGCAAGAAAATCAATTTAAGCATTAAGGAAGATGCGTCGTTACTTGGCGGCGTGGTGGTTCATATTGGTAGCATTCAGCTTGATGGTTCGCTCAGTGGTAAACTGCGCCGCCTGAAACAGAAGCTAGCAGCGTAGGGGGCGGATTATGACAATATCTCTCTCAGAATATGAATCGGAAGCGCTTAAATTAATTGCAAAAAGAGTTGGTGCCGCTGATTTCGCAAGAGCATTTACAATTCCTGGCACTCTATCTCTTGGAACGATTTTTGTTTTAGTTGATCCAGAACAGGTTCGCAAAAATAAAAGTCAAGCGCAGAAACTAGTTCATGCTGCCGCATCGTTGTTAACCAAGATAGGTTTCTGTGACGCAGGCACAGTTCTCGCACTCTCAGCCGATGTAGGGGACGGTGTTTTTTTTAGAGGCCCTACTGATCCACTAGTTCAACATCTCAGAAAAGCATTAAAAGAACCAGCCGTAGCAGCATATTTAGCATAATTAAGGAGTTAAAAAAACATGGATATTCGCCCTTCGGAAATTTCCGACATTCTCAAAACACAGATCAGCCAGTTCAATGCTGATGCTGAATTGTCCGAAACTGGACAAGTGGTTTCCGTCGGTGACGGTATTGCCACCGTGTATGGCCTTGAAAATGTGCAGGCGGGGGAGCTTGTCGAATTCGTAACCGCTGGCGAGCCGATTCGCGGCATGGCGCTGAACTTGGCCGCTGACAATGTCGGCGTGGTCATTTTCGGCGATGATCGCACCGTAAAAGAAGGCGACACCGTAAAACGTACCGGCACCATTATGGATACGCCAATTGGCAAAGGCCTGCTCGGTCGCGTGGTCGATGGTCTCGGCAACCCAATCGACGGCAAAGGTCCACTCAAAGATGTGACCCGCACCCGCGTGGAAGTCAAAGCACCTGGCATTATTGCGCGTAAATCGGTGCATGAGCCAATGTCAACTGGCATTAAAGCCATCGACGCTCTGATCCCCATTGGTCGTGGCCAGCGCGAGCTGATCATTGGTGACCGTCAGACCGGCAAAACCGCTATCGCTATCGACGCTATCCTCAACCAAAAACAAGTCAACGCGGGCACCGACGAATCCAAAAAACTGTATTGCATCTATGTGTGCATCGGCCAAAAACGTTCGACGGTTGCGCAAGTGGTCAAAAAACTGGAAGAAACCGGCGCGCTGGCCTATTCCATCGTGGTAGCCGCTACCGCTTCCGAGCCTGCTCCGCTGCAATATCTCGCGCCATACACCGGTGCGGCTATGGGTGAATTCTTCCGCGACAATGGCATGCACTCACTCATCATCTATGATGATCTGTCGAAACAAGCAGTTGCTTATCGCCAAATGTCCCTCCTGCTGCGCCGCCCACCAGGCCGCGAAGCATATCCTGGCGACGTATTCTATGTTCACTCGCGTCTGCTTGAGCGCGCTGCTAAAATGTCTGATGCGCAGGGCGCAGGTTCCATGACCGCGCTGCCGATCATCGAAACCCAAGCGGGCGACGTTTCGGCATACATCCCAACCAACGTGATCTCGATCACCGACGGTCAGATATTCTTGGAAACCGAACTCTTCTATAAAGGTGTTCGCCCGGCAGTAAACGTAGGTCTGTCTGTAAGCCGCGTAGGTTCTTCCGCGCAGATCAAGGCGATGAAACAAGTTGCAGGTTCGATTAAACTTGAGCTCGCGCAATATCGTGAAATGGAAGCGTTCGCGCAGTTCGGCTCCGATCTTGACCCATCTACGCAAAAGCTGCTCGCTCGCGGCGCACGCCTCACCGAGCTGCTGAAACAGCCACAATATTCTCCGCTTTCCACCGCGGAAGAAGTTGCGGTTATTTATGCGGGTGTAAAAGGCTATCTCGATAAAATCGCGGTCAAAGATGTTGGCCCATTCGAGCAAGCACTGCTGCAAGATTTGCGCTCGACGAACAAAGCGATTCTGGAAGATATCACCAGCAAAGCCGCGCTCACCGACAGCTCCGAGCCAGCGCTTAAAGCCCTTATTGAAACGATTGTGAAGAGATTTGCGTAAGTGGTAATTACAGGGGATTTTTCGGAAGAAGAATTTATGCGTATTCGCGAACGTTTGCTTAATAGTTTAGTGAGTGTGTCAGAGCATATTTTTCCAGGAAGAGCTCTCAAGAAAGAAAATTTTGTGGTAGAAAAAGTGACTAAGCAAAATACATTATTGGGTATAAGAATGAGCGTGGCAGATTTGTCGAACGCTGCGGAAGATTCTCTACCCGAGCCGAGCCGGGCTCATGACACTTTACGTTGCTTTATGGTTGGTTGTGTGGCGCAGGGTATTGACATTCCAGCACCAGCAGAGCGGGAACGTGAACGAAAGTCATTTAAGCTAACGGATGATACGAAGCCTTTCGATGGGTTTTATTGCATGGACGGAGAAACGCCTCAAATTCGCATCGCAGCACTTGAAAAGCATGGTGTTGTCAAATCCATAGGATTTATTTTGAACCCAGCAGTAGCAGGTTTTTGGATAGGCGATTTGACTGAAGCACTCTCGCAAATGGTTGATAAAGTCTGTGACGGCATTGGTCAATTACAGGCTCGCAGAGGGGGGGCACATGCCATCGCTTAAAGACCTAAAAAACCGTATCAAATCGGTTAAATCGACACAGAAAATCACCAAAGCCATGAAGATGGTGGCGGCGGCGAAGCTGCGTCGTGCAAAAGATGCAGCGGAGGCGGCTCGTCCGTATGCTGAGGCTATGGAAGCGATGCTGGCCAATCTGGCAGCGTCGGTGGCGGAAGGCTCTGAGGGGCCAAAGCTCATTTCAGGCAACGGCAAATCGGAAACGCACCTGATCGTGGTGGCAACGTCTGACCGCGGCCTGTGCGGCGGCTTTAATTCCACCATCGTCCGTGCTACGCGCCGCAAGGTGCGCGAGTTGCAGGGGCAGGGTTTGCGCGTGAAATTGCTGTTCGTTGGCCGCAAGGGTTATGAGCAGCTGACGTTTGATTTTGCCAGCATCACGCTCGATAAAATGGAGCTGCCGAAAAAACGTATCGCCTATAGTGACGCAGAAAATATCTCCACCCGCTTGGTCGAGCTTTTTGACGCCGGTGAATTTGATGTGTGCCACATCGTCTATAACAAATTCAAGTCGGCTATCTCGCAGGAAGTGACCTTCCAGCAGCTTATTCCGCTGGCGCTTAGCAAAGCAGAAGCATCGGAAAAATCCGCTTCTGCATCCTATGATTATGAGCCCGAAGAACAAGATATCTTGACCGACCTGCTTCCACGCAACCTTGGCGTTCAGGTCTATCGCGCGATGCTGGAAAACGCGGCGAGCGAACAGGGCGCGCGTATGACCGCGATGGACAACGCAACGCGCAACGCTGGCGACATGATCAAAAAACTGAACCTGAAATATAACCGCACACGTCAAGCGGCTATTACCAAAGAGCTTATCGAAATTATTTCCGGCGCTGAAGCCGTCTAAGAATTGTAAGGAGAGAAAAATGACTGCAAATAATGGTATCATCACTCAGGTCGTCGGCGCGGTGATCGACGTGAAATTTCCGTCGGGCAAATTGCCTTCGATCTTAAACGCGCTGACCACAAAAAATGATGGCAAGACGCTCATCCTCGAAGTGGCGCAGCATCTCGGTGAATCCGAAGTGCGCACCATTGCGATGGACGCAACCGAAGGCCTGACCCGTGGTCAGGAAGTGGTTGATACCGGCGCGCCAATTTCGGTTCCCGTAGGCCGCGAAACGCTTGGCCGCATCATGAACGTCGTTGGCGAGCCAATTGACGAACGCGGCTCAATCGGCAACAAACAAGTGGCTTCCATTCACGCGAAAGCGCCTGACTTTGTTGATCAGTCCACCAAAACTGAAATTCTCGTTACCGGCATTAAAGTTATTGATCTTCTCGCGCCATACGCAAAAGGCGGCAAGATTGGTCTGTTCGGCGGCGCGGGCGTGGGCAAAACCGTTCTCATCATGGAGCTCATCAACAACATCGCAAAAGCGCACGGCGGTTTCTCCGTATTCGCAGGTGTGGGCGAGCGTACCCGTGAAGGTAACGATTTGTACCACGAAATGATGGAATCAGGCGTTATCAACCTCGAAGATCCTTCGAAATCTAAAGTAGCTCTGGTTTATGGCCAGATGAATGAGCCTCCAGGTGCGCGTGCTCGCGTGGCGCTGACCGGCCTCACCCAAGCTGAATATTTCCGTGACCAAGAAGGCCAAGACGTGCTCTTCTTCGTCGATAACATTTTCCGCTTTACGCAAGCTGGCTCGGAAGTGTCCGCGCTTCTTGGCCGTATTCCATCGGCAGTAGGTTATCAGCCAACTCTGGCAACTGACATGGGCGCGATGCAAGAGCGCATCACCTCGACCAACAAAGGTTCAATCACCTCGGTACAAGCTGTATATGTACCTGCGGATGACTTGACCGATCCGGCGCCTGCAACCTCGTTCGCGCATTTGGACGCAACCACCGTACTGTCTCGTCAAATTGCGGAACTCGGTATTTATCCTGCGGTAGATCCGCTGGATTCGACCAGCCGCGTTCTTGATCCAGCGGTTATCGGCGAAGAACATTACAACATCGCTCGTGAAGTTCAGCGCGTTCTGCAGACCTACAAATCGCTGCAAGACATCATCGCGATTTTGGGTATGGACGAGCTTTCGGAAGAAGATAAACTTGTCGTAGCGCGCGCTCGCAAAATTCAGCGCTTCCTGTCGCAGCCGTTCCACGTGGCGGAAATCTTCACCGGTTCACCTGGTAAACTCGTATCCAAGCCACCTTGTTTTCTGGCGAGGCCCTTGCGGTCTATATCCCCGGAACGCTCGGTGACTTCGGCGTCCTGCCCGGTCACGAGCCATTCATCTCGACCATCCGTCTGGGTGTTATCGCGGTGGAAAGCGAAGGCGCTAAACTCAAAATCGCCGTTACCAGCGGCATCGCGGAAGTAGCGGGCGAGCATTGCAACGTGCTCATCGAATCTGCTCTGGATGTCACCAGCCTTAGCGCTGCGGATGCTGGCGTGCGTGTGAGCGAAGCTAAAGCATTGCTCGCGGATGCTGACAATGACGCTGAGCGCAAAGCGGCCGAGCAAAAACTGGCGATGGCTGAAGCAATTTTGTTCGCCGCCTAATTAGGCTGGCACGGTTATTGCAATTCCCTTTGGGTGTAACCAAAAGGGCCGCGTCATGACCACTTCGATAACCGTAAATCCTTATCCCCAGAACACTTCGCCTGCGCAAAATGGCAAGGCTAAGGCTCCTGATATCGTCAATAATGACTTCTTTGGCAGCTTTGGTGATTTTCTCGATGTCATCAACCCGCTACACCATATCCCCGTTGTTTCAAGTATCTATGAATCGCTGACCGGCGACACGCAATCCACCGGTGCGAAGCTCGCTGGCGGCGCGTTGTTTGGCGGGCCTATCGGATTTTTGGCTTCGTTGTTTGATAGCATCGTTGAAGGTGAGAGTGGCAAGGGAGTAGGCGGCCATATGATGGCAGCGGTGAATTCTGCAGAGGAAACACAAGTGGCCAGCAATGACTCGGCCAGTTATGCCTATCCGACCAGCGCTTATCTCAAAACAGCGGCGCTGCTATAACGCCTCTCCCCTTGGGAGAGGCAACGAGGCTTAGATGCTTTAGTATCTTAGCCGCAGTGGTGAGGGCTGAATGCAGCGGAAAGAGCCCTCACCCTAACCCTCTCCCAAAGGGAGAGGGAATTATGCCCTCTCGCCGAACAGCGCGCGGCCAAGGCGCACGCAGGTGGAGCCCATGCGGATGGCGGTTTCAAAATCCTCGCTCATGCCCATACTGAGTTTTTCGAGCCCGTGGCGCTGCGCGATCTGGCTGAGGAGTGCAAAATGCGGGGCAGGGGGCTGATCGGCGGGCGGAACGCACATTAACCCCACCACAGGCAGCGCCAATTCTTTTACACAATAGTCAATGAATGCATCCGCCTCATCCGGCAAAACGCCAGCTTTTTGGGGCTCTTTGCCGGTGTTGACTTGGATGTAAAAGCTTTTAGTCGCCAGTTTCCAGTCGCCAGCATTCTTTTTACTGGAGACTGAAGACAGGAGACTGGCGACTTCCTCCGCCAGTTTCGGCCTGTCCACCGTCTGTATCACATCAAACAACTCCAGTGCCTGCTTCACCTTGTTGGTTTGTAGAGGGCCAATCAAATGTAGTTCTACCTCGGGGTGTGCAAGGCGGAGGCTCGGCCATTTATCTTGTGCCTCTTGAACGCGGTTCTCTCCAAACACACGAACACCGCCCGCAATGGCTTCTTCTATAAGGAGGGCGCTCTGGCTTTTGCTGGCGGCGAGCAAGGAAATCTCTGGCGCGGCCAGCGGCGAAGCTTTCTGTGCGGTGATCATTTGGGCTAAAATGTTGGAAATCAGCGGCATAGAGTTAAAAAAGCCTTAATAAAGCAGGGTTTTGAAGGTGTTTCTGTTGCCATATTGCCACAGGAAGGACGAAATGGGGTGCATTTTAGACTATCCTGACCGTTACAACTTGCAAGGGTCATCTCTTTGCACAATAAATACCCCAGGTAAACGCATAAAGTGTTTTTTGCTTTAGGCGTCCTGAATACCTAGAGGTGCTAATACTATAGTGTTTCTAGGCTTTTTAACTCAAACGTGGGAAACTACATATGAAAAATATTCTCCTCGGTACTTCTGTACT
>RFOF01000033.1 GCA_009926845.1 Alphaproteobacteria bacterium
TTTATGCTTCTATTTAAAGAACTCATCTATCGCGGCGTTTCAGCAGGTATGACACCTGCAAGAACCAAAGTCGCAAGAGAATGGTACAGAGATGCCGCGCAACAAGCGGAAGGCATTGCCTCGCTTACGCCATCCAAAGTTATTCGTTCGTTTGAGCCAAAACGCAAAGTCGTGGAATTCCGCGTTCAAGAAAACGCTCTGCTTGAGCCAGGCACGGAATTGGTGGCTAGCCACTTTGTTCCCGGCCAGTTCATCGACGTAACCGGTAACAGCCAAGGTAAAGGTTTTGCCGGCGTTATGAAACGTTGGAACTTCGCGGGTCTGGAAGCATCGCATGGTGTGTCTGTATCGCATCGTTCGCATGGTTCGACCGGTCAACGTCAGGATCCAGGTCGTGTATTTAAAGGCAAGAAAATGGCCGGCCACATGGGCACCACCCAAATCACCACCCAGAATCTGGAAGTGGTTTCGGTTGACGATGCTCAGGGCTTCATCTTTGTGCGCGGTTGCGTCCCAGGTGCGGACAATGGTTTCTTGCTGGTCAAAGACGCAGTGAAAAAAGGCACGCCAACTTCGGCTCCTTTCCCAGCTGGCGTTCGCAAAAACGAAGTAGCGGCGGAAGCTGCTCCAGCGGTGGAAACATCGCCTGAACAGCCGCAAGAGTAGGGTTTAGCCATGAAAGTTAAAGTAGTCACATTAGAAAACAAAGCCGCGGGTGAAATTGAACTCTCGGATGCGATTTTTGGTCTGGAAGTGCGCAAAGATATTCTGCATCGCATGGTGCAATATCAACGTGCTAAAGCTCAGACCGGCAATCACAAAACCAAGACCATCAGCGAAATCTCGGGCACGACCAAAAAGCCTTTCAAACAAAAAGGTTCGGGTAATGCGCGTCAAGGCTCGCTCCGCAGCGCTCAGATGCGCGGTGGTGCTACGATTTTTGGCCCAGTCGTTCGCAGCCATGCGATTGACCTGCCGAAAAAAGTTCGCAAGCTGGCTATGCGCCACGCTCTGTCGTCCAAACAAAAAGACGGCACGCTGTTCATCATCGCTGATACTCAGTTGAAAGATGCGAAGACCAAAGAAGTTGTAAAGCTGCTCGCAGCTAACGGCTGGAATGCTCCGCTCATCATTGACGGTGTTACGGTGAATGAAGCATTCGCTAAAGCGGCTCGCAACATCATCCATGTGGATGTGCTGCCGATCGCTGGTGCAAACGTATATGACATTCTGCGCCACAAGCAGCTTGTCCTGACCAAAGAAGCCGTAGCGGCTCTGGAAGAGAGGCTGAAATGAGTAAGTTAGCTAAGAAAAACAAGCCGGTGAATACAGCTCCGCGCGCATATCACTATGATGTGATCGTGTCGCCTGCCATCACCGAAAAATCGACTGCTGCCAGCGAACAAAACAAAGTTGTGTTCAACGTAGCACTCGGTGCGAACAAAGCGGACATCAAAGCGTCCGTTGAAGCGCTGTTCGGTGTGAAAGTGGCGAAAGTCAACACGCTGGTGCGCCTCGGCAAACAAAAATTGTTCCGTGGTGTTAAAGGCAAACACAACGATGTGAAAAAAGCAGTTGTGACGCTGGCCGAAGGTCAGTCGATCGACTTAAGCAATGGAGTGAAGTAACATGGCACTCAAAACATTTAAACCAACGACTCCTGCGCAGCGCCAGCTGGTTCAAATCGACCGCTCGGAACTGTTCAAAGGTAAGCCAGTTAAGTCGCTGACTAAGGGTAAAACCAAGTCGGGTGGCCGCAACCATTATGGTCGTCTGACCGCGTTCCGCGTGGGCGGTGGTCATAAACAGAGCTATCGTCAGATCGATTTCAAGCGCCGCAAGTTCGATGCGCCTGCAACGGTTGAGCGTCTGGAATATGATCCAAACCGCACCGCGTTCATCGCGCTCATCAAATACTCTGATGGCGAACTCGCTTACATCATTGCTCCTCAGCGTTTGGCTGTAGGTGATGTGGTTATTGCTGCTGAAAAAGCCGATATCAAACCCGGCAACGCGATGAAGCTGAAAAACATTCCCGTTGGAACCATCATCCACAATGTGGAGATGAAAGAAGGGGCAGGCGGTCAACTCGCTCGTTCCGCTGGCGCGTATGTTCAGCTCGTAGGCAAAGATTCTGGCTACGCTCAAATCAAATTGCGCTCTGGCGAGCTTCGTCTCGTTCGCAGCGATTGCATGGCGACCATTGGCGCTGTGTCCAATCCTGACCATCAGAATGCAGTCATTGGTAAAGCAGGCCGCAGCCGTTGGCTCGGTGTTCGTCCTTGCGTTCGCGGTGTGGCGATGAACCCTGTTGACCATCCACACGGTGGTGGCGAAGGCCGTACATCGGGTGGCCGTCATCCAGTGACGCCATGGGGCAAAGGTACTAAAGGTAACAAAACACGCTCGAAGAAGAAAAAGAATAAGCTTATTCTTCGCAGCCGTCATCAAGCTAAGTAGGGGTAAATTATGGCACGTTCAGTTTGGAAAGGCCCATTCGTCGATGGTTATCTGCTTAAAAAAGCAGATGCTGCTCGCGCAAGCGGTCGCAACCAGATCATCAAGACCTGGTCACGTCGTTCGACGATTCTGCCACAGTTTATTGGCCTCACCTTTGGTGTGTACAATGGCAAAAAATTCATTCCTGTCTCCGTCAACGAAGACATGATTGGTCATAAGTTCGGTGAATTTGCGCCAACGCGCACGTTCTTCGGCCATGGCGTAGATAAGAAAGCGAAGAAGGCATAATTTATGAGCAAACAAGCAACCGAGCGGGCCTTGGCGCCTAACGAAGCGAAAGCGGTGATCAACCGCCTTAAAATCAGCTCGCAAAAGCTGAACCTTGTCGCAGGTCTCATCCGCGGCATGAGTGTAGCTAATGCACTGACGCAGCTGACCTTCAACAGCAAGCGCATCAGCGATGATGTGAAAAAAGCGCTGCAGTCGGCTATCGCCAACGCTGAAAACAATCACAACCTGAACGTAGATTCGCTCTATGTAAAGGAAGCGTATGTAGGCAAAAACATCGTAATGAAACGCATGCACACCCGTGGCCGTGGTAAATCGGCTCGCGTGTTCAAGCCATTTGCGAATTTGACGATCGTTCTTCGTGAAAAAGAAGAAGCTAAACCTGCAAAAGCAGCCAAAACGCCAGCCGCTAAAAAAGCGCCTGCTAAAGCTAAGAAGGAGTCCGTCTAATGGGTCAAAAAGTAAACGCAATCTCGCTTCGCGTAGGCATCAACAAAACCTGGGATTCCCGGTGGTTTGCGGGCAGCGACTATGCTGATAAGCTGCATGAAGATTTCAAGATCACCAAGTATCTGAAAAAGAAACTGGATGCTGCTGGCGTGAGCAAAGTGGTTATCGAGCGCCCAACCAAAAAAGCGCACATCACCATTCATACCGCTCGTCCTGGTGTAGTTATCGGCAAAAAAGGCGCTGATATCGACAACATCAAAAAAGATCTGGCGAAATTCACCAAAGACGAAGTTCAACTGAACATCGTTCCTGTGGCAAAGCCTGAACTTGATGCTACCTTGATCGCAGAATCGATCGCGCAGCAGCTCGAAAAACGCGTTGCGTTCCGCCGCGCCATGAAACGTTCGGTTCAATCCTGCCTCCGCCTCGGCGCACAGGGTATCCGTATCAACGTGTCGGGTCGTCTTGGCGGCGCTGAAATCGCGCGCATGGAATGGTATCGCGAAGGCCGTGTGCCGCTGCATACGCTTCGTGCTGATATCGATTACGGTATTGCTCGCGCGGAAACCGCTTACGGCACCATCGGCGTTAAGGTCTGGGTGTTCAAAGGCGAGATCCTGGAGAAAGAAAAGAAGTTTGAAGCTCCAGTAGAAGCTTTGACAGTCACAGAAGCCACTGAAAACTAAGAAATAAGGCGCTAATTTTATGATGAGTCCTAAAAAAACGAAGTACCGCAAGATGCACAAAGGCCGTATTAAAGGCAGTGCAAAAGGTGGATCTACGCTAAATTTTGGAGAATATGGCTTGAAAGCTATGCAACCAGAGCGTATAACCGCGCGTCAGATCGAAGCGGCTCGCCGCGCTATCTCCCGCCATGTGAAACGTGTTGGTCGTATGTGGATCCGTATTTTCCCAGACGTTCCAGTGACCCGTAAACCAGCGGAAGTGCGCATGGGTAGCGGTAAAGGTTCGGTTGAATTCTGGGCTGCTCGTGTAGCGCCAGGGCGTATTTTGTTTGAAGTTGACGGTGTACCTGAAGCCGTTGCACGTGAAGCGTTTGATCGCGCATCGGCTAAGCTGCCGATCAAGACCAAATTCGTTTCTCGTCTGAAAGAGGGAGAATAGTTATGAAGATCGCAGAAATTCGCGGTAAAAGCGCAGAAGAACTGAAAGGTGTACTCCTTTCGCTGAAAAAAGAGCAGTTCAACCTGCGCTTTCAAGCGGCGACTGGCGAGCTCGCTAACAGAAGCCGTTTTAAAGATGTTCGTCGCGCTATCGCACGCATCATGACGGTGATGGGTAACGGTGACACTGCGCCTAAGGCTCAGGCTGCGGCACCAAGCAAAAAGAAGAAGGGATAATTCATGCCAAGGCGAGTACTTACAGGAACAGTCGTCAGCGACGCAAACGATAAAACCATCACGGTTCGTGTGGATCGTAAAGTGTCGCATCCGATTTACAAAAAAACCATCCGCAAATCGAAAAAATATGCGGCGCATGATGAAAAGAACCAGTGCAAAGTGGGCGATAAAGTGCAGATCATTGAATCCGCTCCTATCTCCAAATCCAAGCGCTGGACCGTAGTGACCGAAGGAGCAGCACAATGATTCAACAACAAAGTAATCTTGACGTTGCTGACAACTCTGGTGCACGCCGCGTGATGTGCATCAAAGTTATCGGTGGTTCGCATCGCCGCTTCGCAAGCGTGGGTGATGTTATCGTTGTGTCCATCAAGGAAGCGATTCCTCGCGGTAAAGTGAAAAAAGGTGAAGTGCATCGCGCTGTCATCGTTCGCACCAAGCGCGACATTCATCGCCCTGATGGTAGCACCATTCGTTTTGACAAAAACGCAGCGGTTATCATCAACAAGCAGAATGAGCCTATCGGCACCCGTATCTTTGGCCCGGTTACCCGTGAACTTCGCGCTAAGCAGTTCATGAAGATCGTGTCGCTGGCACCTGAAGTATTGTAGGATTAGGAAACAGTTATGGCTATCAAGTTAAAAGTAAAAAAAGGTGACGAAGTTGTAGTCATCGCCGGCCGCGAAAAAGGCAAGAAAGGCAAGATCACGAAAGTGATGCCGACCGAATCGCGTGTTGTTGTCGGTGGTGTGAACCTCGTTAAGCGCAACACCAAAGCGTCGCAAACCAGCGCTGGCGGGATCATCGAAAAGGAAGCGTCACTGCACATTTCCAATGTGTCGCTGATCGACCCGAAATCTGGCAAGCCAACGCGCGCAGGATATAAACTGGATAAGGACGGCAGCAAGACCCGTATTGCTAAACGTTCGGGAGAGGCAGTCTAATGGCTAAAACATCCGCAGCTAAAAAAGATAATACCAATTCTGGGGGTGGCTACACCCCACGTCTGCAAGCCGTGTACGAAAAACAAGTGCGCGCTGCTCTGCAGAAGGAATTCGGCTACAAGAACAGCATGGAAATCCCAAAGCTTGATAAGATCGTTATCAATATGGGCGTGGGCGAAACCGTTGCTGACAGCAAAATCATTCAGGCAGCTGTCAACGAAATGGCGCTTATCTCTGGTCAAAAACCAGTCGTGACCCGTTCGAAAAAGGCTATCGCGGGCTTCAAACTGCGCGAAAACCTGCCGATCGGTTGCAAAGTGACCCTGCGCAAGCAGAAAATGTATGAATTCTTGGATCGTTTGATCAACACCGCATTGCCACGTGTACGTGACTTCCGCGGCGTTCCAACGAAGAGCTTCGATGGCCGTGGCAACTATGCACTCGGTCTGAAAGAGCAAATCGTGTTCCCAGAAATCAACTACGATAAAATTGACCAGATTCGCGGTATGGACATCATTATTGTCACCACGGCGAAAACGGATAACGAAGCGCGTGCTTTGCTGACCGCGTTTCAAATGCCATTTGTGAGATAAGGGGTTTTATGGCTAAACTGAGCTCGATCAACAAGAACAACAACCGTGCGGAAAAAATCAAAAAAGCCGCTGGTAAACGCGCAAAACTGAAAGCGATCGTGATGGATCGTGAGCTGTCTTTCGAAGACCGCCTCGCAGCTACCATCAAGCTGTCGGAAATGCCCCGCAACAGCAGCAAAGTACGTCATCGCAATCGTTGCGAACTGACGGGTCGCGCTCGCGGTACCTATCGTAAATTCAAACTTTCGCGCATTAAACTGCGTGAACTTGGTTCGTTCGGCCGTATTCCCGGCATGACCAAAGCCAGCTGGTAAGGAGAGAAACTATGTCGATGAATTATCGCCTAGCCGATATGCTCACACAGATACGTAACGCGCAGGCAGCTCGTCTGGCGGAAGTGCGTCTGTCTGCATCTAAGTTTTTGGGCAACGTGCTCGAAGTGCTTATTGCTGAAGGCTACATTGATTCCTACACCAAGGAAGAAGTGAAAAAAGGTTCAGCTCAATTCGTGATTAAACTCAAATATCATGAAGGTGAGCGCGTTATTAAACAGATCAGCTGTATCTCCAAGCCAGGTCGTCGCGTGTATTGCGAAATCTCCAAGTTGCCGAAATATTATAACGGCCTTGGTATCGCCATCCTGTCGACCTCTAAAGGGGTTATGTCAGATTTCCAAGCACGTCAGGCCAATGTTGGCGGCGAAGTGCTTTGCAGCGTATTCTAGAGTTGGGATTGGGAGAATAAAATGTCACGTGTAGGTAAAGCTCCAGTTGCGATTCCCGCAGGCGTCACCGTTACGGTGGGCGGCAGCGAAATCGCGGTTAAAGGCGGCAAAGGCGAGCTGAAAAGCAAACTGGCGCCAGAAGTCATCGTTGAAGTGGTGGACGGCAAAGTGGTCGTGAAACCTCGCGGCAACTCGCAGCGCGCTCGCGCTATGTGGGGAACGACCCGCAACGTGGTCAACAACATGGTCACCGGCGTGTCCAAAGGCTTCACCACCAAGCTCGAAATTCAAGGTGTGGGTTTCCGTGCTGCGGCAGATAAGAACTTCCTGACGCTCGCGCTCGGCTTCTCCCATGAAATCAAATATGCCATTCCTGCAGGTATCACCGTTGTGTGCGAAAAGCCAACCAACGTGGCGATCTCGGGTTATGACAAGCGCCTCATCGGTCAGGTGGCGGCAGAAATCCGCGCCCTGCGCAAACCAGAGCCTTACAAAGGCAAAGGTGTGCGTTTAGAGGGCGAATATGTACGCACCAAAGAAGGAAAGAAGAAATAGTATGTCTCAAGCTGTTAAATCCACAACGCTTCACAATAATCGCGAGCGCCGCGTTCGCTTCGCTATTCGCAAAAAAGCGGGTGGCCGTATTCGCCTGTCTGTTTTCCGTTCGGGCAAGCACATTTACGCGCAGCTCATCGACGATAGCAAAAGCCAGACGCTGGCAGCTGCTTCTTCTCTCGATGCTGAAGTAAAAGGCGCTTTGAAATCGACCTCGACCGTTGAAGCAGCTAAGGCTGTTGGCGCGGCGATTGCGAAAAAAGGCTTGAAGGCAAATGTTAAAGAAGTCGTGTTCGATCGCGGCGGTTATCTGTTCCACGGGCGTGTTAAAGCTCTGGCGGATGCTGCTCGTGAAGCCGGCCTCTCATTCTAATCAGTAAGGAAGCAATATTATGGCACGTGAACAACGTAACGATAACAAACGCGATGATAAAGAAGGCAGCGATCTGATTGATAAGCTGGTTTCCATTAACCGCGTTGCCAAAGTAGTAAAAGGTGGTCGCCGTTTCGGTTTCGCCGCTCTCGTTGTCGTCGGTGATGGCAAAGGCCGCGTTGGCTATGGTTCGGGCAAAGCAAAAGAAGTTTCTGATGCGATGCGTAAAGCGCTTGAAACCGCTAAAAAATCCATGATTCGCATTCCACTGCGCGAAGGCCGCACCCTGCACCATGACGTGCGTGGCCATTTTGGCGCGGGCAAAGTGATGATTCGTATGGCTCCTGCCGGTACCGGTATCATCGCCGGTGGTCCAATGCGTGCTGTATTCGAAGCCCTCGGCGTGCATGACGTAGTAGCTAAATCGGTTGGTACCTCCAACCCACATAACATGCTTAAAGCAACGTTCAACGCTCTCGATGAAATGCGCGCTCCACGCGCTGTCGCAGCGAAACGTGGTAAAAAAGTAGGTGAAATCATCGAGCGTCGCGATGGCGTGCGCCCAGAAGACAAGAAGGAAGAGTAGGCCATGACCGAAGCTACTGCAAAAAAATCTGCAGCTAAAAAAGCTGCTGCTCCAAAGGCTGCCAAAGCTGCTGCTCCTGCGAAAAAAGCTGCTACTGGCGCGCAAGTGAAAGTAACGCAAGTGGCTGGCTGCATTGCTCGCCGCCATGACCAAGAAGCAACGCTTATCGGCCTCGGCCTGAACAAGCGCCATCGCTCGCGCGTTCTGGAAGACACCCCATCCGTTCGCGGCATGATTCGCAAAGTGCGTCATCTGCTCGTGGTTGAAGACGTAAAATAATCTAATTAGGACTGAAGCATATGCAACTCAATGAAATCAAGGACAATGATGGCGCCCGCAAACGCAAAATGCGCGTGGGGCGTGGTATCGGTTCTGGCAAAGGCAAAACCAGCGGTCGCGGCGGCAAAGGCCAAACGGCTCGTACCGGTGTTCGCATCAATGGCTTTGAAGGTGGTCAGACCCCGATTCATCGCCGTCTGCCAAAACGCGGTTTCAATAACTATACCCGTCATGAATATGAAGTGGTGAACCTCGGCGCGATTCAAAAAGCCGTTGATGCTGGAACACTCGATGCTTCCAAGCCAATCGATCTGGCTGTGCTGCAGGCTTCTGGTCTTGTTCGCCCAGCGGGCACCGAAGTAAAATTGCTGGCTAAAGGCACGCTCAAAGCAAAGATCACCCTGACGGTGGATTTTGCTTCTGAAACGGCTAAAGCTGCTGTTGAAAAATCCGGTGGCAAGCTCACCGTATCTCAGCCAAAAGCTGAAAAAGCAGCTCCAGCCGCTTAATTATACATACCCCCTCACTTTGTTTCCTATACGGGTGGGGGGTATTTTTCTAACCACTATCCTTTAAGTCCTTTTCCTATGACCTCAGCCGCAGAACGCTTAGCCGCTAACATGAACATGGGGGTCTTTTCCCGTGCTACTGAGCTTAAAAAGCGCCTTTGGTTTGTGCTTGGTGCACTGATTATTTATCGCCTCGGCAGCTACATACCCGTACCCGGTATCGACCCACATATTCTTGCAGATATTTTTGCCCGCAACCAAAATGGCGTTCTTGGCATGTTCAACATGCTCTCTGGCGGTGCGCTCTCGCGTATGACGTTGTTTGCGCTGGCGGTGATGCCCTACATCTCCGCATCGATTATCATGCAGGTGCTTGGTTTTGCGATTCCGTCGCTGGCCGCACTCAAGAAAGACGGTGAAGCTGGCCGTCGCAAAATCAATCAATATACGCGTTTTGGTACGGTTTTCCTCGCGGCCTTTCAGGGCTACGGCATGGCCGTTGGCCTAGAAAGCATGACCGGCTCAAATGGCGCTCCTGCTGTCATTGAAGCGGGTGCGTTCTTCCGTTTTTCGACGGCTGTTACGCTCACTGGCGGCACCATGTTCCTGATGTGGCTGGGTGAACAGATCACCGCGCGCGGCATCGGCAACGGCATCTCGCTCATCATTTTTGCGGGTATCGTGGCTGGGCTTCCAAGCGCTGTTGGGCAAACCTTTGAACTTGGCCGCACCGGCGCACTTTCGACGATGATGATTCTGGTGATTATTGTTGCGGTATTTGCACTTATCGCGCTCATCGTATTTATGGAGCGTGCGCAGCGCCGCGTGGTTGTGCAATATCCAAAACGTCAGCAGGGCGGAAAAATGTTTGGCGGCGAATCCAGCCATATGCCGCTCAAGCTCAACACAGCGGGTGTTATCCCTCCGATTTTTGCCAGCTCGATTTTGCTGTTCCCGCTGACCATCGCTAGCTTCCAAGCTGGCTCTGGCAGCGGCATTTTGCAAGCCATCAGCACCTATCTGGCGCATGGGCAACCGCTCTTCATCGTGGCCTATGTTAGTTTGATTCTGTTCTTCAGTTTCTTCTATACCTCCATTGTGTTCAACCCAGTAGAAACCGCTGATAACCTCAAGAAAAATGGTGGCTTCATCGCGGGCATTCGCCCTGGTCAGGCGACCGCAGAATATCTCGATTTTGTGCTTACGCGCTTGACTGCTGTTGGCGCTTTGTATCTCTCACTCGTCTGCGTGATGCCGGAATTGTTCGTGGCTAAATATGCTATTCCATTCCAGCTCGGCGGAACTGGTCTTCTCATCGTGGTCAACGTGGTGATGGATTTCGTGACGCAAGTGCAGTCACATCTGTTCGCACACCAATATGAAGGTTTGATCAAAAAAGCGCGTTTGAAAGGAAAAATCAAATGAGCATTTTGAATTGCGCTCAGGATTTGACAAAAAATGGGATTTTTGACAAATCCTCTGGCACCGCGCAGGCTGCGCCCCTCAATGGGGCTAGTATAGCAAAGCTAGGAGTGTTTATATGAATTTAATTATGTTTGGCCCTCCAGGTGCGGGCAAAGGCACACAAGCGGATTTGCTACAGAAAAAATATGGTTATGCGAAACTTTCAACCGGCGACATGCTGCGTGCAGCGGTGGCAGCGGGAACGGAAGTAGGGCTGAAAGCTAAAGCAGTGATGGCCAGCGGCGGTCTTGTTTCTGACGATATCATGATCGCGCTCATTCGTGACCGCATCGCGCAGCCAGATTGCCGAGGTGGGTTCATCCTTGATGGTTTCCCGCGCACGCTGACGCAGGCTGAAGAGCTCGACAACATGCTCGCAGAAGAAGAAATTCGCCTCGATCGCGTGATTCAGCTCAAAGTAGACGATGCAAAGCTGGTTGAGCGTATCACGGGGCGGTTCTCATGCAAAAAATGTGGGGCGGGCTATCATGATAGCTTCAAACCGACGCGCGCTGCAGGTGTATGTGACGAATGTGGCGCCGGAGACTTCGTGCGCCGCGAAGACGATAAGGCTGAAACGGTGACAAGTCGCCTGGACGCCTATAACCGCCAAACCGCTCCTTTGCTGCCTTATTATGCCTCTCGCGGTGTGCTGGTGGCGGTGGACGGCATGGCGGAAATTGACGAAGTGACCCGCCAAATTGACCGAGTGGTGGGTGAAGTAGAAAAATTTGCGAAAAATGGTTGACGTAAGCAGGAATATCGTTAGAATTCCTGCTCCTTTGTAATAAAAATGTGCTAACCTGTTGAAATTTGAGGTTTTTGTGGCTCGTATTGCTGGTGTAAATATTCCGTCTGCTAAGCGTCTTGATATCGCGCTTACCTATATTCATGGCATTGGCCGTGTTAAAGCCGCTGAAATCTGCGCAAAAGCAGATCTTCCTGCGGAAAAACGCGTTCATCAACTCGCCGAATCCGAAGTGATTCGCGTGCGTGAAATTATTGATCGTGACTACATGGTAGAGGGTGATCTTCGCCGTGAAGTATCGATGAACATTAAGCGTCTGGTTGACCTTGGTTGCTATCGCGGCCTGCGTCACCGTAAAAAGCTGCCGACCCGTGGTCAGCGCACGCATACTAACGCTCGTACTCGCAAAGGCAAATCCAAGCCAGTCGCTGGTAAGAAAATCGCTACTAAATAGTATCATTCCCCGCCAAGCGAAGCGCGAGCGGGGATAGGGTGAGAAGTTAAAAAGAAAATCCCCGATCAAGGCGGGGAGTAGAACAAAAGGAAGATGAAAATGGCTGCAAAAGACGCTGGTGCTGCAAGAATTAAAAAGAGCGCACGCAAAAATATTGCCACTGGTGTGGCGCATGTGAATGCATCGTTCAACAACACCATCATCACGGTGACCGACACGCAGGGAAATACAATTTCTTCTTCGTCTGCTGGTCAGCATGGTTTTAAAGGCTCTCGTAAATCGACGCCCTATGCCGCGCAGGTCACAGCTGAAGATGCGGGCAAAAAAGCGCAAGAGCACGGTATGAAGACGCTGGCGGTTCTGGTTAAAGGCCCAGGCGCCGGTCGAGAATCAGCTCTGCGCGCGCTCCAGACGGTTGGCTTCCAGATTACGTCCATCAAAGACGTGACCCCTGTGCCGCACAACGGTTGCCGCCCACCTAAGCGTCGCCGCGTATAAATTTAATAAGTGGCCAGTGGTCGGTGACCAGTGGCCAGAAGAGAATAAACAATGACCACCGGCCACTGGCCACTGATCACTTAGGAGTACACATGTTAGCAAAGAATTGGCAAGATCTGATTAAACCATCGAAGCTCGATATCGCGACCTCCAAGACCAACTCGCGTCAGGCCACCATCGTGGCTGAACCGCTGGAACGTGGCTTTGGTCATACGCTTGGCGTGGCTCTGCGCCGCGTGCTGCTGTCTTCGCTGCAAGGCGCTGCAGTGACCGCGATCAAAATCGAAGGCGTGTTGCATGAATTTTCTTCAGTTCCTGGCGTTCGCGAAGATGTCACCGACATCATCCTCAACATCAAAGAACTGCGCGTCAAATCCGGCACTGCTGAGAAGAAACGTGTTTCCATCACCGCTACCGGCCCTTGCGAAGTGACCGCTGGCATGATCGATGTCACTGGTGATGTTGAAATCATCAACAAAGACCATGTGATCTGCACGCTCGATAAAGGCGCGAAACTCAACATGGAAATGACTGTTGAAACCGGCAAGGGCTATGTTCGTGCCCAGCGTTCGCCTGATGCGGCTATCGGCCTCATCCCTGTGGACGCACTGTTCTCGCCTGTGTCTAAAGTATCTTACAAAGTGGAAAATGCGCGCGTTGGTCAGATCACTGACTATGACAAACTTTCCATGACGGTTGAAACCGATGGCTCGATGAGCGCAGATGATGCAGTGGCTTTGGCTGCCCGCATTCTGCAAGATCAGCTGCAACTCTTCATCAACTTTGAAGAATCAAAAGTTGAACGCAAAGAAGAAAGCAAGCCAGAACTTCCATTCTCGCCATACCTGCTCAAAAAGGTCTATGACCTCGATGAATTGTCTGTTCGCGCGACCAACTGCCTCAAAAACGACAACATCGTTTATGTCGGCGATCTCGTGCAGAAGACCGAAGCAGAAATGCTCAAAACCCCGAATTTTGGTCGCAAATCGCTGAACGAAATCAAAGAAAAGCTGGCTAAAATCGGCCTGCGCTTTGGTATGGAAGTTCAGGGCTGGCCACCAGAGAACATTGAAGAACTCGCTCGTAAATACGAAGATCCGTACTGAGCATTAAACCAGGAGAAGTACCATGCGTCACAATATGTCAGGCCGTAAATTAGGTCGTAAAAGCGCCCATCGTAAATCGATGTTCGCCAATATGGCTCAAGCGCTCATCAAGCACGAGCAAATCTCGACCACGCTGCCAAAAGCGAAGGACCTTCGTCCTATCGTAGAAAAGCTCATCACGCTGGCAAAGCGTGGTGACCTGCATGCGCGCCGTCAGGTGCTGTCGCAGATCAAAGATGCTGACCTCACCAACAAGCTGTTTTCGGCTATTGCTGAGCGTTATAAAACCCGTCAGGGCGGCTATATCCGCGTGCTCAAAGCCGGCTTCCGCTATGGTGACAATGCACCACTGGCGATCATCGAGCTGGTTGACCGCGATGAATCCGCTAAAGGCAAAGATTCCGGCCCAAATCAGTTCGCTGAAGAAGCTGCCGCTTAGTCTTTACTGGCCTTGCAAATAATGCTAAAAAAGCAGTCCTTCGGGGCTGCTTTTTTTTACCTTGTCATTCCTGCGAAAGCAGGAATCCTGTAATGAATAAAGACTCCGTCAAGATTCCTGCTTTCGCAGGAATGACAAGAATTAAAAAGGGTGAAATATGATCCGCAACGCATTTTTTCTTCTGTTAGCTCTAACATTTTCTACTCCACTTTTCGCGCAGGAAAAAGAAGTGCCAGAGTCGCGTGCGGCAGTGCAGCTTTCCTTTGCGCCGGTGGTCAAAAAGGCCGCGCCAGCGGTGGTCAATATCTACACCAAGAGCCGTGTGCAGGTGCAAGAAAGCCTCTCGCCGTTTGCGGGTGATCCGTTCTTCCAGCAGTTCTTTGGCCGCCAAGGGCTCGCCGTTCCCGGGCGCACGCGTGAGCAAGTGGTCAGCTCGCTTGGCTCTGGCGTTATTATCAAAGCCGATGGCCTTATCGTCACCTCGCACCATGTTATCCGCGACGCGCAGGAAATTCGCGTGGTGCTGGCCGACAAGCGCGAATTTGACGCCACCGTAGAGGTGCGTGACCCGCGATCTGACTTGGCGTTTCTGCGGATTAAGTCTGACGGCGAGCTTCCGTTCCTGCCGCTGCGCGATTCGGATTCGCTGGAAGTGGGCGATATGGTGCTCGCCATTGGCAACCCCTTTGGTGTGGGGCAGACCGTTACCAGCGGCATTATTTCGGCACTTGCGCGCGGCGCGGCGGGCGTGTCGGACTATCAATTTTTTATCCAGACCGACGCGGCCATCAACCCCGGCAATTCCGGCGGCGCGCTAGTGGATTTGAGCGGCAAGCTCATTGGCGTCAACACTGCGATTTATTCCAAAA
>RFOF01000034.1 GCA_009926845.1 Alphaproteobacteria bacterium
GATGTGGCGCTGCTACATCTGGCGCTCACCCATCCGAGTTTGGCCAAAGAACAAAGCAACCAGCGCCTCGAATTTCTGGGTGATTCTGTGCTTGGCGCGGTGGTGGCGCATTTGCTGTATCAGCTATTTCCGAATGAACAAGAAGGTGAGCTGGCGCGGCGTTTAGCGGCTCTAGTGCGCGGTGAAACATTGACGCTGATTGCTCGTGAAATTGATTTGGCGGCCGCCCTGCGGCTGGCCGCTGGCGAAGCGCGTGATAATTCCTCTAACCTTGAGGATGCGCTGGAAGCCTTGATTGGCGCTATATATCTCGATGGTGGTTTTGATGCGGCAAGCAGCTTCATCACCCCGCGCTGGAAACCGCTGGCGGAAAAAACCATTGCCCCGCCCAAAGACGCAAAAACCGCTCTGCAAGAATGGGCGCAGGGTCGCGGTCTGCCCATACCTGTCTATAGCGTGCTGGAAACCACGGGCCCCGCGCACGCGCCGCTGTTTACGGTGGAAGTGCAAGTGCAGGGGCAAGCGCCCACAAGTGCGCAGGCCAACGCGAAACGTGCGGCAGAACAGTTGGCCGCAGCAGAGCTTTTAGAAAGAGTGAAAAATGACTGAAACAAAATGTGGGATTGTCGCTATCATCGGTGAGCCAAACGCCGGGAAATCGACGCTGATTAACCGCCTTGTCGGCGGCAAGGTGTCCATCGTCACCCCCAAGGTGCAGACCACGCGCTTTAACATTCGCGGCGTCTGCGTGCATGAACAATCGCAGATTATTTTTGTCGATACGCCGGGCATTTTCAGCGCTGAGAAGAACTTCGAAAAAGCAATGGTCAGCGCCGCATGGTCTGGCATTGGCGATGCTGACGCGGTGTTGATGCTGATTGACTCCGAGGTCGGTATCCGCGCCAGCACGCGCGAACTTTTGGATAAGCTCAAAACGGTGAAAAAGCCGGTGTTCCTCGCGTTGAACAAGGTGGACGCGGTAGAAAAAAACAAGCTGTTCGCACTGGCGCAAACCTGCGCGGATAGCGGCGCTTTCCAGGAAATTTTTATGATCTCGGCCAAGAGTGGTGACGGAGTGGATGCGGTGATGAAAGAACTTTCTGCGGTTGTTCCCGCGGGGCCATTTCTCTATCCGGAAGACCAGATGAGCGATATTTCGCTGCGCTTGCTCGCGGCTGAAATCACCCGCGAAAAAATCTTCATGAAGCTAGAGCAAGAGCTGCCCTACGCCATATTCGTGGAAACGGAAAGCTGGGAAGAAACCGAGACCAGCGTCAAGGTGGCGCAGGTGATCTTGGTGCAGCGCGAGGGGCAGAAAAAAATCGTCATCGGCGATGGTGGGCAGATGATAAAAAACATCGGCATCGCCGCGCGCAAAGATCTGGAAAAAGTCGTGGATAAACGCATCCATCTGTCTCTTTTTGTGAAGGTCAAACCCAATTGGAAAGATGACAGCGAGAGCTATCGCCTTCTTGGACTTGAGTTTAAGCGGTAAGCGTCATCCCGGACTTGTTCCGGGATCTCAGGCGACACGGTATAACGGCTCTAGATACCCGCACAAGGCGGGGATGACAGTAATAAGGGAAGAAAAAAACTAAGCGGTAGTTTCTTCTTCCGGCGTTTCTTCAAACGTGATGCCAACCGGCATGGATTTGCTGGTTTTGCTGCCAAGTGTTTTCAGTTTTTCCACCCGCGCCATCAGGTTGCCATGACCGGTTGAAAGCCGCTGCATCGCGCTGTCATAGCTTTTTTGCAAGCCGTTGAGCTTGCTGCCGATGTCTTGCATATTGTCGATGAACATCACGAATTTGTCATACATCGCGCCGCCTTGACGGGCAATTTCCTGCGCGTTCTTGTTCTGCTGTTCGATGCGCCAGAGCGATGCAATCGTGCGCAGCGTAGCAAACAAAGTGCTCGGGCAGACGATAACAATTTTTCGCTCCCACGCGTAGCTGTGCAGCTCGGTGTCTTGCTGCATGGCAAAGGAATATGCGCCTTCCACCGGCATGAACATCAGCACAAAATCGGGTGTAATCAGCTTGTCATTATCCTGATAGCGCTTGCCCTCGAGGCCGCCCACGTGCGTGCGCACCGAGCGTAAAAACAGTTTGAGGTGCGCCTCTTTTTGCGCTTCATCGGTTTCGCTGCAATAGCGCTCATAGTGGGTGAGTGTTACTTTTGAGTCGATGATGATATGTTTAGCGTCAGGCAAGTTGATGATAACGTCAGGCTGTTGGCGGCCACCATCGGTGTTTGAAAGCCCCATCTGCTCGCCCTGAACCGTGTAGCCGATGCCTTTTTGTAAACCGGATTCTTCCAAAATGCGCTCAAGAATCATCTCGCCCCAGTTGCCCTGCGCCTTGACGTCGCCGCGCAGCGCCTTGGTGAGGTTGTTAGCTTGCAGACGCATCTGCTCGTTCATCGCCACGATGCGGCCAATCTCGGCTTTCAGCGTGTGTTGCTCCTTGCCGTGCTCGCCAAAATTATCGGAAACGAGTTTTTGAAACTCGACAATGCGCTCGCGAAGTGGGCTGAGCAAATCGCCAATTTGTTTCTCGGATTTTTTGCTCATGTCGTCAAAAATCTGGTTGGCCGTGTCTTTAAATTGCAGGTTCATCTGCTCTTCGCGCTCGCGCATGCGCTGCTCCAGCGCGCCAAGGCTCACCTCGGCGGTGATGGCGCGTTCATGCATCTCGGTGCGCTCGCTCCTCAGGCTTTCAAGCTCTGCCAGTTTCTCGCGTAGCTGGCTTTTCATGACCATCCAGCAGAGGCCAAAGCCCAGCGCTGTGCCGATGAGTGCGGATATGACGATAAAATCCATTACAAACGCTCTTTTTTCGATTATGAGGGGGTATCTAACTTCAGAGGATTCTAGACTTATGAGCAACGCACACAAGCATAATTTCGCCGCGGTTATTTTGGCTGCAGGGCAGGGAACACGCATGAAATCGGCCATGCCCAAGGTGATGCACAAGTTGGCTGGCCAGCCACTCATCGCGCATGTGCTGGCGAGCATCGCCCCGCTCCATCCTGAGCGCACGGTGGTGGTCATCGCTCCGCACATGGACTCAGTGCGCGACACTGCGCTCAAAATGTCGCCCGCGTGCAAGGTGGCCATACAAGACAAACAACAAGGCACTGGCCACGCGGTGCTCTGCGCTGAGGAAGCGCTGGCGGGTTATGAAGACACCGTGTTCGTGCTCTATGGCGACACGCCGCTGATCTCCCCGCGCACGCTCCACCATCTGCAACATGCGGCGATGCAGGCGGAAGTGGTCGTGCTCGGCATGGAACTCGACAACCCCACGGGCTATGGGCGTTTGGTGGTGGACGCGAATGGATTGTTGCGCGAAATTGTCGAAGAAAAAGACGCAAACCCACAGCAAAAACAAATCACATTCTGCAACTCGGGCGTTATGGCCATCAGCGGAAAACATCTGGTGCCGATGCTAAAGCAGCTGAAAAACGCCAACGCTGCGGGCGAATATTATCTGACGGATATCATCGCGATTGCGGGTGGCATGGGGCTGACCTGTGGCGCGATGGAAGCAGACCCCGTTGAGCTTGCGGGCATCAACTCGCGTGAGCAGCTGGCGCAGGCTGAAAGCGTGATGCAGGGCTGGCTGCGCCAACATCACATGAGCGAGGGCGCAACACTTATCGACCCGCAGACGGTCTATTTTAGTGTGGATACGCAGCTGGGCAAAGATGTGGTGATTCACCCGAATGTGGTGTTCGGCGCGAATGTGCGCGTGGCAGATAATGTAGAGATTCGATCGTTCAGCCACGTCGAGGGCGCGAGCATTGAAACCGGCGCAACGGTTGGGCCATTTGCGCGCCTGCGCCCGGGAACGAGCATTGGCGAAAATGGCCATGTCGGCAATTTCGTGGAACTGAAAAACACCAAGCTCGGCAAAGGCGCAAAAGCCAACCATTTAAGCTATGTGGGTGATAGCGAAGTGGGCGAGGGCGCAAACATCGGCGCAGGCACCATCACCTGCAATTATGATGGTATCAACAAATTCAAAACCATCATCGGCGCGGGCGCGTTCATCGGCTCAAACAGCTCACTCGTCGCCCCCGTCACCATCGGCTCTGGCGCTATCGTTGGTGCTGGCAGCGTCATCACGCAGGATGTTCCCGATGATGCACTCGCCGTCACCCGCGCAGAGCAGAAGAACATTGCTGGAAAAGGCAAAGAGCTAAAGGCTAGGAAGAAGAAGTGATGTCATCCTCGACGGCACATTGTGACGTCGGGGATCTTGTGCGACACGCTGAACTAGATCCCCGCTTCGGCTATGCCTCGCGAGGATAACTAAGCAAAAGAAACAGAAGAACGGCTAGCCATTTGGCGCAGCAGCCCAAGGGCGACGCCCAATGCCTGCAGGCGGATTTCGCTGCGGTCGCCTTCGAGCTGACACCGTTCGATGAGTGCTTGGTTGCTGCGCGTGGCAACGGCGAGGAACACCGTGCCCACAGGTTTTTGCACGCTGCCGCCGCCTGGGCCGGCAATGCCGGTCACCGATACGGCAACATCCGCAGCGGAATTTTCTAGCGCGCCATAGGCCATGGCGCTGGCTACTTCTTCGCTGACCGCGCCATGCTCTTTTATCAGGGCTAGCGGCACGTCGATGATGGTACATTTAGAGTCATTTGAGTAGGTGACAAAACCGCGGTCGAACACATCGGATGAGCCAGCAATCTCCGTCAGCAGCGCTGAAATGAGGCCGCCCGTGCAGGATTCGGCGGTGGCGATTTTCATGCCCTTACTGCGATAAAGGCTGATGAGGCGCTGCGCTTCTTCGATGAGGTCATTGTTAAACATGCGGGCTTTCCAAGAAACTGAGAATTAAATGGCTGATAGCTGGATTGAGGAGCTGCAGAAAATAATATATCCCCACGGGGTATAGGCCAGCCCAAATATCATCGAGCATCACGCCTAAACCGCCTTTGATTTTTTCATCGGAAAGTGAGACTGGCCAAGGCTTGACCACGTCGAACGCGCGGAAAAGGAAAAACCCAACCACGTAGGACTGCCATGTGAGCGGCATGAACGCCAGCAGCAGCCACATGCCCGCCACTTCATCCACCACAATTTCACTCGGGTCCTGCGCGCCGCCCATCACCGCGAGATAGCGGTTTGATGCCCACCAGCCGACAAAAAATATGCCAACAGCAGCGCCCAACAGCGCAAGGTTGCCGCCAAAATGCTGGATGACGTAAGCAAAGGGAAGGGCTGCGAGCGAGCCCGCCGTTCCGCTGGCTTTAGGTGATTGGCCAGAGCCAAACCACGTGGCGATATACCACCACGGCCCTGCGCCTGCTGGGCGAGGGCGGCGGGTGGATTTGCGTATTTTTAGCATAAAATTCACCTCTTTATGATATTAATTATCTCTGGAACAAGCGGCCAGCAAGCCACCCAGCGCCGAGGGCAAGGACAATGGCCACTACACCATAAGCTGCCGGATATTGGTGAGCGCTGAGGTAAATCAATGCATCCAGCCCGCTTTTGACAACGGTAATCGGAGTAGATTGCATACCTACAATTTCACCTTCGCTCAGCAGATAAATTTCGGCGATGTAGTTGCCAGAGGGAATATCACTGGGGAAATTAATGGCAGTCTTAAATAGCATTTCTCCCATAAATTCTACACGGCCTTCTTCTTTTGCATAAAGTTCGCGACCCGATGCCGAGCAGGGCCATCACGCCTTTATCTTCAAGCTCGCGCAGCGGCTTGCTAGAGGCGACCATATAAAATGCAGGGACGTCATGAAACTTCATGCGCTCGGTATTGATCCAAAGGCCGCCTGCCTCTTCTTTTTTGCGCACGATGAAGTTTTTATTCGGCCCGCGAATAACCACCACAATATCACCGTTATCATTGCGGGCGCCAAACAAAAACAGCCTTGTGCCATTGAAGTTGGTGTCTTGCTCAATGCGATAATTAGACAAATCGGCGACCACAGGAGAAGCCTTTGCGGAAATAGGCGGCAATAAAAAAAGGCACAAAAAGAATAATCTAATCATCGAGGATACTGACGGTGTAGATGTTATCAGGCGGAGTGAACAGGCCAAACGCCAGCTTGACCGCAACGCCAAGAACAAGCGCTGCAAGCATCGCGCGCAAATATTCCGCAGGAATTTTTGCACCCCACTGCGTGCCAAATTGCGCTCCGAGAACCGAGCCAGAAAGCAGTATAAATGCCATTAAAATATCAACGGTTTGCGTTGTAACCGCCTGCAAAAAAGTGACATTTGCGGTGATAAAAATGATTTGAAAGAGCGAGGTGCCAATAACCATAGAGGTTGGCATCCCAAGTATATATATCATTGCGGGAACAAGGAAAAACCCGCCACCGATACCCATGAGTGAAACCATGATGCCGACGAAAAACCCAATAAGAACGGGGGTAATGACACTGATAGTGAGGTTGGAGCGGGGGAAATGCATTTTAAATGGCAGGCGACTACCGAGCGTTTGCTTGTCGCTTTGGGTGGAGGATTTGCGATCGATTTTTAACAGCGCATACAAGCTATCGCTAGCCATTATCGCGCCGATGATGCCCAAAAAAGTGACGTAGCACAGCGAAATGAGAAGATCTATATGGCCTATATCTTTAAGCCAGCGAAACAGGCAAACGCCAAGCGTCGAACCCGCGACGCCGCCCAGCAATAAGAACAAACCCATTTTAAAATCAACATTGCCGCGACGCATATGCGCCAGAAAACCAGACAAAGACGAGGCTATAATCTGGTTGGCTGCGGTTGCCACCGCTACACTTGGAGAAACACCTATAAAAATCAGCAGCGGCGTCATCAAAAACCCGCCACCAACACCGAACATGCCGGCCAAAACCCCCGTTCCTGCACCAAGACCAAGCAATACGAACACGTTGACCGACAGCTCAGCGATAGGAAGGTAGATGTTCATTAAGCGTGGTCCTCTGTCATCTTCAGCATTAAGCCGAGAATCCATTGTTTTTTAAATAACTAATGTCAATGGAAGTTCGGGTCAAGCCCGAGCATGACAGACTCTCAACATTATTGATAGGTGATGTAGTGACCAAAATAGGTGAATATGTTTTTCTCAAGCTCGGCGTTGATGACCTCCATGGAATCACCCACCATCTTACGGAATTGCACCTCGCGCTCATGCGAAGAGGCAGTGTCAGCGATGGTGATAAAGCGCGTGGTGGAGACGTTGACATTGGCCTCCGACATCGCGGCGCTACGGCCATAGATGCGCATTTCAACCGCCAGCGTCAAATCATAGCGCTTGTCTTTGGAAAGGCCAACAACACCCAAAACGCCACTGCCACTGGGAAGTGTGGACGACATCACGCGCGCATCTTTGATGATAACCTGCAGCGATTTTTCGTTGCCACTAGCGCGGATGCGGTCTTTCACCCAGATGCGCATCGCCTCAGCTGGCGAATAGGGCATCAGATGCTCCACATAAGGTGCCGTTTTGGGAGATTGATATTCTTCAATAATCTGAACATCGCCGACATCAAGAATGATGGGCTGATAGCGCGTAAAAGTCAGCGGCGACGGGATGGTGGACTGAACCTGATCACAGTTAGAAAGCAACAAAGCCAATGTGGCCAAGCCAAAAATCTTCAACGCACGCATAAAGCCTCCCAAAATAACAATGGAGACATCATAAGGAAATGGCGCGTGCTTGCAAGCGTCGGGTTATCTTTGTTGATTGAAAAAATCAGGCCACTTTTGCCGTTTTGCGGCTGGTGACTTCGCTGCGAATGCGCTCAAAAACCGCGTCAGCATCCAGCGTGGAGGTGTCCAGTGTGGTGGCGTCATCAGCGGGTTTGAGCGGTGCAACGCTGCGCTGCTGGTCGCGCTCGTCGCGCTCACGCAGATCTTCCAGCACCGATTCAAACACAACTTCAATACCTTGGCCTTGTAACTCGCGGTGGCGGCGTTTGGCTCGGGCATAGAGCGTGGCGGTGATGAAGAATTTAAAATCCGCATCGGGGCAGACCACGGTTCCGATGTCGCGGCCATCGAGCACTGCGCCGCGGCCACGCGTGGCAAACTGGCGCTGGAACTCAAGCAGCGCCGCCCGCACTTCGGGGAATGCCGAGACAATAGATGCAGCTTTTCCAATATGTTCCTGGCGCAGGCGCGGGTTGGCGAGGTCTTCGGCGTCGATGCTTTTAGCGGCTTCCACAGCGGTTTTTAGGTCACTCGGGTCACCCCCCGCATACACCACTTTCATGCCCACTGCGCGATATAAGCTGCCGGTGTCCAGATAATCCAAGTCAAAATATTCGGCGAGGCGGCGGGCCAGCGTGCCTTTGCCGGAAGCGGCGGGGCCATCGATAGCGATGACAAATGGCTGATGATCGCCGGATGCATGCGCGGTTAGCGGTTCAATGTCGGCGCCCAACTGATTGAACAAGCGCACAAAATCAGGGAAGCTGGTGGCAATGGCGGTCGCGTCATCCACGGTGATCGGTTGCTGGCTGGCCATGCCCATCACCAGAAATGACATGGCGATGCGGTGGTCAAAATGGGTGGTAACCGTGCCGCCGCCACGTGGCAATTCGCCTTTAGATGCGCCGTTTACAATCAGGCTGTCACCCTCAGCGCGCGCTTCCACGCCACACACATTCAGCGCATCGACAATTGCCGCCAAACGGTCACTTTCTTTGACGCGCAGCTCCGCCAGCCCATGCATCACGGTTTTGCCTTCTGCAAACGCCGCCGCCACCGCCAAAATCGGGTATTCATCGATCATCGAAGGGGCGCGCTCAGCGGGCACGATAATGCCTTTAAGCCTCGAACTTTCCACAATTAAATCGGCCACGGGTTCGCCCGCCACGATGCGTTCATTGCGGAAGGTAATTTTCGCGCCCATTTCAATAAGCGTGGTGAAAAGCCCGGTGCGCGTGGGGTTGATGCACACATTGTGCAGCGACAGGCTGGAGTTTTTACAGATCAGCGCCGCTACAATCGCAAACGCAGCGGAGGAGGGGTCAGACGGCACGCTTATCTGCCTATCTGCAGGCGCAATAGTTTGTTGGCCGCTGATAGAAATGGCGCGCGCACCATCTTCTAATATTTTGATATCTAAGGTAAACCCAAGGTGGCGCAGCATGTTTTCTGTGTGGTCGCGCGTGGGCTGCGGCTCTATCACGGTCGTTGTGCCGCGCGTGTTCAGGCCAGCGAGAATAACAGCGGATTTAACCTGCGCCGAGGCCACCGGCAAACGATAGGTGATAGGCATCGGCGTTTTAGTGCCGGTCAGCGCCAGTGGCAGGCGATTCTTCTCGGCGGTGACCAGGCTTGCGCCTATTTCTTCAAGTGGCTTTGACACGCGCGCCATCGGGCGGCTGCGAAGGCTAGCATCACCGGTGAAAAATGTGGTGAAAGGATAGGGGGTAACTAACCCCATCAGCAGGCGGGTGCTAGTGCCGGAGTTGCCCATATCGAGCACATCGGCGCTGGCTGTGAGCCCGCCAATTCCCACGCCTTGCACTTCCCATGTATGCGGCGAAATGCGCGCGACAGAAACACCCAGAGAGCGCAGTGCGCCAGCGGTTGCCAGTACGTCTTCACCTTCGAGAAGACCAGTTATGTGCGTTTTTCCAAGTACTTGCGACGAGAGCATCAGTGCACGATGCGAGATAGATTTATCGCCTGGGATGGTGGCATCGCCTTTAAGCTGCGTGGCCACGCTCGAGCGCAGCGGGTAAGGGGTGTTAGTATGCGTCATTGCGGCTCTTCTTGTGCTTTTTCTTTTTCAGGCTCTTGGCAATACCAAGCAGTGTTCTTCTTTTTACTATGCGCCAGATCAGGGCAGAGAAACCCTTTGGAAACCACAGCAAGGCTGAAAAGGCTCAACAACACAATCAACACCACAACAATAATAGAAAAGGCGACCGCTGAGTTGCCTTTGATATACAAGCTAAAACGCCGCCAGGCGGTGTCTTCCTCTTGTTTTTGCTTATCTTTATTGGAAATAATCTTGTTGTTGTCCGACAAAAGAGAGGGGCCGGAGAACATGGTTTCCTCCTGCGTTCGGCGCATATATTTGGATGTTTTTGGCATAGGGGTCGCCGCAGATTGCACGGTTTTTGCGGGTTGTGGAGTGCTGCTGGCCGCAGGCTGCGGAGTGAGAGCATTGGTCGTCTGCGATGTAGCGGGAATAACATTGATAAGCAGCTGTTTTCCGCCGGAAGCAGGCAAGTTAACAAAGGAGAGGTTATAATCAGGGGAATGAAGGGGCACAACAGCGGTCTGACAGAGGTGATCAAGCGCGGATTTGATGGTTTTCAGCGAGTGCGCATAAGCCAATGCAGCAGCAAGGCGCGCGCTCACAGTGGCATCGGTGGCAGCAGGGTTAGTGATATAAAGTTTTGATGCACCATCTTCAGCATATACTTTGCATTCAAAGTTATAAGCCGTTAGCACATCATACGCCAAACGCGCTTCTTTCTCATCTGCAATGGCAAATACGCTTTGAAAATCGCTGGCGTTTTTTAGCTCTATCTTTGTGCATAGCGCGGAAAGCACGTTTTGAAAGCCTGTCATCATACCGCCTCTAATTGTCGTATAATATATATTATGGAAAAAACAGACCTATATAGCATCAAATCTCCACACAAAGCCCATCATAACCCACAACAACGCCGGATGGCAACTGGCTAGAAAGCGCTTCATAGTCAAATTCATGCGACATATGGGTCAAAATAGCAAGTTTTGGTTTTACACGCTCTATCCAGCCAAGGGTTTTGTCTAAATGCGAATGGTTATATGTTGGCGTGAATTTCAAACAGTCCACCACCCAAACATCGACGCCTGCTAAAGCTTCAAACGCTGAATCTTCCAGTTCACTTGTATCGGTTGAATACGCAAAGTCACCGACGCGAAAACCAAGTGACATACCGCTTCCGTGTATCTGTTCAAATGCTATTATTTTGATTCCCAGAGCCTCAAATTCGGCCCTTTTGCCATCAGGAATTAGGTTCGGCGTCAGGCTTGGCCGGCTCCAAAGGCCTTCAGGCTTTGGCTGAAATGCATAGCCAAAGCGGGTTTTGAGCGAATTTATGGTGTGAGAATTGCCAAAAACGGGAATAGTATCCTTAGATAACCAGTTGAAAGACCTCATATCATCCATGCCATTGATATGATCCGCGTGGTCATGCGTATATAAAACGGCGTCTATGCGGCGGATATTCTCGCGCAGCGCTTGCTGACGCAGGTCTGGTGATGTGTCTATCAGCAGGTTTTTTCCCTCTGTTTCCACCAACACGGAAACCCGCGTTCGGTTGTTTTTTGAATTTTTTGAAGTGCAAACTGGGCAATCGCAGCCAATAAGCGGCACTCCGGACGATGTTCCACAACCCAAAATGGTTACGCGCATGGCTGAGCCTTATCAAACAAGCGGAAGAAGTTTTCAGTGGTGATACGCGCGCATTCCTCAGCGCTGATTCCCTTAACTTCAGCCAATATCACATTGGTATATTTGGTAAAAGCCGGCTCGTTGCGTTTGCCACGATGCGGCACAGGCGCAAGGTATGGCGCGTCCGTTTCCACCAGCAACCTATCCAAAGGCACGGTTTTGATGGTGTCGCGGATGCTCTGGGCAGTTTTGAAGGTAATGATACCTGAAAGCGATATGTAAAACCCTAATTCTAAAGCTTTTTCAGCCAGATATTGCGAGGAAGTAAAGCAGTGAAGAACACCACGAAACGCCCCCTTAGCCATTTCATCCTTCAATATCTGCGCTGTGTCTTCCTCTGCATCACGTGTATGGACGATAATCGGCAGATTTGTTTCACGGGAAGCAATGATGTGTTGCAAAAAGCTCTGTTTCTGGAGGTTTCGGTCTGACTTTTCGTAATAATAATCCAGCCCCGTCTCGCCGATGCCTATCACCTTTTTGTGTGAAGTCTTTGAAATAAGCTCCTGTGCTTCCAGGACTTCTTGCCCGCCAGAGTCATTGGGGTGCACACCCACCGAGCAATAAACCCCGTCAAACCGCTCGGCGATGCCCAAAACCTCGTCAAACTCAGCCATTTCGGTGCAGATGGTTTGCATAACCGTGACCCCCGCTTCCCGCGCTCGGCTGATAACCCCTTCGAGGTCGTCTTTAAAGTCGGGAAAATTGAGGTGGCAATGGCTGTCGACGAGCATCGCTTTTTAAGCCCCCCCGAGATCAACCGATTTTTCTACAAAGCGCGGAAACACTGGTTCGGGGGGCGGCAGCACCACACCGGGGAGGAGTGCAAATTCCGCCGATAAATGGGCAAAAGAACGCTGATTTTCGGGCACGGCCAACAGGTCAAGAACTTTACTTGAGGAATGAGGCATAATAGGCTGAATCATAATAGCTATTTTTCTTATTGATTCAGCCAAAGCATATAAAACTTTGCCCATTTCTTCCAACTCCCCTTGTTTTTTTAAAGCCCAAGGAGCTTTTTTATCAATATATTCATTCGCTTGAGATGCATACTTAACAATATCGCCCGCATATTTATCGAAGGCGCATTTATCCATGTTTTGTATCAATTTATCCTTATCTACGCCCGTGATGCCAACCTCAGCATCGGCAACGGTACCGTTTGGAATTCTGCCTCCGCAGTTCTTTTGAATCATCGACAAAGTACGCTGCGCCAGGTTGCCGATATTGTTCGCCAGCTCGCTGTTGATGCGGTTTATCATCCCCTCGCGGCTGAAATTGCCATCATTGCCGAACGGCACTTCGCGCATCAGGAAGTAGCGGGTCTGGTCCAGCCCGAAATCCTGCACCAGTTCCCCCGGCGCCACGGCATTGCCCAGCGACTTCGACATTTTCTCCCCCTCGATGGTCCACCAGCCATGCGCAAACACACGGCGGGGCAGCGGCAGGTCTGCCGCCATCAGGAAGGCCGGCCAATACACCGCGTGGAAACGGATGATGTCCTTACCCACCATGTGCAGGTTGGCTGGCCAGAATGCCGCCATATCCGGCGTATTTTCAGGATAGCCCAGCGCCGAAAGATAGTTCGCCAGCGCATCAAGCCACACATACATGATGTGTTTTTCATCACCTGGCACGGGAATACCCCATGAAAAGGTGGTGCGGGAGATGGAAAGATCGCGCAGGCCGCCTTTTACGAAGCTGATGATCTCGTTGCGGCGGCTCTCCGGTGCAATAAAATCCGGATTTTGCTCGTAATAAGCCAGCAATTTGTCGCCAAACTCCGACAATTTGAAGAAATAGCTCGGCTCTTCCACCCATTCGACCTCTGCCCCCGTGGGTGCGCGTTTGCCGTTTGGCGTGTCGATGAGCTCGCCTTCCTGATAATAGGCCTCGTCGCGCACGGCGTACCACCCCGCGTAGCTACCAAGGGTGATGAAGCCCTTATCAGCCATTTTTTTCCATAATGCCTGCGCGGATTGGACGTGGCGCGGCTCGGTGGTGCGGATGAAGTCAAAATTTATATGAGGGTCTGTACCAATATTCATCAATGCAGCCATTTCCTTGAAATGCTGGGAATTCGCGTCTGCTAATGCTTTAGGAGTGACGCCCAGCGCAGCTGCCGATTTTTCAACCTTCTGGCCGTGTTCGTCGGTTCCGGTCAGGAATTTGACATTGTCGCCCATCAGGCGGTGAAACCGCGCCAGCACGTCGCAGGCCACGGAGGTGTATGCATGGCCGATATGCGGGCGGTCATTGACGTAATAAATCGGGGTGGTGATGAAGTAATTCATAGTGGCTAGTGGCTAGTGGTTAGTGGCTAGAATTAGCCAGCAACCCTCCACATATCTCCTTTGAGTGAATGAAAGAATGCAATAATCACCTGCTTATAATCGAGATGGCGCGCGCTTGCCAATAACAATTGTTCTTGCGTATTTTGCCAGCGCGCGGCCCACTGAGCAGGGCTGTGAAGGGTGGCCAGACGTGCGAGCGCAGCCCCCTCTCCCGCCATTAGCGGCGAAAGCGGCGCGCCCGAGGCTTGTTTGGTGATGCG
>RFOF01000035.1 GCA_009926845.1 Alphaproteobacteria bacterium
GCCGCTGAAGGCCGAGGTGAAGCGGCAGGGTCTGTGGGCTGCGCATCTGCCGCCCGATATGGGTGGGCTCGGGTTCGGCCAGGTGAAGCTCGGCCTGATGCACGAGATCCTCGGCCAGTGCGGCTATGCGCCGAGCATCTTCGGCAACAACGCGCCCACTGCCAAACTTTGCAGCGGCGGCAGCAATGGCTTCAAGCAAAGACTTTTCGTGCATAAAAAACAACTCCTACGGTGAGCAGTGCCACCACGGTGAAGACATCAAGAATATCAAACCCGAATGACAATATCACAGCGGAGAAGAACGCGCCAAGCGTCATGAATATCGCGTCTGACAAGCCGCTGGCGGCGACCACCTGCGAACGAATATGTGCGGCGCAGCCCGATTGCAACATGGCGTAAAGCGGGACGATGTAAATGCCGCCGGAGACAGCCACCATCATCATCGAAAGTAGCACTGGCCAATGTTGCGCGCTCATCAGAAATTCGTGCGCGCCAATGAATCCTTCATGCGTTGGTGTGGGTGTGGTGGCAACCATCAAATAGGTGAACAGTGCAATTCCCGCTGCGGCATAGGGCGTCATGTGCGCGGAAATTTGCCCCTTGAGCAGCGTGTCGCACATGAGCGAGCCAATGGCGGTGCCGATGGAAAAAACGGTGAGAAATAAGATATAGACCTCGTTGTTTCCGCCCACTTTCCCCTGCGCATAGTTAGAAAATTGCGTCATGTAAATTGAGCCGACCAGCATGAACCATGACAGCGCGAAGATGGTGTGCATCATTTTTTTATCGGCAATACCGTGCGAGATGATGCTGACCGTGCCGCGCCAGATGTTGAGCGACACATGCGTGTTTTCGTGGCGCACGTGTGAGTTGGGAATGAGCAGGCTGGCCACAAGCCCAGCGCAGGCGATGCCCAGCGCGGTCAGGCCAATAATCGTGTGCGAGGTTTCAATGAGAAAACCACCGGTGATGAGGCCGGTGAGCATGGCAAGATAGGTTCCCCCCGCCATGAAGCCATTAGCGGCGACGAGCTCGTCTTTAGATAATTGTTCCGGGAGGATGGAAAATTTGATCGGGCCGCAGAAGGTGGAGTGCGTTCCGCTGACGAAGAGCATCGCCATTAGCAGATAAATATTCTCGGTGGTAAAGCCGATATATGCGCCAATCATGATGCCGACCTCGGCGATTTTGGTATAGACCGCAAGGCGCGACTTTTCGTATTTGTCAGCGACGGGGCCTGCGATGCAGGAAAAAAATAGTAGCGGCAGGCCAAGCAGCGCCGAGCAGATGGTGACCAGAATTTCTGGGCGCATGGGCAGCGTCACATCGTGGCTGGCCGCATACGCAATCATGACTACAAGGCCGGAGCGCAGCAAATTGTCGTTGAATGTGCCGAGGAAAACAGTGAGAAAAATGGGCAGAAAACGCCGTTTTAGAAACAGGCTGTATTTGAGTTTTTCAAGGTCGAGATGATTGATTTCCATGCTTGTTGTCATCCTCGCGAGGCCACGCCGAAGCGGGGATATGTCCAAATTGCGCGAGATCCCCGACGGCACATTGTGCCGCCGAGGATGACGCAAAACAATTATTCACCCGCAGCTTTGGCTGGAGCTTTATTGGAGATGTCTTCGCCGGTGGCTTGGTCAACCGCTTTCATGGAAAGACGGATCTTGCCACGTGGATCGATTTCCAAAACTTTGACTTTCACTTTGTCACCTTCTTTGACCACATCTTCCACTTTGGCAACGCGACCTTGCGCCATTTCGCTGATATGGACAAGGCCGTCTTTTGGCCCAAAGAAATTGACGAATGCGCCAAAATCTACCACGCGAACCACGGTTCCTTCGTGGATCTGGCCGATTTCAGGTTCTGCCACGATAGCATAGATCATGTCGTAGGCTTTTTTGCCGGATTCTTCGCTCGTAGCGGCGATGCGGATGGTGCCGTCATCTTCGATATCCACTTTCGCGCCAGACACTTCGCAGATTTCGCGAATCACTTTACCACCGGAGCCGATGACTTCGCGAATTTTGTCTTTCGCAATTTGCATGGTGGTGATGCGTGGAGCAGTTGCGCCAACAGATTCACGACCAGCGGTAAGCGCTTTTGCCATTTCACCGAGGATGTGCGCGCGGCCAGCATGAGCTTGGCTGAGAGCTACTTTCATAATCTCTTCGGTGATGCCATCGATCTTGATGTCCATTTGCAAAGCGGTGATACCTTTGTCGGTACCGGCTACTTTGAAATCCATGTCGCCGAGGTGATCTTCATCGCCGAGAATATCCGACAGTACTACGAAGCCTTCTTTTTCTTTGATGAGGCCCATTGCGATACCGGCTACAGGGCGCAGCAGAGGAACGCCAGCATCCATCAGCGACAGCGACGTGCCACACACAGTTGCCATTGACGACGAACCGTTAGATTCGGTGATTTCCGACACAACGCGCAGCGTGTATGGGAAGTCCGCTTTAGCAGGCAGCAGCGGACGCACAGCGCGCCATGCCAGCTTGCCGTGGCCGATTTCGCGGCGGCCTGGGCTGCCCATACGGCCGGTTTCGCCGACGGAGTATGGAGGGAAGTTGTAATGCAGCATGAAGTTCTCGGTGTATTCACCATCGAGAGCGTCGATGCGTTGCTCGTCTTGGCTGGTGCCAAGGGTTGCAACAACGAGCGCCTGCGTTTCACCACGGGTGAACAGCGCCGAGCCGTGTGTCATTGGCAGAACGCCCACTTCGGAAACGATGCTGCGAACGTCGGACATAGAGCGGCCATCGATACGTTTTTTGTCTAGTACGTAAGCGGTGCGAACGATGTCTTGCTCGAGTTTTTTGAGTTGGTTTTTGAGCGTTTTTTCATCGTGATATTCAGAAAGCGCTTCTTTCACTTTAGACTTAGCGGCTTCAAGCGCATTGCTGCGTTCTTGTTTGCCAAGAATTTTGTAAGCAGCGCGCAGATCGAACTCAGCGATTTCGCGCACTTTAGCTTCGAGTTCATCGTCTTTTGGCGATTCGAAGTTCCAAGGTTCTTTTGCACATTGTTCAGCAAAATCGATGATCATGTTGATGACCGGTTGGAATTCGCGGTGACCGAACATAACCGCGCCGAGCATCACTTCTTCAGAGAGCTCTTGCGCTTCGGATTCTACCATCAGAACTGCCGACTGGGTGCCCGCGACAACGAGGTCAAGTTGGCCTTCTGCCAGTTCTGCTTTGCCTGGGTTCAGCGTGTACTGGCCTTCGTTATAGCCAACGCGCGCGCCAGCAACCGGGCCCATGAACGGAACGCCAGAGATGGTCAGCGCAGCCGATGCACCGATGAGAGCCACCATGTCAGGATCGTTGTAGAGGTCATGCGACAAGAGCGTGCAAACAACTTGCACTTCGTTGTAGAAGCCATTGGGGAAGAGTGGGCGGATAGGGCGATCGATGAGGCGTGAAGTCAAAACTTCTTTCTCGGTCGGGCGGCCTTCACGTTTGAAGAAGCCACCTGGGATTTTGCCAGCGGCGAATGCTTTTTCTTGATAGTTGATGGTCAGCGGGAAGAAGTCCACATCCGCTTTGGCTTTTTTAGCGCCAACCACGGTGCAGAGCACCACGGTGTCGCCGTAGGTTGCGATAACAGCGCCGTCAGCTTGACGAGCAACACGACCGCTTTCGAGCGTCAGAACGCGACCACCCCATTCGATTGATTTTTTGGTGATGTTAAACATAGTTTTTTCCTTTCGAGAATGTGAAAGGGGCTAGTGCTAGGCTCTAGGGTCTAATTAAAAAGTGGAGTTCCACTGCTTAACTAGCACCTAGCCCCTAGAGCCTAGCCCCAGAGATAGTTACTTACGGATACCGAGCTTTTTGATCAGGTCTTCGTAACGTGCTTGGCTGTTCTTTTTCAGATAATCCAGCAGGCGACGGCGACGGCCAACCATGATGAGCAGACCGCGGCGCGAATGATGGTCATTCTTGTGCGAGCCAAAATGCTGGGTCAGGTGGTTGATGCGTTGGGTCAGGATAGCAACTTGCACTTCTGGCGAGCCAGTGTCGTTTGCTTTGGTTGCGTATTCCTTGATGATGGATTCTTTGATTTCTGTATTAGCTTTAGTCGACATCGTAGCTTTTCCTTCTCTATAACTTATAAATTAAACACGCGAACCGGTTTCATGAGCCCAGGTGATAACTCGCACATCGCGATCAATTTCCCATCAAATCGAGCGTAACAAATGCCCGTTTTTTCTTCCGTCAGTGGAAGGGGGAGGGAATGACCGCGCTTAAGCAGCATCGCCTGGTCGGAATTAATATCCCGCGCCAAGATGTCGTCCAGCGCAGATTCAACCGGTCTTATACATTCCAAGCTTTCAAAACTTGGAGCGCTTTTATGCACCATTTCCTCAAGCAATTCCAGCGAAATCGCACTTTTTGGCGTAAAATTGCCGACATGCGAGCGATAGAGCATGGAAATGTAACCAAAACAACCGATTAGCTCGCCCATATCGCGGGCAAGCGAGCGAATATAGGTTCCCTTGCTGCAGCGGCAGCGAAAGGTGGTTTTTTCGGTCTCATGAGTCAGGATTTCGAGGCTGTAAACCGTCACCTCGCGCGACTTGATATCGGCGACGCCGCCGCTGCGCGCCACGTCATAGGAGCGCTGGCCATCGACTTTTATCGCTGAATATTGGGGTGGAATTTGCTGAATTTTCCCACGAAAACCATCCAAAATCGCTGAAATTTCGCCAATTTCGGGCAATTTTTCGCTAGTGTTTATGACCGCTCCCTGACTGTCATCAGTGTCGCGCGACTGCCCCCAAGTAACTGTAAAATCATATATTTTCTCGGCATCCATCATGTAGGGAACGGTCTTTGTCGCCTCACCAAGCGCGAGCGGCAAAATGCCCGATGCAAGGGGGTCTAGCGTGCCCGCATGGCCGATTTTCTCCGGGTGGAGAAGGCGTTTGACCTTGGCCACAGCGTGCGCCGAGGTGATGCCAGAGGGTTTGTCGAGGATAATCCAACCGTTGATGGGATTCCTGTTTTTTTTACTCATCCGACTTGCTGATATCCCGAATAACTTCCGGTTTTAGCAGAAGATTATTGATCTTTTGCGCTTCGTCATAGGTCGAGTCCAACTGGAAGAATAGCTTGGGTGTATAGCGCAGTTTGACGCGTTTGGACACGAGGTGGCGCAGCTCAGGCGACGCCATTTTTAGGCTTTCGAGCAGCTCTTCCTTATTACGGCCAGCCAGCGGCATCACAAACGCCGTCGCATTTTTCAAGTCCGGCGCCACCCGCACTTCCGAAACGGTGATAGACGCGCTCATCAGGTTCGGCGAGTGGCATTCACCGCGCAGAAAAATGTCAGCGAGTGCATGACGAATTTCTTCGCCAACGCGCAGATTTCGCTGCACACCGCTGGATTTTTTCTCATGGAATAAATCGTGGAGCTTTGGCATAAGCAGTTGACAGTCTTTCTAAAAAACCAACAGGTCTTTCGGTTGATGGCGCTATATTGGCAGTGTACAGGGGGACTAGCTTAAAGTCAGGATTTTCAGATACAAGAGGAAAAGGCTTCTCTTGCTTTATTTTATGCTTTTTATAAAGATCGCCAAAGTTGTTATGTACTTCTCTAAGCCAATCCATCATCCCTGTTGCTGGTTTTTCAGGATCAAGCAGTTCTACGGCATCGGCATCTAATACGGCTAGTTTTCCATTGGGAAGGCGGCCAATGTTATCTAATCGATCGTCTTTTCTCTTGAATGTAAGATTATGTTCATTAAGCATTTTTTCAACGCTAGCCACATCTTGGTCGCTTATATTAAGCCTGTCAATCAGTGGAAAAGTTTCAACAAAATAGTGCCCGATACGCTGAGATGTAATAGGTGGTATTACATAGGGATAAATAATATGCTTATCATTGTTGGGGCGAAGCTCTGTCGTTAGGCAACTATCATGAGTAATTTTTGCTACTATACCGTCACCCGCATAAAACACCATTGCCGCGCTTGATTGTTGGTTTCGCCTACTAAGTGGAATAAATTGCTTCATATTATAGCTGCTTAATAGTTCAGCGAAGCTATCTATGAGCGCATTTTTTTCATTTGTATGCGTGGCTAATGCAGCCAATGCGTGTATACCGTCACCATCTGGAGTGTGTCGAGAGAGTGCTTCAACCGTTGTATTCAGGTTGCACGCCGCTTCAAGATACGTCATGCACTCCCTCAAGGAGGAGGGAGTGTGACTCTCTACGTGATGATGCAGAACATCTGGCGGGGATGGCATTCTAAACCGTGCGCGCCAGTTCTTCGATCTCGAAGCATTCGATCTGGTCGCCCACGCGCATATCCTCATAATTTTCAAACGCCATACCGCATTCAAGGCCGGATTTGACTTCCTTCACTTCGTCTTTGAAGCGTTTGAGGGTTTTGAGCATACCTTCATGGATCACGATGCTGTCACGCAGCAGGCGAACTTTGCAGCCGCGCTTGATGATGCCGTCGGTAACCATGCAGCCAGCCACTTTGCCGGCTTTGGTGATGTTGAAGACTTCGCGGATTTCTGCGTAGCCGAGGAAGTTTTCGCGCAGCGTCGGCGAGAGCATGCCCGACAGCGCGGCCTTCACATCGTCCACCACGTTGTAGATGATGGAATAGTAGCGCACGGTGACTTTTTCGCGGGCGGCAAGCTCTTTGGCTTTCGGCGCGGCGCGCACGTTAAAGGCGATGATCATCGCGCCGGTGGCCTTGGAGAGCGTAATGTCGGATTCGGAGATCGCGCCAACGCCCGAGTGCAGAACGCGCACGGTTACTTCATCGCTGGAATATTTAGCGAGCGAGCCCGCAATGGCTTCCACCGAACCCTGCACGTCGCCCTTGATGATGACGGGAAGTTCTTTCGCGTTTGTGCCTGCATGTTCACCAAAGAGATTTTCCAATGAGCGCGTGGCGAGCACGACATTTTGTTCGCGGGTGCGGCGTGAGCGGTATTCTGCGATTTCGCGCGCGGTTTTTTCGTTCTCAACAGCGGAGAAACTATCGCCCGCATCTGGCGCTTGCGAAAGGCCGAGGATGACCACAGGCATGCCAGGAATGGCTTCTTTCAGCGTGTTGTTTTTGTCATCCACAATCGTGCGGACTTTGCCGTATGCAGCGCCTGCAACCACAACATCGCCGACACGCAGCGTGCCTTTTTGGATGAGGATGGTGGTGACAACGCCTTTGCCTTGATCGAGTTTAGCTTCAACGACAACGCCAGCTGCGGCGCGGTTCGGGTTGGCTTTCAGCTCGAGTACTTCGGCTTGCAGCAAGATGGTTTCCACCAGCTTATCAAGGTTTTGGCCGGTTTTCGCGGAAACTTCGACCACCATGATATCGCCGCCGAATTCTTCCGGAACGAGCTCATATTGCATCAGCTCATTCTTCACGCGGGAAGAATCTGCGCCGGGTTTGTCGATTTTGTTGACGGCCACAATGATGGGCACGCCAGCGGCTTTCGCGTGGCTGATCGCTTCTTTGGTTTGTTCCATCACGCCATCGTCAGCGGCTACGACGAGCACCACGATGTCGGTGATTTTCGCGCCGCGAGCACGCATAGCGGTGAACGCTTCGTGGCCCGGGGTGTCGAGGAAGGTGACCTTGTCGCCACTTTCAAGCGTGACCTGATAAGCGCCGATATGTTGGGTGATGCCGCCCGCCTCGCGAGATACAACGTCGGTTTTGCGCAGCGCATCGAGCAGAGAGGTTTTGCCGTGATCCACGTGACCCATGATGGTGACAACGGGTGGGCGCGGAGCTAAGTTTTCTTCGCTTTCTGTATCTTCTTCAGCGAGCACATTTTCCACGTCGCCTTCGGTGACGCGTTTGAATTTATGGCCAAACTCGGTGACCACCAATTCTGCGGTGTCAGCGTCGATGGATTGTGGCGCGGTGACCATCATGCCCAGTTTCATCAGCACTTTGATAACGTCCACGGTGCGCTCGGCCATACGGTTGGCGAGTTCGGCAACTGTGATGGCTTCAGGGATGACCACGTCGCGGATAACTTTTTCGGAATCCACATGGATGCCTTGCGCTTTTTTGATCGCTTTTTCGCGAGCGCGGCGGATGGAGGCCATCGAGCGCATGCGGCTGTCTTCAGAGCCGGAAAGGGCGCTTTGCAGAGTAATTTTGCCACCGCCACGGCGGTCAGCGCCAGCATCACGCAGTTTCAATTTGCCGGATTTGCGCTCGCGTTCTGCTTCTTCGCTTTCAGGCGGCAACACTTTTTTCGGTGCGGTGACGACGTTTGGCTTAACAGGTGGAGCTTCGACCACGATTTGTGGGACGGCTTTTTTCGGCGCAGTCACAATGTGTGAGCGCGAAGGAGAGGGGGAAGCAGCAGTGGTCGCTACTTCTGGCTCTGGTTCTGGCGCTTCTTGGGCAGTCGCAGCTTCTTCAGGATCACCAAAGATCTTGCGGCGCTCTTCTTCTTCCGCTTTTTTGCGAGCGTCTTCTTCCGATTGAATGCGTGCACGTTCTTCAGCGGCTTTGAGTACGCGCAAACGGGCGTTGCGCTCTTCCGGCGACAGGCGGCGCAGCGCTTCTTCGTCGAGAGCCGCTTGCGCGGGTGAAGTGGGAGCCGCTCCAGCCCCACCTTTGACCTCTACCATGCCGCCCGCGCCTTGGGCGAAGGTGCGCGTTTTGCGCACTTCCACCGTTACCGTTTTACTGCGGCCATGGGTGAAGTTTTGCTTCACTTTGCCGCTTTCCACGGTTTTGGTGAGCGAAAGGCGGCTAGGGTTTGCTACCTTTAGCGTGTCTTTTTTAGCGGTGTCGTTCGGGTCGGTCATGGTGTTTATATAGTCCTGTTTCCGTGCTTATTAAAGCATTTAGTACTCAGAGTCTAGCACTCAGAGTCTAAAGCATTTTTCTTCCTGGACTCTGAGTACTAGACTCCAGACTCTCCTTCTTCAAACCATGAAGCGCGAGCGGTCATGATGACTTGACCTGCATCTTCCGAGCCTATCACTGAAGAGGGCAAAATATCCAGTAATTCTGCGGTGGATAGGTCGGCAAAATCATCGAGTGTGAGGATTTTCGCTTCGCCCAGCATTTCCAGTGCTTCTTGCGTTAGAACAGGGTTTGCGGCGGCAAAATCAATGAGGCTTGCATCCATGCCAAGTGCGGCCAGCTTACCAGCGTTTTCTTGCTGTTTGGTCTCCAGCCAACCTTGGGCGCGGTTGCGGAGCTCTTCAGCCACGCTTTCGTCAAAACCTTCGATGTCGGCAAGGTCTTCCACAGGGATGAACGCGACTTCTTCGATAGAGGTGAAGCCTTCAGTCACCAGCAAATGCGCGATAACTTCTTCTACGTTGAGTGCTTCGATGAACAGGGCAGAGAGGTTGTTGAATTCTTCTGCGCGGCGCTCAGATTCAACGGCTTCGGTAAGGATGTCGATGCTCCAGCCGGTCAGTTGGGATGCGAGGCGCACGTTTTGACCGCGACGACCAATGGCGAGCGAAAGCTGGTCATCGGGCACCACCACTTCGATGCGGTTTTTGTTTTCGTCGATAACAACCTTGGACACTTCCGCCGAAGACAGCGCGTTGACCACAAATGTCGCCTGATCGGGCGACCATTGGATGATGTCCACTTTTTCGCCCTGCAATTCACCCACGACAGCCTGAACGCGTGAACCACGAACACCGACGCAAGAAAGCACGGGGTTCACGCTTGGGTCTTTGGAGTGAACGGCCATTTTCGCGCGGCTGCCAGGGTCACGCGCCACGGATTTAACTTCGATGATGCCATCATAGATTTCAGGCACTTCCTGCGCGAACAGGCGAGCGAGGAAGTCGTTGTGTGTGCGAGAGAGGAAAATCTGTGGGCCAGTTTTTTCGCGGCGCACATCTGAGATGTAAGCGCGGATGCGGTCGCCAACGCGGAACACTTCGCGCGGGATGAGCTCGTCGCGGCGGATAACAGCTTCAGTGCGGCCAAAATCAACGGCTACATTGCCATATTCAACACGTTTAACGGTGCCAGAAACGATCTCGCCGATTTTGTCTTTAAATTCTTCGTATTGCTTGTCGCGCTCAGCATCACGCACTTTTTGCAACACCACTTGTTTCGCGGTTTGCGCAGCCACGCGGCCAAAATCGATCGGCGGCAACAGGTCTTTGAGTTCATCGCCAAGCACCAACGTTTTATCGATTTTTTTCGCCTGTGCTTCGGTCAGTTCCGTCACTTCGTTTTCAACGGTTTCAACCACGGTGCGTACGCGATAGAGTTTGATTTCGCCGTTTTTCTTGTCAATTTCGGCGCGGATATCGTGCTCATGGCCGAATTTGCGGCGGCCAGCTACCTGAATCGCCTGTTCCATTGCTTCTAAGACACTGTCTTTGGACAGGCCTTTTTCGCGGGCGACTGCGTCTGCAATCTGCAAGAGTTCGGTGCTGCCGTAAATGGGTTGTGTGCTTGCCATGTTATACCTCTAAATAGGGATGAGTGATTAGGGATTGATGATTAGTTTTTAGCCTTCTTTTTCGGCAGCTTCGCGAGCTTCTTCCTCTTTTTTCTGCTTGCGCAGCGTGTCGGCGACCAGACTTTCGGTAACGGCCAGTTTTGCGCTGCGCAAATTGCCAAAACCAAGTTCAACGTCGCCCGTGTCGGCTGCCAGCGAGATAATTTCGCCCTTCAGCCCTTTGATAATTCCTTTGAAACGCTTGCGGTTTTCCACCGGAATCAGCGTTTCGCATTTAATCTCATAGCCTGTATAGCGGACAAAGTCCGCGAGCTTGGTCAGCGGCCTATCGAGCCCAGGCGACATCACCTCAAGGTCGTAGGCCGTGGTTATCGGGTCATCCACATCCAGCAGCGCAGAGACCGTCTGGCTGATGGCGGTGCAGTCGTCAAAGCTCATGAACACGTCGTCGGCGCGCTCAGCCATGATCAGCAGCGCCTTGCGGCGCGAACCTTCGGCGAGCTTCACCTGCACCAAACGATAGCCCATCGACTCAAGCGATGGCTCTATGGTTTTGATTATGCGCTCGACAATATCCATGTTTTATCCAACAAAAAAGGCGGGCAAACGGCCCACCTTGTTGCGCGCATTATATATAGAATATCAGGGGCCGCAAGTGGTTTTTATTGTTTTGAGGGCAAAAAGAAAAAAGCTTTTGAATCGGCGCATTTGGCTTTATAATCAGGGCTTAACGTTATGAGGCGGGAGTGGTTATGCAGCGAAAACACAAGATAATTCTGGCCGCTATCGTGATTTTGAATATAGTGGTGATGTATGGCTTCTCCGGAAAAGACAGCGCCGAAAAGGGAGCTGATATTGCTGCCGTTCCCGCCAATGGCATCGTTGGGGGCACGACAACCGCCGCCGTCGAGCGCGCCAAACATCAAGATACGCCTCCGTCCGCTTCTGAGGAGGGCATTGCACCATCCGCTCCTGCCGCGCAACTTGCCCCGATTACTCAAGGCGCAGGGGACGTGGTCGATGACGTTCCCGCCGGCGCAGAAGTTATGGGTGAAGCCACCGCCGAAGGCGCAACGCCTGCCAACTAATATTTTGCAAGTTACATTGTTTTGGCGGCTGACTACTCGCACTTTGGTGGGGTGATAGGCTTTTGGAAAATGGCGGCGAGAGAAAGCTGTTACCCTAGGGTGATTATCACTGCACCAGCGTAAACGCCATGGCAAACTTCTTATAATCAAACAAAACGAATCGCTTCTTCCGCGGCGCGCATGAGGGCGCGGGATTTGTTGAGCGCTTCTTGATATTCGTCTTCGGCGTTGCTTTCAGCGACGATGCCACCACCAGCCTGCACATACAGAACCTCATCTTTGATGAGGCCGGTGCGCAGGGCAATGGCGGTGTCCATGTTGCCATTGCCGGAGAAATAGCCGATGCAGCCCGCGTAAAAACTGCGGCGCTCGGTTTCCAGCTCATTGATAATCTCCATCGCGCGGATTTTGGGTGCGCCGCTGACGGTGCCTGCTGGGAAACCCGCTATCATGGCCGATAGCGCGTCATAGCGCGGGTCGAGTTCGCCGACCACATTGGAGACGATATGCATGACGTGCGAATAATTCTCGATGCCCATTTTTTGCGTGGTGCGCACGCTGCCAATTTTGGCGACGCGGCCCACATCGTTGCGGCCTAAATCCAGCAACATCAAATGCTCGGAAAGTTCTTTCGGGTCGGCGAGCAGGTCGGCGGCAAGGCGTGCATCTTCCTCGCGGTTGGCGCCGCGCTTGCGCGTTCCAGCGATGGGGCGGATGGTCACCTCGCCATTTTGTAAACGCACCAAAATCTCAGGGCTGGAGCCGACGAGCGAATAATCCCCGAAGTTCAGATAGAATAAAAATGGCGAGGGATTGAGCTGGCGCAGCGCGCGATAGAGTGCAAAAGGTGGCAGCTTAAAGGGGGCAGAAAAACGCTGCGAGAGCACGACCTGAAAGATATCGCCCGCGCGGATATATTCTTTTGCGCGCTCTAACATCTCGTCATAATATTTGCGCTCGGTGTTCGAGCCAAAATCAGCAATTTTTACTGGGCTCACGCCTTCGGTCTGCGGCGCAGGGATCGGCGCGGCAAGCTTGGTCAGCGCGTGGCTGATGTGGGTTTTTGCCGCGTTATACGCTTCCGTTGGCGAGAGTTTATTGTCTGCCGTCCACACGGGCGTGACGATGAACATGGTGTCGGAAACGGCGTCAAAAATCACCATCAACTGTGGGCGGAGGAAGCAGCTATCGGGGATGCCGATGGTGTCGGGTTTGGCGGCGGGTAGCTTTTCCATCAGCTCGACCATGTCGTAGCCCATATAGCCGACAAGGCCGCTGGCCATAGGCGGCAGGCCGTCGGGGATGTCCATTTTCGACGCGTCATAGAGCTTGCGGAATGATTCCAGCGGCGGCTCGCTGCATGGTGTGCCGTTGATGTCAGCTTTGCCGTCTTTGCAGCGCCAGATGAGGTCTGGCATCAGGCCGATGACGCTGTAGCGCCCGCGAATCTCGCCTTTTTCAACGGACTCCAGCAGGAAGCACGGCGCGTCTTTTTCCATCAAACGTAGCATTGCGCCCACCGGCGTATCCAGATCCGCAGGCAGCGCTGTCCACACCAGCTGCGGCAGGCCGCGCTGATAGGTTTGCGAGAAGGTCTCTAGGCTTGGCTGAATTTTGGGCGCGCTGGTCATGGCTGAGCGGTCATGGCGGTGAGCGCGGCCGTATTGATGTCCACGGGGAATTTATTTTCGAGGTAGATGAAATATTCTTCCGCGATTTCACTCTTTTGGTCGCGGCTCATGCTGCTGCGCATCTGGCGAATAGCTTCTTTGTCAGGCGCGGAGGCTGGAATCATCGAGTTCACCACCGCGATCACATAGTCGCCATTTTTTGTGGTGAATGCGCTGGTTGATTGACCAACGCCACGCGCAAAAATATCTTCCACCAGCAGTGGGGGAAGGGCGCTCATGCTGTCATCGCGCTTGATGTTGCCAGAGGAATTTCCGCTGAGGCCATATTGTTTGATGGCGGCGGCGCGGCCTTCGGTTGTCTTGAATTTTTCAGCGATGTCATTTGCCAAAGTGCCCAGCGCCACGGCGCGGTCTTGCTTTTCTAAGCCAGCCACCACTGCGGGTTTGACCTCAGCCAGTGGCCGCAAGTGTTCGGGAGTGAGTGATTCCACGCGCACCACGAAATAGCCGCCGCCTTTGATGGGCAAGAGCTGCGTTTCGGATTTTTCATCGGCGGCAAATGCCGCGTCGAGGAATTTTTCATAGGGCGGGATGCTGGCCGTTTTGCCGTCAGCGGTTTTGCCTGCGCGGTTGACAG
>RFOF01000036.1 GCA_009926845.1 Alphaproteobacteria bacterium
ATGTCTTCGCCACGGGAGTTTGCTTCACCCATAAACATGCAAGAGATAAGGTATTTTTCGGGTTTTTCAATGGTTTTCTTTGGAAAAACAGCAAAAACCGCATTCATATCAGATCTCGCTGTCTACAGGCGTTGCCTACCGATGAAAACCTCCTCCGCTCTGTAGCGCGTAGTATTTTTTGACAACCACCTGATTCATTTGCATAAAATTGGCTGTACATTCTGCGGATAACTGCTAGAATTCGCGCCCATTGCTAAAACAACCAACACATAACAAAAGTATAAAACATGCTTCACAAACTCTTTGGAATGACGTCTTCGGACATGGCTATCGATCTTGGTACGGCTAACACGCTTGTGTATGTTCGTGGTCGCGGCATCGTGCTAAATGAACCATCGGTTGTGGCGATGAAAGACCACAATGGGGTCATGGTGCCATTTGCATTTGGCAATGAAGCAAAGCTCATGCTTGGCCGCACGCCCACAAAAATCGATGCCAAGCGCCCGCTCAAAGATGGTGTAATCGCTGACTTCCAATCGGCTGAAGAAATGATCAAACATTTTATTCACCGTGTGCACAACAAAAACAGCTTCATCCGCCCTCGCCCGCTCATCATCATCTGCGTGCCATCAGGCTCAACGCCTGTTGAGCGCCGCGCAATTCAAGAGGCAGCGGAGAACGCTGGCGCGCGCGAAGTGTTCCTGATTGAAGAGCCAATGGCAGCGGCCATCGGCGCCGGCCTGCCGGTGACGGAGCCAACGGGCTCGATGATCGTAGATATCGGCGGTGGCACGACTGAAGTGGCAGTTCTCTCGCTCGGCGGGATTGTATATTCGCGCTCAGTGCGCGTGGGCGGCGACAAAATGGACGAAGCGATTATTTCGTACATCCGCCGCTATGGCAACTTGCTCATCGGCGAAACCACCGCTGAAAAAATCAAAAAAGAAATCGGCGCAGCCTGCGCTCCTGAAAATGGCGAAGGCCGCATGATCGAAATCAAAGGCCGAGATCTGATGAACGGCGTACCAAAAGAAATTGTGCTCAGCGAATATCAAATTGCCGAATCACTGGTGGAGCCTGTTGGCCAGATTATCGAAGCGGTGAAAGTGGCACTTGAATGCACCCCACCAGAACTTTCGTCCGACATCGTGGACAAAGGTATCGTGCTTTCCGGTGGCGGCGGTATGCTGCGCAACCTCGATCTCGTGCTCTCCAACGCCACTTCACTACCGGTTTTCGTGGCGGAAGAAGCGCTGAACTGCGTGGCGCTTGGCTCGGGCAAAGTGCTCGAAAACCCAGAACTGCTCAAACACGTGTTGTTTAAGCAGGAATAGTTTTACTTCCCCCCTTCCGGTGTAACAACGTCATCACGTAACGTGGCCTCATGTAACGATTAACTTCGCATGAGGCTTTATGACATTCTCCCCCGGCAACTACGACCTGACGATTTATCAAGGCGCAACGTTTTCGCAAATCCTGACATGGAAGGATGGCAGCGGCGAACTGGTCAATCTCACGGGCTATACCGCCCGCATGATGGCGCGCGAAAGCATCGATGCGGCAAGCGCATTTATCACCATGACCACTGAAAATGGCGGCATCACGCTTGGCGGAGCTGCAGGCACCATCGCCCTTTCCATCAGTGCGGCAAACACGGCAGCCATCACCGCTCAAGGCGGTGTGTATGACCTTGAGCTGGTCTCTGGTGGCGGGGTGGTGACGCGCTTGCTTGCGGGCAATGTATTCATCAACCGCGAGGTGACGCGATGAGCGAGAGCATTGTCACCGCCACGCCCGAGGTGCATATCGTCACTGCGGGCGAAAAGCAGATCGTAGTAAGCGAAAATATGTCGGTGAATATCATGGCCGTTGGAACTCAAGGCCCAACAGGCATTGGCATTCCGACCGGCGGCACAACGGGTCAGGTGCTGGCAAAAACAAGTGCGGACAACTATGCAGCAGAGTGGGTTGACGCAGGCAGCGGTGGTTCAGTCACCGGAGCAACAGACTCCACCCTAACGCTCACAGGCACAACGCTTGGCATTAACCTCGCCAACGCAAATATATTCACCGCAACTCAGACTGTTTCTGATGATGGCATCGGCGGAACGGCTGCGATTGTCTCTAACGGCGTGGCAACATTTGTCCCTGTCCGTTTCACTGGTTTTGCAGTGGATGCTTCAACCGACACGGGCGGTGTCGAAATGGCGCTCAACCACAATTCCACCGGAAACCGCCAGCTTGTAGTGCGTGATACGGCTGGAGCGGCTGGAGCTTCCACAGGCTTTAGATATTTAGTTGGCACTTACATCGCTCAAATTGATGCGATTGATAATGACGGTACTACACAAAGAGCGATAAATATTGGTGGAGGCAACGGTGTTGCAATCAACCGTCAGTCTGCCGCTTATGACGTTACTCTCCCTGCATTATTGACAGTTTACGGAGATAACTCAAAAAATATATTAGAGCTATGGGATATAGCTGGCGGTGCGGCAAAATTCACCGTTGATAATGCAGGCAATTTGACCGCCTTGGGAAGCCTTGCGTCTGTCGCATTTGTAAAATCCGGCGGCACTTCCTCGGAGTTTTTGAAAGCTGACGGGAGTGTCGATTCAACTGTTTATGGCACTGTTACTGGCGCAACTAATTCTACGCTGACGCTGACCGGAACGACACTTGGCATTAACCTTGGAAACGCTAATACATGGACAGCTAAACAAACAATTGAGTTGGCCACTTCGCAGCTTCAACTGAAATTCGGCACAGGCAAGACTTGCGATTTCACCGTTGATACCAACGGCGACATGACGCTTGACCTTGCCACTTCCGGCGCAAAGTTTATTTTTGCCGACAAGATTATTGTGCCGAACGGCACATCGGCCTTGCCTTCCATTGCCTTTGCAAGCTCGCCCACTACGGGCTTTTACCAAGTATCTGCTGGCGTAATGGGGGTTTGTGTTGGCGGCGTGAATGTCGGGCAATTTGATGCCATATCGAACCAATTAAGAATCTACGCGGGGGCTTTGAGGCTTCAAAGTGGCGGCGGCTCTGTTATCGCAGAGCAAAGCCATATGATTTCTGGTAATAATAACGGTTACGACCTTGGTGCTACAGGTAATACATGGCGTAATGGGTTTTTTGGTACTTCAATACGTTGCCCCTTGCTCTTTGGCGGCACAGGCACAACGCAATCGCTCATTTTGAAAAGCACCTCTGGCGTTGGCGCTGCGGGTGCTGATATTATTTTCCAAGTTGGCAACAACGGCGCGACCGAAGGCATGCGGATTTTGAACAGCGGAGTTATTCGGCGCACCGCAACCTATACGGTTGCGACATTACCAGCAGGAACTAATAACGACACGACCTTTGTCAGCGATGCTCTAGCCCCTGTATGGGGTGCGGCAGTTGTCGGCGGCGGAGCAGTCAGAGTGCCAGTTTATTATGATGGCGCATGGAAAGTAGGATAACAATTATGGAGCATAACATGACACCACTACAAGCACTTGAAACTCTATCTAAGCATTTAAATGATGCTGTTTTTACGGGCACAATTGCCGAAAGCGTTGGCCGTTTTCAGCAGATAAACGCAGCAATAAAACTACTCGAAACAACACTCACCCCAAAACCACAGGAGAATAAAAATGGCACTGATTAAAGCAAAAACGCACAAAGGCCAAACATACGAGTATTGGGGCTGGGTACGCCATGTGCAAGACAAGGTAGAAAACACCACAATCTTTGTTGTTGGTGCGTTCAAGGATCAAGCCACGCGCAACGAAAGCGTAACCAATGAACTTGCTGAGCTTCGTGTTTTCCGCACTTATGAAGGTATCCTGACGCTTGAAGAATGTTACGCGCTGTTCAAGGCCAGTAACGCTACCGATACCACGCCAAACACTAACTGGTTTTCGGACGCGGAGGGTATGTAAAAATTCTATAAATTTCACATTTTCCTTCCCTCATCAAGGGGGAGGGAAATGTGAAAGAGCCGCAAAAACCACTCCCCCAAGCCACGCATTGGATTTGAAAATGCGGCGGCAGGAAAGCGGCTCATCTAGATTCACGGCATAGACCTGCCACGCCATGTGCGCGGCAGCAGGAAGCAACAACAGCGCATTTGCGCCCGCCATATACCAGCCCACAACAGCCAGCACATAAAACACACCAACGGCAGGTTTCGTACGTTTCCCGAGCCGAAGCGCCGTGGATTTAACGCCAATGGCTGCGTCATCTTTTTTGTCCTGATGGGCATAGATTGTGTCGTATCCCAGCGTCCAGAATATGCTGCCGATATAGAGCGCAAACGCAGCAGGTGGAATGCTTCCTGTAACTGCGGCAAAGCCCATCAGCGCGCCCCAATTGAACGCAAGACCCAAAAATAATTGCGGCCACCAGCTGATGCGTTTCATGAAGGGATAAAGCGAGACGGGCGCCAGTGCCAGCGCTCCCCAGAGGATGACCTGCATACCCAGAACGAGCGCAATCCCAAATGCAATAACCAATAAAAAGAACAAGGCCACCGCCGCTTGGCGGATGGAGAGTTCGCCGCTGGCCAGTGGGCGGGTTTTCGTGCGCTCCACTTCGGCGTCGAATTTCCGGTCGGCCATGTCGTTGATGATGCAACCCGCAGAGCGCATCACCACTGCGCCGAGCGCGAACCATGCAAACATCGAAAGCGGCGCATGGCAAAGCGCGAGCGCCCACAGGCATGGCCACAGCAGCAGCCAGATGCCAACGGGTTGGTGCAGGCGCATAAGGCGGATATAGGGCGACAGTTGCATGGCGGTACTTTACAAGTGATTCATCAAGCCTTACCTTTCCTCACATGACAACGCAAGCCTCTCCGAAAATACGTTTATTTGTGCCGCAGGCGTTTGCGGCAGATGCGGCGCTTGTGCTGTCCGACAATCAATCACACTATCTGGCGCAGGTGATGCGCCAAAAAAGCGGCGACAGTGTGGCGGTTTTTAATGGTGCAGATGGCGTTTGGCGCGCAGAAATTTCTGCGATTACAAAAAGAAATGTGACTGTCATAGTGCAAGAAAAAATAATGCCACAACGCAGTTGTCCCGATCTGTGGCTCGCTTTTGCGCCGATAAAACAATACACCGAGCGCATGATAGAAAAAGCGGTGGAGCTGGGCGCGTCGCATTTGCTCGCGGTCATCACCCAGCGCGCCGTGGTGCGCAGTGTGAATGTTGAAAAATTATCCGCGCATGCGGTGGAAGCCGCCGAGCAGTGCGAGCGCCATGATGTGCCTAGTTTTTCTACCCATAAAGATATTGGTTCGTTGCTTGCCACATGGCCAGAAGATAGAATGTTGCTCCACGCGGATGAAACGGGCGGCGGGAAGAATTTGGCCGCGCTGCTGCCGGAACTTAAGCATAAAAAACTCGGCGTGCTCATTGGCCCAGAAGGTGGCTTTTCGGACGACGAACGCAAAATAATAGCAGCGCACAAAAACGCGTGCGGGTTTGGCATGGGGCCACGCATTTTGCGAGCAGACACAGCAGCATTTTCTGCGCTTTCCTGCATTCAGTGCTATGCAGGGGATTGGGACGCGCCGCCACGATTTGAAGGAACGCAAAAATGATTCTCGACACATTCAAACAATTAAGCGAAACACGCCACGATGACATCGAGCGTTGGCTCTCCGCTCGCCGCAAAGAAGCCTCGCCGTTTTTTTACACGTCGGTTGACCTGCGCCACAGCGGCCTGCGCCTTGCGCCGGTGGACACCAACTTGTTCCCCGCGGGCTTCAACAATCTTTCGCCGGCTGCGCGCGTGCGTGCTTCAAAGGTGATTGCGCGGTTGCTGGCAGAGCAATATCCAAGTGTCAAAAACGTGCTCATCATCCCCGAAAATCACACGCGCAATTTGGCGTATCTGGAGAATCTGGCAACGCTGCTTGCTTTGTTTGCAGATGCAGGAGTGGAGGCGCAGTTGGGCAGTTTAGCAGCAGCTAAAGGTGAGCCAATTGCGCTCGAATCTCTTTCTGGCGCTGCGCTCACCGAACATCCCCTCGTACGTAGTGGCAATGTGATCGCGCTGGAAAATGGGTTTTCGCCAGAGCTTATCATCATGAATAACGACATGACGGCAGGTTCGCCAGAGATTCTCGAAGGCCTTACTCAGCCTGTGATTCCGCCGCTGGGCATGGGCTGGTATCGCCGTCGCAAGAGTGTGCATTTTTGTGCGTATAAAAAATTGGCGGAGGATTTTGCCAAAGAATTTTCGCTCGATCCGTGGTTGCTTTCTGCCGAATTCCATCGCTGTGGAACGGTGGATTTTAAAGAGCGCGAAGGCCTCGACTGCTTGGCCAAAGGCGTTGAAAAAGTGCTGGCCGCTGCGCGCGAAAAACACAAACAATATGGCATCAGCGAAGACCCGTATGTGTTCATCAAAGCCGACAGTGGAACCTATGGCATGGGCATCATGACCGTGCGCAGCGCCGATGAAGTGTTCGAGATGAACAAGAAAGACCGCAACAAAATGAACGTCATCAAAGAGGGCGCGCGCGTCAGCGAGGTCATCATCCAGGAGGGCATCCCCACGGTGGATGTGGTGAGTGAAAAAGTTGCCGAACCGATGGTCTATATGATCGACGGCATCCCCGTTGGCGGCATGTATCGCGTCAACGGCCAGCGCGATGCGCTCGGCAATTTGAATGCAGCGGGCATGGAATTTACCGGCATGTGCGACGAAGAAGAAAGCAACTGCGGCAAGTGGAAATCGGTCAAGGGTTGCCACTTTGGCGCGTATGGTCTAGTGGCCGCGCTAGCCGCACTGGCCGCCGCCCGCGAGGATTATGACGTCCAAGGTATCGGGATCTAAGGCCCCGCCGACGGCGCTGCACAAAGCAGAAGAGATTGAAAAAATTACTTCGCGTGATATTGTTTATCGTCGAAGGTGCCTTCGGAATTATCCACTAGCATCGTGATAAGTGAATCACCTGTGATGTTAACTGTCGTGCGCATCATATCGAGGATGCGGTCAACACCCGCGATCAGCGCAATACCTTCAAGCGGCAGGCCAACCGAAGTGAGCACCATGCCCATCATGATGAGCGAACCACCGGGAATGCCTGCGGCGCCAATGGAGCCAAGGGTGGCGGTCAGCACGAGGATCACATAATGGTGGAAATCTATTGGAATGCCATAGGCTTGCGAGAAAAAGAGCGCACAAATTCCGAGATAAATCGCTGTTCCGTCCATATTTATGGAAGCACCCAACGGCAGCACGAACGAGGTTGAGCTTTTGGACACACCGATTTTTTCATTCACCACGCGCATAGCCGTAGAGAGTGTGGCTTTGCTAGAGCTGGTAGAAAAGGCAAGAAGCTGCGGCTCAACCATTTTGCGATAGAACGGAAACGGTGACTTGCGTGCGAACACCACGATCATCACACCAAACAGCACATATTGTGTGAAGAGCGCGCCCATAACGGTGAGCACCAATTGCAACAACGCCATCAAAATGCCAACACCTTGCGTTCCCACCACCCAAGAGGTCAGCGCGAACACGCCATAAGGCGAGAACTGAATGACGATTTCAATCATGCGGAAAACAACCAGTGCGGCAGATTTACAGATTTCAGTCAGGTTACGCACTTTGTCGCCGAGCATATTGAGCGTTACCGCAACGAAAATGGCAAACACCACCACTTGAAGAATATGGTCATCCGCCATGGATTTGATGACGTTGGTCGGAATAATGTCCACCAACATATGCACGAGGCTGAAATGTTGGGCAGCAGGCGCAGCAGCGGAAGCCGAACCAGTGATGGATTTGAGTTCACTGAGATCAACGCCCTGACCGGGGTGAAACACCGTGCCAAATGCAAGGCCAATGCACACAGCAAATGCACCCGTCATGAGGAACGCGCCCACGGCTTTCGTGCCAATACGTTTGAATGTTTCTGGGTTGCTCATGCTGGTGATGCCCGCAATGAGCGAGAAGAAAATCAGCGGCACAACAACCATCTTAATCAGGTTGATGAAGACCGTGCCCACAGGTTTGACATATTCAGTGAGGATAGTTTTGCCATCCACGCCGAGTGGATTTTCAGCGCCGAGGCCACCAATGGCGAAACCAAACGCGATGCCAAGGATAAGGCCGAGCAATACACGAAACCAGAGCTGTGCAAAAAACGGTTTTTTTGAGGCCGCAACGTAAACAGATTCAGACATAACCCTCCCGTGGGTTTTTATGTTTTTTATTAGGAGGGAGCTGTTTACAACAAAACAGGCTACTTAGTCAATTAACTAGTAAACAACAGGGAAATGCAAGGCTATACTGGCTATTTTATCAGGTCTTTTTCGCGGAAATATTGGAGTGCGCCAGGGTGGAAAGGCGCCACATCCACGCCGCCGACCATCTGCTTGGCATTGAGCGTTGCAAACACAGGATGCAGGGTTTTGAAATTGTCAAGATTGTCAAACAGCGCTTTGACCATTTGATACACCACATCAGCGTCCATATCCGCAGGTGCCGCCAGCATGGCGCGCACACCAAAGGTTTTGATGTCTTTGGGGTTGCCCACATACATGCCGCCAGGGATAGTAGCACGCGCATAGAACGGATGGTCTTTAATCAGGCTATCGACCAGCGCAGAATCCACATCTACGATTTTTGTATCACACATCGTGGTTATTTGCTGCACAGCACCGTTGGGATGCCCGCCGGAATAGATAAGCGCATCGATCTTTTTGCTGCACAGCGCCTGCGGCAAGTCGCTTGCTTTAACATCAACCACACTGGCAAAACTTTTCAGCGTCCAGCCTTTTTTGGCCATGAGCTCTTCCATTGTCGCACGTTGGCCGCTACCAGCTGCACCAATATTGATTTTTTTGCCTTTCAAATCATCAAACGTGTTAATCTTCGCATCGCGGCGAGTAATAACCGTAAACGGCTCAGAATGGAGCGCAAACACGGCGCGCAGGTTTTTATCGGCAGGCACATCATAGAAAATGCCCGTCCCATTATACGCATAATAAAGCAGGTCGGACTGGACAATCCCCATATCCAAATCGCCCTTGCGCAATGCCTCGAGGTTATTGATAGAGCCGCCCGTGGATTCAACCACGCAGCGAATATTGCTTTCTTTGCTACCACGATTGACGAGGCGGCAGAACGCGCCACCTGCCGGATAATACACGCCGGTGACACTGGCAGTGCCAACGCTCACAATTTTTTCACCCGCAAAAGCAGTGGAAACATCCAACGCCACCAGAGTGGCCAGTGAAAAAATAGCTAAAAAAGAGCGGCTTGTCAGTGTCATAAACATCCTTGCACTAGTCACGTTGTAGGGATTTTGCACCAGCTTAGCAAAAGCAGAGGGGGAGTACAAGCCCCCTTTGTCATTCCCGCGCAGGCGGGAATCCAGAAAAACTGGATACCACATAGCTCAGTTTTTTGACCACTCGCTTCGCTCGCAGAGAAAACTGGCTTCTGGTATGACAGATTTAGGTTAGCTTATTTCCCCCGCCTTGGTGCGGCGTTTGTCGACATACATTGCCATATCCGCCGCAGAAAGGGCAGCCTCAGCATCATCACCACTTTGGATGCTGTAGCAGCCATACGCGGCGGTCACCGTCAGGCTGCGGCCACCAAAAACAAACGGCGACTCTGCCAATTTTTCAACGATCTTTGCGCCGCGTTTGCGCGCGCCTTCTTCATTCGCATAATACATGATGATGGCGAATTCATCACCGCCGATGCGCGCCACAAAGTCAGACTCGCGTGCAGCGGTGGAGAGCAATTGAGACACATGGCGAATGGCGATGTCGCCCGCCGCATGCCCATATTTATCATTGATGGTTTTAAAATGATTCACATCAAAATAGAGAATGCTGGTCGGATGACCATAGCGTTCATGCATATTGATAGCCCAGGTCAGGCGGCGCATGAACGCGCGGCGGTTGGCGATCGGCACCACACAATCCACATCCACGAGGCGTTCCATTTCCGCCAGCGTTTCTTTGGTGTGCGACAATTCACGGGTGGTGTCGTCGAGTTTTTCCATCAGCGCGGAAATCGCCAGATGCACCTCGTCGGTCATCTGCGCTTCAGGGATTCCCATCATGGCGATGCGGTCGGAAATGCGGCGTTGCTTGTCAAGCGCGATGGGACAGGCCGCCCCCTCCTCTGCCACCGATTGCAACGGCTCTTCCTTTATTTTTTTGCTCAAAAACCCCACACATTCCCCCAGATACGAACGCGAATTATCACGCCATCTATATCACCAAAAGGCTAAAAAAGAAAGGGCTTTGCGGGAGGGTTTGGCTCGCATTACTCTCGCTTGGGTTGTCATTGCGTAAGGCTCAACAGCCCCTGTCTCCCATAAACCACATGTTGTGGGAAGATAGATGCAATGCCACTATTTCCTGTTTACGGATATAATATTATGGGGTAGTAAGTGGGCGGTATTTCATTTTTAAAGGGTTGCTTCTTATGCACATTATGCAAAAATTCGTTGTTAAAACTGTGGCCATTGCACTGGCATCACTGAGCTTTTCTACTGCGGCGCAGTCGGCAGATTATATTTCTGGCTCAGTGGGTTGGGTTGATGCTATCGATCAGGAAAATGAGTCGGTTCAGGGCGGTGTGGAATATCGCTTTAGCCCTATCGGATATCATTTGCGTCCGATGGTGGGAGCGAATGTCAATACCGACTCTAGCGTATATGGCTATGCGGGTCTGAACATGGATGTGCCGATCTTGTCCAACCAGCTTTATCTCATCCCTAACTTTGCCGTTGGTGCTTATTCGGAAGGTGACGGCAAGGATCTGGGCGGCGCGCTTGAGTTCCGTTCTGGCATCGAGATCGCTTATCAGATGGAAAATGCTCATCGTATAGGTCTGGCTCTGAATCATATTTCCAACGCGGGGATTTATAACAAAAACCCGGGCGTTGAGAATGTGGTTCTGACCTACTCTGTTCCAACCGGCGCTGTGTTCGGCAATTAGTTTTTTCAACCGCTTTGATTCAAAGAGAGTTTGCTATGCTTAAAAAAATCCTTCTTCCACTCGTTTGCCTGTCCGTACTTGCTGCTTGTGAGCCAAATCCAGCTCCAGCGCCTGCGGACGAAAAAACGCAGTGCAATTGTGAATGCTGCAAAGGTAAATCTGGTAAAAAATGCCCTAAATGCCTGAAGAACAAAGCAAAATTAGTGACTCCCGCAAAAGCGGCTGAATCCGCTAAATAATTCAGACTTTTTTGATTAAAAAAACGGCTGGAAGGAGCTCTTTCCAGCCGTTTTTATGTGCATAAAATACAAAATCCAAGAAAATCCTTGACTTCCAAAGCGTGCTCCGGTTATAAGCATCCTCGAGTTTAGTAATAACTCTTTCCATTCCTTCGCTTCCCAAATGGGCGGCACACCACTTTTCGGTGTAAGGTTAGATATTCCTCCGGATTGTTCTTTCCTAACGTTGTGGCCAAGAGTTTCCTGCCACGCCTTTTGTTGTGGCTTTCTACCAAGCTCTTGTTTAATAGCCACTAAAGGAGACAATCAATGGCAACTGGCGTAGTAAAATGGTTTAATCCAACCAAAGGTTACGGATTCATTCAGCCTGATCAGGGCGGTTCTGACGTGTTTGTGCACATCAGCGCGCTGGAACGTGCAGGTCTTACGACTCTGAACGAAGGCCAAAAAGTCAGCTATGAGCTTGCTACCAACAAAGGCAAGACCTCGGCTGCGAACCTTAAGCTCGAATCGTAATTTCCAAAATTTCCCAAGGAATTTTTCTGCGCGCGCGCATTTGGCCCGCGTCCAGCTCTCCTTATTTAGGTGTCGCATGCGCGGATTCACCTAACTCATATATCGCGCGATAAAGAAAGACTATCATGACTTCATTTGACCAATTCGGGCTTCCCCCACAGCTTAATGCCGCCCTCACGCGCATGGGCTACACTGCCCCCACCCCTATTCAATCCAAGGCGATCCCGCTGGCGATGTCCGGCAAGGACATTCTCGGCTCAGCGCAAACTGGCTCTGGCAAAACCGCCGCATTTGGTATCCCGCTCGTTGCCAAAGTCATGAGCAGCCCACGCGGCGGCGCACTGGTGATGACCCCAACGCGTGAACTGGCTTCGCAGGTGATCGAAGTGGTGCAGCAGCTTCTCGGCAAAAACAGTCCGATCCGCGCGGCTCTCCTCATCGGTGGCGATTCAATGGGCAAGCAAATGGCCGAACTGCGTATGCGCCCACGGATTATCGTTGGCACGCCGGGCCGCATCAACGACCATCTGGCTCGTGGCACGCTCATGCTGCACGACACTAACTTCCTCGTTCTTGATGAAACTGACCGCATGCTCGACATGGGCTTTGGCATTCAGATCGAAAAGATCGTAAAATTCCTGCCGCCTGTGCGCCAGACACTGCTTTTCTCGGCGACCATTCCGCCGGAAATTGCGAAAATGACGCAAAAATACCTCAACAATCCTGAGCGTGTTTCGGTGGATAACGTGGCTAAAGCCGCACCAAAAATCCAGCAGGAAATCCTGCACGTGTCAGAAGCAGAAAAATACAACACGCTGCTTGGCCAACTCGCAACCCGCACCGGCTCGGTCATCATTTTCGTGAAGACCAAACGTGGCGCAGACAGGCTCTCTGATCGTCTGAATAAGGCTGGCCAATCGGCTGACACCATCCATGGCGACCTGCATCAGCGCAAGCGCGAAAAGGTGATTCAAGGCTACCGCGACAGCAAGTTCCGCATCTTGGTTGCAACCGACATCGCGGCGCGCGGCCTCGACATTCCGCACATCGAGCACGTCATCAATTTCGACCTGCCACAATGCCCAGAAGATTACATCCATCGCATCGGCCGCACGGCTCGTAACGGCGCAGAAGGCGCAGCGCTCAACCTCATCTCGCCGGATGATGGCCTGAAATGGCGCGCGATCCATCGCCTGCTGAACCCAGGTGAAGCACCGGCGCATCTGCCAGGTGGCACCGGAAACGGTGGCGGTCGCGGTGGTCGCAGCGGCCCACGCGGCGGTAATGGCGGTGGCAATGGTGGCAATGGCGGCAGCAAATATCGCCGCGAAGGCAACGCTGGCGGCACCGGCGGCGCAGCTAAACCACGTCGCTTCGGTAACAAAGGCCCACGCCGCAGCACAACCGCAGCTGCTTAATATATTCTTGCTCCTTAGCTGTTATTCCTGCGTAAGCAGGAATGACAGCTGGAACCAAGGCGTTCAGCCTTGATCCCCATAGTCGTTTTTATAACGCAAACCGAATATAAGGCCTAATTACCCCAACGCACCGTGGCAGTGTTTGTATTTTTTGCCAGAACCACATGGGCATGGCTCGTTGCGCCCCATTTTCAGGTTGGCAAAGGGTGAGCTGCTGGATTTCTTCACTGGCTCGTCGCCATGGCTTTCGACCATCGTGCGCTGAGGTGTGAGGGGCTTGAGACCCGTCGGCGTTTCCACATGAATTTCCAGATGCGACAGACGGCTGATAACCATCTCGCGTAGCTGCGAGAGCATGGCTTCGAACAGCGCGAAGGCTTCCTGCTTGTATTCGTTCAGCGGGTCGCGCTGACCATAGCCGCGCAGATGGATGCCCTGACGCAAATGATCGAGCGAAAGCAGATGGTCTTTCCATAGCTGGTCGAGCGTTTGCAGCAGGATGCGCTTTTCGCCCATTTTGAACAGCTGGTCGCCATATTGCGCGAGCTTGGCAGCAAAATGTTCTTCTGTTTTTTGATTAATGCGCTCCAAAATTTC
>RFOF01000037.1 GCA_009926845.1 Alphaproteobacteria bacterium
GCGCTGGCGCTCGACGGCGGCGCGGAGCTGCCGGCCGCCGGCCCGGCCATCACCGCGCCCCAGAGCTGGTCATGCACGGATTCAGGGAAGGGCTTGCCCAGTTCTTCGGCCACTTTTTCCTTGTACTGGGTGACCAGTGTTTTGAGGTCGGCGGCGGACAGCTCGGTGTCGAGCTCGACACCTCGGTCTTGTTTTTTCTGCTCAAGAATTTCTTCAAACGCATAGTGATCTACCTCTAAAACCACATCCGAATACATCTGGATGAAGCGGCGATAGCTGTCATAGGCGAAGCGTTCATTACCTGTTTTTTTCGCCAGTGCCTGCGCGGTGACGTCGTTCAAACCTAGGTTCAAAACCGTATCCATCATGCCAGGCATCGAAGCGCGCGCACCCGAGCGAACCGAGAGCAGCAGCGGGTTTTCGCCATCGCCAAATTTCGCGCCGACCTTTTTTTCAATTTGCGCCAGCGCGTCTTTCACCTGTTCGTCAAGCGATGGTGCGAGTTTTTTTCCATTGGCATAATAGCCAACGCAAACCTCGGTGGTGATGGTAAATCCGGGAGGAACAGGCAGCCCCAGCGAGCACATCTCGGCGAGATTCGCGCCCTTGCCGCCGAGCAGGTTTTTCATGTCGGCTTTGCCCTCAGCGCTGCCATCACCAAAATTATAGACCAGTTTTTCAGCCATGTTCGTTTTCACCTGTGCGCTTGTTTGTGCCATAATCCCATCTCCAAATTCGTCATGCCAGCGCAGGCTGGCATCCACGTGGATCCCGGCCTACGCCGGGATGACATTGTTTATCCTTCAATCTTACTAAAATCTGCCACCGTATTCATCCAATCACGAACACGTGCCAATAATCTTAATCGCTCAATACGCAAATTTTTATCTTCACAGTTAACCATAATATTATCAAAGAATAGGTCAATATTAGCGCGTAAAGTTGCTAGCTCTTTCATCATCTCTATAAAAAGTTCGTTAGCCCGCTGTCCCCACAACCTATCTGCGCTGCTTGTGAGCAATGCGAATAATTCTTTTTCCTCTTTTGCCTGCAGCACTTCAGGATTTAATTCACTCATGCCATACACGCACTTATCCTTCTTCTCTTCAATCGCCAGAATGTTGGCAGCGCGTTTATAGCCAGCCAACAGGTTTTTGCCATCTTCGGTAGAGAGGAAATCCTGCAGCGCTTTTGCTCGTGCGACGATGCGCACGAGATCATCATCATTATCAGCGATAACAGCTTTGATGACGTCGTGGCGGATGCCAGAATCTTTGAGTTGAACAATGAGGCGGTCGTGGAAGAAGGCCAGCAGTTCAGCCGCCACTTTTTGCGCAGTGCCTTCGGGGATATCCTGCGTGGCGGTTTCGCTCACGGTCAGATATTTGCCCACTTTGTGCGGGCTTTTCAGCTCTGCCTCGGTCTGTTTTTCCAACTTTTCCTGCGCGGCGAGCAGGGCTATCTGTCGGGTCGGCACTTCGGCCAGTAGCGGCAGCAGCGGCAAGCGGATGTTGTTTTCCAGCACAATACGTATAACGCCGAGTGCGGCGCGGCGCAGCGCAAACGGGTCTTTGCTGCCAGTCGGTTTTTCGCCGATGGCGAACATGGAAATCAGCGTGTCGAGCTTATCGGCGAGCGCCACGCAGATGGCGGTGGCTTCCGTCGGAACATTGTCGGTTGGGCCTTGTGGCTTGTAGTGGTCGCGAATGGCGTCGGCCACGGCGGCGGATTCTTTCTGCCCCAGCGCATAATAACGCCCCATGATGCCCTGCAGCTCGGCAAATTCACCCACCATGCCGGTGACGAGGTCAGCTTTTGCGAGGCCCGCAGATTGAATCACCAGTTTTTTATATGCTACCGCTTCGCCTTGACCAAAGTTTTTGGTCAGATCGAGTATCATTAATGCTAGATTCTTAATTCTACCCGACTTGGCGCCGACGGTGCCGAGTTTCGCATGATAGGTCACGGTTTCCAAACCCTGCGCCCAATCGGCGAGCGATTTTTTGCGGTCGGTGTCCCAGAAGAAACGCGCATCGGCAAAGCGGGCGCGAAGCACGCGCTCGTTGCCCGCGATGATGGCTTTGCCGCCATCTTCTGCAATCATGTTCGAGACGATGATGAACTTGTCAGACAGCGTGCCATCGGGCTTTTGCAGCGCGATGTATTTTTGGTGGCTGCGCATCACCATGGTCAGCACTTCCGGCGGCAGATCCATGAATTTCGCGTCGATGGTGCCAACCAAAATCTGCGGCCATTCCACAAGGCCAGTCACTTCTTCAATGAGCCCATCATCCTTGCGCAGGGCAAGTCCAAGAGCGGATGCCGCCGCATTTGCCCGCTCTAAGATTTCTTGTTTGCGCGCGTCGCGGCTGGCAATGACTTTTGCATTTTTTAATGCGGATTCATATGCGCCCACATCCGAAATGATAATTTCTTGCGCCGCGAGGAAGCGGTGGCCGCGCGTGGTGTTTGACGCCTTCACACCGGCAAATTCCACAGGCACGATTTTGCCATCAAACAGGCACAAAATGCACTGCAGCGGGCGCACCCAGCTTTCGTCGCGGCTGCCCCAGCGCATGGATTTTGGCCATGGGAAATTGGCAAGAATTTCTTCAATAATGGCCTTGAGCACTTCTGCCGTGGGTTTGCCTTTTTGGTGTGTCGTCGCGTAATACACGCTGTCTTTTACTTCCAGCTGTTCTTTGGCAAGGCCGGTTTTTTTCAGGAAACCCGCGAGCGCCGCCTCTGGCGCATCCACCTTCGGGCCTTTGAGCTCAGTGGTGACATCTGCTTGTTGTGCAGGGAGGTGTTTAATAATGACGCCCAGGCGACGTGGAGTAGAAAATGTGAAGCTGTAAAGGGGCTCCACTCCATCACCCATACCGTAGCCAGCTTTGCTAAGTTCATTTATGAGCTTATCTTCAAGCGCGTCTATCGCCTCGGCCTGCATCCGCGCGGGAATTTCTTCGGAAAATAACTCTAGAAGTAAATCAGCCATGATATACTCCGTCACTCCCGCGTAGGCGGGAGTCTATTCGCGAATGGATCCCCGCCTTCGCGGGGATGACGAATGAAAAATTATCCATCTTGTTTCATCGTTTCTACAACGTTGTTGTCTTTGTCCATGATAAGCACTTTGGACTTGTGGGCTTTGGCTTCTTCGGGCGTCATTTGCGCGTAGGCGATGACGATGACGATCTCACCGACTTTAGCCAGATGCGCCGCCGCGCCATAGATGCCGAAATGTTTGCTGCCGCGCGGCTCTTCGATGATGTAGGTGCTAAAACGCGCGCCGGTGTTGACGTTGAGTACGTCGATGCGCTGGCCGGGAAGCAGGTCGCACGCATCGAGCAAATCGCGATCAATACCCATCGAGCCATTATAGCTAAGTTCACTGTGGGTTACCACCGCGCGGTGAATTTTGGCATACATCATCGAAAGCAACATTACGCATTCTCCTTGGCGACATAAGATTCACAGCAGGCTTTGGCGAGCGCACGCACACGCCCGATATAGGCCGCTCGTTCCGTTACCGAAATCACACCGCGCGCATCTAGCAGGTTGAAGCGGTGCGAGGCTTTGATGCATTGATCATAAGCGGGCAGCGGCAGATTATGTGCCAGAAGCGCGCCGCATTCTTTTTCCGCATCTTCAAACTGGCGGAGCAGTTGCTCGGTGTCAGCATATTCCAGATTATACGCGGAAAATTCTTTTTCATTTTGCAGGAACACGTCGCCATAGGTCACGCCTGCGCCGTTGAAGTCGAGGTCGTACACATTTTCCTTGCCCTGAATATACATGGCGAGGCGCTCAAGCCCGTAGGTAATCTCGCCGGAAACGGGTTTGCACTCGATACCGCCGACTTGTTGGAAATAGGTAAATTGCGTCACTTCCATGCCGTCGCACCAGACTTCCCAGCCAAGGCCCCACGCGCCGAGTGTGGGCGACTCCCAATCGTCCTCGACGAAGCGAATGTCGTGTTTCATCGGGTCGATGCCGAGCATTTTCAGGCTTTCGAGATAGAGCTCCTGAATGTTGTCGGGCGAGGGCTTGAGGATAACCTGATACTGATAATAATGCTGCAGGCGGTTCGGGTTTTCGCCATAGCGTCCGTCTTTCGGGCGGCGGCTAGGCTGCACATAAGCGCATTTCCAATCCTTCGGGCCGAGCGCACGCAAAACAGTAGCTGGGTGAAAAGTTCCTGCGCCCACTTCCATGTCATATGGCTGCAAAATGACGCAGCCCTGCTTCGCCCAGAACTGGTGCAGGTTCAAAATCATCTGTTGAAATGGCAGGGTCACGGCAAAATCCTCTAAGAGAGGCTCCTTTTTAGCCATTTTTGCGCCCGATTCAAGGGGTTTCTTTGCCATTTAGAGCAGAGAGACTGCCGCTTCTCTTTAGATTTACATCAAAACCCTGCAAGTTAAACATAAATCGTATAAAACCATAGAATATCTCACTTGCAAATGGTGCCCCGAGCCGGAATCGAACCAGCGACACAGGGATTTTCAATCCCTTGCTCTACCAACTGAGCTATCGGGGCACAGGCGATGCCAAAAGAAGATGGTTTATAAGAGAAGCCTTCAGGCTTGTCTACATGAAATCGTTCTTACCCAACCAGTTCAATGCCGGAGAAGAAGAAGCTGATTTCAGCTGCGGCAGCTTCTGGGCTGTCAGAACCGTGAACGCTGTTGCGCTCGATGCCTTCAGCGAACAGCTTGCGGATGGTGCCTTCGGCTGCGTTTTCTGGGTTGGTTGCACCCATCAGTTCACGGTTTTTGGCAATGGCGTTTTCGCCTTCTAAAACCTGAACGATGACTGGGCCGGACACCATATATTCCACCAGTTCGCCGAAGAAGGAGCGCTCTTTGTGTGCGCCGTAGAATTGGCTCGCTTGCAGGCGGGAAAGGCGAACGCGCTTTTGCGCCACGATGCGCAGGCCATTTTCTTCGAAGATCGCGTTGATCTTGCCGGTGAGGTTGCGCTCGGTGGCGTCGGGTTTGATGATAGAAAACGTGCGTTGAACAGCCATTGCTTTTATCCTTATTGGGTTTAAAGTTTGCGCCTATATACGGATAAAAATGGTTAAACGCAACCCCAAACGCAAAACCACCTATACAACAGCCCAAAAATAGTTATTTTAGGCGGAAATATCTTTGTGAGTCCCGCTATGAACATCCACACCCTTTTGTATGCCGCACTGTTGTTGCCTATTTTGGTGGCTTGCAGTGATAATGTCAAAAAACTCAAGGAAGCCAACCCAAACGCAGAGGACTATTCAAGCGCGCTGGCCGCTGAATATCTCTCTTATGGTGAGTCTGAGCGTGAGCTTGGGCATTCCTCTGTGGGAGATTATTTTGCTGGCAAGGGGCTGGATGCGCTGGCGGGAAAAGCCGTGCTGCCCGATGATATCAAAAAAGATTTGAACCCCGCAGACACGCAGTCGCTAACTTCCGCTCGCCGCTCGCTTCTGGCGCTGCAAACCGAGGATATGAAAGATGTGACCCCGCGCAAACTGGCACGCACACAGATGTTGTTTGATTGCTGGCAGCGCCAACTTATTTCGCACAGCAACCAAGAACTCGCCCCCTGCGCCGATGAATTTTCCTCCTCGCTCATCGAATTGCAAGACCAAGCCGACAGCTTCTCCACTGGCAAAGAAACCCACCACATGGTGAGCTTTGCGATGAAGAGCGCCGAGGTGACGTCGCGCGGCGGAAAAATTCTGGATGAAATTGCCGAGCGCACAAAATCCTATCGCCGCTATGGGGTGCAGCTTGATGGCCATGTGGAAGAATTCGCCGATGGCACCGTGGCGCGGGGGCTGGCGCTAGAGCGCATGGAAGCGATTCGTCGCGCGCTCATCGTGCGCGGTGTGGCCGATGAAAATATCGAGGTGCTGCGCCAAAAAGGTCGCTCGCATCTGGCCGCCGTCAAACTCAGCTCCGATAAGCCGCGCCCTCAGCGCAGTGTAACTCTTACTCTTCGAACATATAGTGCAGGTGAAAAATAACGAATGACCAATAGCAGTGAACGTATCCTTATTCTTGATTTTGGCTCGCAGGTGACGCAGCTGATTGCGCGCCGCGTGCGTGAAAACGGCGTGTATTCCGAGATTCGCCCCTTCAACATTTCCGATGCAGAAATTGAAGCCTTTGGCGCCAAAGCCATTATTTTATCGGGTGGCCCAGCCTCGGTGCATGAATCCTTTTCGCCCAAGGCCAGCGACGTGGTGTGGAAACTCGGCGTGCCCGTGCTTGGCATTTGCTATGGCGAACAGCTCATTTGCCAACAGCTTGGCGGCAAAGTAGAGCCATCCACCCACCGCGAATTTGGCCGCGCCAATGTTGAAATCGCTGAAGATTCCGCACTATTCGACGGTGTGTGGAAAAAGGGCGAGCAGCGTCAGGTGTGGATGAGCCACGGCGACCGCGTGACCGCCCTTCCCGACGGCTTTAAGGTCATCGCCAAAACGCCGTCTGCGCCCTATGCGGCCATTGCCAATGAAGAGAAAAAATATTACGGCGTGCAGTTCCACCCTGAAGTGGTGCACACACCCGAGGGTGGCCAGCTGCTCAAAAACTTCACGCATAAAATCGCCGGCTGCAAAGGCGACTGGACGATGGCGGGCTTCAAGCAGAGCATGATGGATAAAATTCGAGCACAAGTGGGCGACAAAAAAGTGCTGTGCGCAGTGTCCGGCGGCGTGGATTCCTCGGTGGTGGCGGGGCTGCTGCACGAAGCGCTCGGCGATCAGGTCATCTGCATTTTCATCAACACGGGCCTGCTGCGCATGGGCGAGCCAGAGCAGGTAGAAAAGCTGTTCAAAGACCATTTCCATATGCCGCTTATCCATGTTGATGCCAGCGCCATTTTCCTAGGAAGATTGGCGGGCGTTTCGGATCCGGAACGAAAACGCAAAATTATCGGCGAAACCTTCATCGAGATTTTTGAAAAAGAAGTCGAAGAAGTGGGCGGCGCGGCCCCCCAAGATATACAATTCCTCGCGCAGGGAACGCTCTATCCTGACGTTATCGAATCCATCTCGTTCACCTCGGGAACGCCGAGCGTCACCATCAAATCGCACCACAATGTCGGCGGCCTGCCCGAGCGCATGAAAATGGCGCTGGTGGAGCCGTTGCGTGAGCTATTCAAAGATGAAGTGCGCGAACTTGGCCGCGAACTTGGCATGCCCGATACGATGGTGGGGCGTCACCCCTTCCCCGGCCCCGGCCTTGCTATCCGCATCCCCGGTGAAATTACACAGGAAAAAATTGAAATTCTGCAAAAAGCCGATGCGATTTACATCGAAGAAATTCGCAACTCAGGACTGTACAAAGAAATCTGGCAGGCGTTTGCCGTGCTGCTTCCCGTGCGCTCGGTCGGCGTGATGGGCGATGCCCGCACCTATGAGTATGTGTGCGCCCTGCGCGCGGTGACCTCCACCGATGGCATGACCGCCGACTATTATCACTTCGACCACACGTTCCTGAGCCGCGTTTCAAACCGCATCGTGGGCGAAGTGCGCGGCATCAACCGCATGGTCTATGACATCACCAGCAAGCCCCCGGGCACCATTGAGTGGGAATGATATGAGCGAATTATTCAAAGAACTCGAAGACGATTTAAAGCAAGAACGCCTCGACAAGCTGTGGAAAAAAATTGGTAAAACACTGATTGGTATCAGCGGCGGCATTGTTCTGATCACCATCGGATATCAAGTGCTGGAGCATCGCCACGAAAGCATCGCCATGGAGCGTACAGATGCATTTCTTGCCGCCATTGAAAGCGCGCAAAAGGGCGATGACAAGGCGGCGATGACCTCGCTCGACACGCTGACCCAAGACGAAGGCTCGTCGTATTACGGTCTTGCCATGCTCAAAAAAGCCGCTTTACAAAAAAGCGCTGGCGATGATGCGGGCGCTGCGGCGACCTATCAAAAGCTTGCAGAAAAATCCGATGCCTATGGCCAGCTTGCCAAACTTTACACCGATACAGGCGCTGCGCCCGTGGTCAGTGGCGACAAGCATTCGCCATTCTTCCGCCAGCTGGAAGAACGCCGCGCATGGCAACTGCTAGAGCAAAATAAAAAGCCCGAAGCGGTGGCTATTTTAGCATCGCTCTATCACGATGAAACCAGCCCTGCCCCGCAGCGTGCTCGCCTGCAGGAAGTGCTGCAACATCTCGCACCGGAAACCCTCCTTGCTACAGGTAAAACCAATGAATAGATCATTTAAAATCTTGGCTATAACGCTGGCTCTTTCCGTAAGCCTGTCTTCTTGCAGCCACATACCGTCATGGATGGGTGGCAGCACCAAAGAAATTAAAAAACTTCCCGGCGACCGCTTGGCGGCGCTTCCTGTTGGCGCTGACCTAAAACCAGACGAGGCAGCAAAAGCCGTTGTGGTTTCACTACCCGTTCCCACCAGCAATGACAGCTGGGCGCAGCATACCGGTGTCTTTACTGCTGGCACCTCCAACATTGCCGCCAGCGGAACATTTGAAAAAGAACAAAGCACCAGCGCCGGTGATGGGCAATCATTCGAACACACGCTGCTACCTCGCCCTGTCGTTGGCGGTGACATGGTGTTTGCCATGGATGCAGAAGGTAAAATATCGGCGCATGATGCGGCAAATCTCAGTACACAAAGATGGCTGTCCGAAGGCGTGTATGAAGACGTGGAACAAGACAATGTCGGTGGCGGCCTTGCCTACGATAACGGCAAGCTCTACGCCACCTCTGGCCGTGGGCGCATCGCCGCATTTGACGCAAGCAGCGGCAAAGAACTCTGGCATATGTCGGTCAAAACACCGCTGCGCTCTGCCCCGCGCATTGACGAAGGCAGGCTCTATGCCATCACCATCGATAGCGCTGTCTATGCGCTCGACACTAACAATGGCAACGTGCTGTGGAACCAGCGCGGCATCAGCGAAACAGCTGGCGTAATGAACTCCATCTCCCCTGCCGTTGTCACTGGCGCAGTCATCGTTCCCTACGCATCAGGCGAAGTATATATGCTTGCCAGCGGCGATGGCCATGAACTCTGGACGGCTTCTATCGCCCAAAATAAACGCACCAGCGCCAGCGACATCTTCACTGGCATTGGCGGTGACCCTGTCATCGATGGGCAGGTGGTGTTTGCGGTTAGCAATGGTGGCGGCTTCTCGGTGCTCAGCGTTGACCAGGGGCAACCGCTCTGGAGCAAACCGATTGCTTCGAACAATACGCCTTGGGTTTCCGGCGACTATGTATTTTTGCTCACTACCGACAACACGCTGGTGTGCATGATGAAATATGATGGCCGCGTGCGCTGGTCCACCCGTCTTGAGGGCTATCAGGATATGGACCGCAAGCTCGACCCCATCACCTGGCGTGGGCCAGTGCTGGTGAGCGGCAAATTAGTGCTGGTGAATAATGTTGGGCAGATGGCGCTGGTAAACGCCGCCGATGGCACCATTGCTGAAACCCGCGACATCCCAAGCGAAATTGAAACTGCACCCGTCGTCGCCGGTGGCCGCATCTATCTGGTGAGCAAAAACGCAACGCTCTACTCGTTTGAGTAAGGAAAAAAATGACCTTTACCGTCGCTATTGTTGGCCGTCCGAATGTGGGCAAGTCAACGCTGTTTAACCGCCTTACGGGCCGCAAATCTGCGCTGGTCGATGACCAGCCGGGGGTGACGCGTGACCGCAGAGAGGGCGCGGCAGATCTGATGGGGCTGCGATTCACCATTGTCGACACCGCAGGGCTTGAAGACGCGGAGGAAGGCTCGCTTGCCGCGCGCATGACCGAGCAATCGCAGCTGGCGATGAAAATGGCGGATGTGAGCCTCATGCTGGTCGACGCCAAGGCAGGCATAACGCGTGAGGACGAACATTTTGCCAGCCTCATGCGCCGCTCGAAAAAACCGGTGATCGTGGTCATCAACAAAGCCGAGGGCAAAGCCGCCAGCACCGCCATTGGCGATTCATTCAAGCTGGGACTTGGCGAACCGGTAGCCATTTCCGCCGAGCATGGGCTGGGAATGTTGGAGCTCTACGCCGCACTTGAGCGGTTTTCCAAAGAAGAGGAAGACCCATTTGCCGAAGAAGTTGAAGACGACACCCCCCCACCGCCGATGCAAATTGCCATCATTGGCCGCCCAAATGTCGGAAAATCCACCCTGCTCAACCGCATCCTCGGCGAAGAGCGCGTGCTAACCGGCCCCGAAGCGGGCATCACGCGTGACTCCATTGCCATCGATTATCAGTTCGAGGGAAAGCCGCTGAAACTCATCGACACGGCGGGTATGCGCAAAAAAGCCAATGTCAGCGAAAAGGTCGAAAAACTCGCCGTTGGCGACACGCTGCACGCCATTCAATATGCACACGTCGTTATCCTCGTTATCGACGCCAACCAGCCCTTAGAGAAGCAGGACAACACCATTGCCGCGATGATTGAAACCGAAGGCCGCGCGATGGTGGTGGCGGTCAACAAATGGGACACGGTGCCCGATAAACCTAAATATCTGAAGGCGATTCAAGAGCGCTTAGAGGTTCAGCTGCCGCAGATGAAGGGCATTCCGCTGGTCACGATTTCCGCCAAAAAAGGCGAAGGCATTCCCAAGATGATAAAAGAATGTTTCCGCATGTATCAGGTGTGGAACAAAAAACTGGGAACCGGCGAGCTTAACCGCTGGCTCGAACAGGTGATGGACGAACACGCGCCACCGCTGGTGTCTGGCCGCCGCATCAAAATCAAATACATGACGCAAAAATCGGCGCGCCCGCCTTCGTTTATTTTATTCTCCAACACCGACGAAGTGCCCGAACATTATCTGCGCTATCTGGTCAACCGTATGCGTGTGGATTTCCGTATGCCGGGAACGCCCATTCGCGTGGCCGTGCGCAAAAACAAAAACCCTTATGACGATGGGCAAACGCGTAAGATCTATGACTAATGCTATTGAAATCCGCCAGCTCCACAAAACCTACGTCGATAAAAAAGGCGTACAGAAAATTGCGCTAAAAGGCATCGACCTCGACATCCCGCGCGGCTCATTTTTTGGCCTGCTGGGCCCCAACGGCGCGGGCAAATCCACCATGATAAACATCATGGCGGGGCTGGTTTTGCGCACGAGCGGAAGTGTTAGCATCTGTGGTTACGACATTGAAAAAGACATGCGCAGGGCGCGCCTCGCCCTCGGCGTGGTGCCACAGGAACTCATCCTAGACACGTTCTTTACCGTGCGCGAGGCGCTGGACATCCACGCGGGTTATTATGGCGTGCCAAAGGCTCAGAGACGCACGCAGGAGATCATCGACGCGATGGGGCTGAGCGACAAGGCCGATGTGCATTCGCGCCGCCTGTCGGGCGGGATGCGCCGCCGCCTGCTGGTGGCCAAAGCACTGGTGCACAGCCCTGCGGTGTTGATTCTGGATGAACCGACCGCAGGCGTAGACGTCGAGCTGCGCACGCAGCTGTGGGACTATGTGAAAATGCTGAATAAAAACGGAACCACGGTGCTGCTGACCACGCATTATCTGGAAGAGGCTGAAGAGCTGTGCGACACCATTGCGGTTATCAACCATGGGCAAGTGGTGGCGCGCGACAGCAAAGACAATTTGATGCGCAGCTTTGACAGCAAGCAGCTCGTCATCACCCCGCAAACGACGCTTAGCGCACCGCCTGAGGCGCTCGGGCGCTGGTCGGCGCAAATGGATCAGTACAAGCTGGTGCTGAGCTATCAGCCAAGCAAAACATCACTGCAGGAAATTTTAGACAGCGTGCGTGACGCGGGCGTTTTAATCGGCGACCTCACCACCCGCGAAGCCAGCCTCGAAGATGTGTTCTTGCATTTGACTAATGAGAAGGTGGCTTAGGTTAAATCTCGTGAGCGGTGGCGGCTGGTGTAGGAATAGCGGGTTCATCCGCTTTTGCTATTCCACCAAAGGAAGGAGATTTGTTGTCAGCCCCAACAGAGGCAACCGCATACAAAACGCCTTTCAATGAAATACCACCAGCTGCTTCTGCTACAGATACACTGGGCTTCTCATTTTCCACTGCGGCAGATGTTTCACCATTTAGAACCCCCTTATACGCTGTTGGCGTTGAAGGATCTTTTAAGCCAAGCATCTCTTGCAAAGCATTGGTTACACTCGTCACAACCGTGCGTATCCCCCGCTGCTCAGGCTCTCTTTGCTGATCGTAAATAACATGTTGATTTTGTAGCTCTGCAACTGACTCTTTCGTTAGGGCAGCTCCCGAATACGGCCGATTTCCAACCGCCTCAACTACGCCTTTGGGCAAAGCAATAGGCGCAGATTCTAATGTATTTCTCTCAGCTGCTTGCTCCGCTATAGAGAACTCAGGGGAGTTTGGATTCTTCGATGGAACTTTCATACCCACAGAATAGCCCCTTTCTCCTCCGGACAAAAGTGAAGTTTGTGTGACAATGAGCCCGCCGCCGCCACAAAACTGTCATAATATCTAAAACATCAATGGGATATGAGAGTGAATGCCTATCTGTTTGGCGAGCTGTGGATTTATTTCCAAAAGCCAGGGTGATGAGGTATTCTCGGAGGGGGGGCCATTGCTGGATGGTTCTGCATCTGAGAGCTTTCGTGGTTCCAAAGATTGGCTTTCATCCGCATTGAAACCACCATCAGAAACATAGGTTGACACCTGCGTATTAGGGGAAGATGAGGGTGTATTGGTCTGATTCATTACAATTTGCGTCTGTTGGGGCGGGGACGCAATAAAGATAGACGGCGCTTGCTGTGTCAGAAAAATAAAATTATCCCGAGACACAAGAACGGGTGGAGTAGAGATAGCATGGCTAAATCCAGTAGGTGGCGTGGCCTGGCTCACCTGATTAACGGTGTCAGGCATGGTGATGACCTCGAGCACGCCATCATGGAATGTAATAGTGTAATTTAGAGCGGTGGCGCCGCTGGGCGTGATTGCATAAGCGCCTCCAGCAGAGGCTTGTGTGGCATTGGTAGTAAGGCTGAGTGGCGTGAGCAATACGCCGGCATTCTCGCCATTGACGAACCCGCCGTAACTAGCTGTAAAAACAGGATTATCTCGGCCCACTAAGCGTGTATCGCTGTTGGCGGTGATGGAGAGTGGAGCCTGTGTTATGCTGAGTGTTCCATTTTGGCGGGTGATGTTATAATTGCTAGCCGAACCGCCTGCCAAAGTAATAGCGTGGGTTCCAGCGTTTACACCAGCAGAGCCGATCGTATAGCCAGTGAACACGGCGTCTGTATCGCCGCTGGCAAGGCCGCTGAAGGCTAGATCAAATGTCGGGTTGGCATCGCCATAGGTTTTGGTTTTGTCATTGGCGGTGATGGCGAGGTCTTTGGCGGTCACTTCGCCAATAGCACCGCTGATGGTGCTCGCAGCAAGCGTATAGTTGCCCATGTCGCCACCGGAAAGCCCAAGCCCCGTAACGGTGACGTTTTTGCTGCTGCCGACGTTTTTATTATTATATGCGCCCGAAGTTGGCTTGTTAATATCAACAGTATCACCAGAAATAACACCCGACAGGCTGTAGTTAGCAGAAGTAAGCGTTGCGTCGGTGTTGCCGTTATAGATTTTGGTGATGGCGCCGATGAGGGAAGCGGTTAATTCCTTCGCGGTAATATTAGCGACAAGTCCTGCAGGCTGGATGAGGTTATAGTTCGTGTTGTCGATGGTGTATCCAGAGACGGTGACGGCTTTGTTGGTACCCAC
>RFOF01000038.1 GCA_009926845.1 Alphaproteobacteria bacterium
GCATTCGAACTGGGTGATGGCGGAAGAGGTGAGATTCGAACTCACGGAGGCGTTGCCACCTCGGCAGTTTTCAAGGCGCTTTTTCACCATTTATTACAGCTGGTTACAAAACACCGCGACACACTCACCGTCATATTTTTAGATTATGCCTTTTGTGCGCGATTGTCAAAATTTGTGACTATTTGCGCCCGAGTGTCCCACCAGTGTCCCATAGAGCCACTTGCGGGACAGTTGGTTTGAATGCCAAGCTTGCGGTTCGAGTTAAAGGATGCGGCGCATGTGCGCGGTTAGTGCGTGATGCGTGAAATACGGGTGGCGTTTGCCTGCAAAAAAGAGGGTTGACCCCAGCTGCCAGTGTTTTATCCAATGAAGGATGAAGCGAGAAATTGCAAAAACGATTACATTCCAACGTGAACAACTCTACGATGAAATCTGGTCGGTGCCCATCCTCCAGCTGGCGAAACAATACGGCCTGTCCGATGTCGGCCTCGCCAAAATCTGCACCAAGATGAAAATTCCGCGCCCACCGCGTGGCTACTGGGCGAAACGCTCCTATGGCCAGCCCACTACCAAGCCTATCCTACGCCCAGCACCTGCTGACATACCCACCGAAATCACGGTGGATCGTGATGCCAAGCAGCTTGCAAAAGCTAACGATAAACGCCGCGTGCAAAAGCCAGATATGATGACCGAGCGCCAACGTGTGCGCCGCTTAAAGATTGCGTTACGCGATATGGAAATCGCCCGCCGCACCCGTCATTATCTGGAAGCGATGCGCCAACTCCCCAATGCCACCGCACCCGAGCAGGCCGAGTGGCTGGACTGGGTAGCACAGTACGCCGACCACATCGACCCCACCGTCGATTACAAAATGGATACGCCGCTGAAATCCAACCCCAACGCCAAGGTGCTCTATAAATTCACCGCACAGGGATTTGTGGATGATTGAGGTAAAACATCCTCGATGTGATCGCCTAATGTCTATTATCTTGTACATTAGAGCCCTTAGTGTCCAAGATAATAGACATAAGACGCTATGCAGCACTCACATTCCGAAACGTCTTAAACTGATACAAAACCAGTTATTTCCAAAACGGAAATAACTCTAAACATCTTCTTGTTATATCTGTCGGTTCCTGTATTTTCGAAGCACAATTTTTAGGAGATTTGTGCAATGAGCTCGGACATCATGACGATGGAAGAAGTGGCTGATTACCTGAAATTAAAGCTAAAAACTGCCTATGCGGTGGCGGCACGCGGCGATATTCCAGGCTTTAAGGTTGGCGGTCAATGGCGCTTTCGTAAAAGTGAGATTGATGCCTGGATAAAGCAAAGCAGCAGGCAGAACGTAAGCAAGGGGAAAAGGTAGCAGCATGGCCATCAAGAAATCCGAACTCTATAGCTCAATCTGGAAAAGCTGCGATGAACTGCGCGGCGGCATGGATGCCTCGCAATACAAAGACTATGTACTCACCCTCCTGTTCGTAAAATATGTTTCTGACAAATATGCAGGAAAGCGTGATGCAATTATTGCGGTGCCTGCAGGCGGCAGTTTTGCCGATATGTCTGCGCTCAAAGGCAACAAGGAAATTGGTGAGAGAATCAATAAAATTATCAGCACGCTGGCAGAAGCGAATGATCTAAAAGGCGTCATCGACAATACGGATTTCAACGACGAAGAAAAACTTGGTAAAGGCCAAGCGATGGTTGAGCGCTTATCAAAGCTCATCGCCATTTTTGAATCGCCTTCGCTGAATTTCAGCCGCAACCGCGCCGATGGCGATGACCTGCTAGGCGATGCCTATGAATATCTCATGCGCCATTTCGCTACCGAATCCGGTAAAAGCAAGGGGCAGTTTTACACTCCATCCGAAGTATCGCGCATTATGGCTAAGGTGGTGGGCATCAATCAATCCTCCAGCCAAACGCAAACGATTTACGATCCGACCTGCGGCTCTGGCTCGTTGCTGTTGAAGGCGGCAGACGAAGCACCAAAGGGAGTGACGATCTACGGTCAGGAAATGGACGTGGCCACCACCGCGCTGGCCAAAATGAACATGATTCTGCATGATAACCCAAGTGCTGCGCTTGATATTTATGGTGGCGACAGCACACTGGCCGCACCTGCCCACAAGAATGCGGATGGTAGCCTCAAAACGTTTGATTTCGTAGTGGCCAACCCACCATTCTCCACTAAATCATGGCGCACGGGCTTTAACCCCGAGCAGGATGAATTCACCCGCTTTGAATATGGCATCCCGCCCGCCAAGAACGGTGATTATGCGTTCCTACTGCACATCATAAAATCCCTAAAAAGCACCGGCAAGGGCGCGGTGATTCTGCCGCATGGCGTGCTGTTCCGTGGCAATGCGGAGTCCACCATCCGCCGTGAATTGGTGAAACGCGGCTACATTAAAGGCATCATCGGCCTGCCAGCCAACTTATTTTACGGCACCGGCATCCCCGCTTGCATCGTGGTGATCGATAAAGAAAACGCAGCCGCCCGCACGGGCATTTTTATGATCGATGCCAGCAAGGGTTTCATCAAAGACGGCAACAAAAACCGCCTGCGTGCGCAAGATATTCATAAGATCGTGGATGTATTTAATAAGCAGATCGAGGTTGCGAAATATTCGCGCATGGTGCCGGTGGCGGAAATTGCTTCGCCCGCGAATGATTATAACCTCAACATCCCGCGCTATATTGATAGCTCTGAATCTGAGGATATTCACGACATCGCTGCCCACCTGAAAGGCGGCATCCCCACACGCGATGTCGATGCGCTATCGGATTACTGGCAGGTGTTCCCATCGTTGCGTGCCACCCTGTTTGCCGAAAGTGGCCGTGCTGGGTATCAAAGCCCGAAGGTAGTAGCGGCGGAAGTCAAGCACACCATTTTCCACCACCCTGAATTCACCTCCTATGCCGATAAGGTACGCACGGTGTTTGCCGCCTGGAAAGTTGAACATACCAAAGTGCTGAAAGCCCTGGTGCTCGGCAGCAATCCTAAAGCCACCATCGACGCCATATCGGAGGATCTGCTGACGCGCTTCGGTAGTGTGCCGCTGCTGGATAAATACGATGTGTATCAGCAGCTCATGAATTACTGGGCGGAGGTGATGCAAGATGACGTATTCGCCATTGCCAGCGAAGGCTGGATAGCCAATGCGGATTTAATTCCTGCCAATCTGGTGGTCGCGCGTTATTTCGCCGATGTACAAAAAGCCATTGATGCACATCAGGCCGAAGCCGAAGAGTTCGCCCGCCAGATGGAAGAGATCGAAGAAGAGGATGGCGGTGACGATGGATTGCTGGAAGAAGCAAAGAACGAAAAAGGCAAACTCACCAAAGCCAGCATTAAGGCACGGCTGAAGGCAATCAAAGACGATGTCGATTCGGAAGATGAACGCCGCCAGCTTCAAAAGCTAGAGGAGCTGACGGAAAAAGAAGCCACCGCGAATAAGAAAATGAAAGACGCCAGCAAGCTGCTGGAAAAACAAGTGGCCGAGAAATACAAAACGCTCGCCGAAGCCGAAATGAAAGTGCTGGTGGTAGATGATAAATGGATGGTGACGCTTGAGCAATCCATCATGAGCGAGATGGAGCGCGTGACGCAAGCACTTGCCAGCCGCATCAAACAACTCGAAGAACGCTACACCGCACCACTGCCCAAGCTGGAAAAATCCGCTGAAGACTATCGTGAGAAGGTAGAAACACACCTGAAAAAGATGGGGTTTGCATGGAAATAAAAACCACACAGGAACGAAGCGCTGCACTGAAAAGCACATATCAGATCCCCGCATTGCCGCTGCCGCAAGATCTGGAAACAAAAGCTGTGCTTAAGAAAACCAAGGAAGCACGCGCTGCTTTAGCCGAGCTGAAGGGCGTGGCACTCAGCGTGCCTAATCAAACGATTCTCATCAGCACCTTGTCGTTGCAGGAAGCAAAAGACAGCTCGGCGATTGAAAATATTATCACCACCAACGATGAGCTCTACCAAAGCGATGCCATTGCGCAGCAATATACGAGCACCGCAGCTAAAGAAGTCCACCGTTATGCGTCTGCACTGCGCAACGGCTTCCAGCAGGTTAAGAATAACGGCCTGCTAACCAACAATCTCATCAAATCCATGCAGGCAGAGCTGGAAGGCAACGACGCAGGCTTCCGCTCGCAAGGCGGCACAGCGCTCAAAAACCAGCAGACAGGCGAAGTGGTCTATACGCCACCGCAAGAGCTGCAGCAGATTGAATCACACATGCAAAACCTGGAGCGCTTCATCCACGAAGATGTGCTGTGCGATTGGGATGCATTAGTGAAGATGGCGATTATTCATCACCAGTTTGAAAGCATTCACCCATTCTTTGATGGCAATGGTCGCACCGGCAGGATTTTGAATATTCTCTATCTGGTAAAGCAAGGCCTGCTCGACACACCTATTCTTTATCTTTCGCGCTACATCAACCAGCACAAACCTGAATATTATCGCCTGCTGCAAAAAGTGCGTGATCAAGGCGCATGGGAAGAATGGGTAATGTTCATGCTCGAAGGCGTGCGTGCAACATCATACCAGACCATCCGCCTCATCGAAGAGATGAAACGCCTCATGCTCAAGCATAAAAATAAAATGCGTACGGAGTTGAAGAATATCTACACGCAGGATTTTCTGAATCTCATTTTCAGCCATCCCTATACCAAGATCAGCCATGTAGAGGAAGCGTTGGAGGTAACACGCAAAACAGCCACCAAATATCTCGATGAATTAGTGCGGATTGGTTTGTTGCAGAAAATGAAAATCGGACGAGAGAGCTATTACATCAACCAAGATTTGATGGAGTGCCTCAGCAATGTTCATGGCCTGTAATGACAGAATTTCGACATGGGTACGAAAATGGTTTTTCGCGGATAGGTCGGCAAATATATGGGTAAAAAAACAGGAATTTTACCCATATCAGCAACAATATGGGTACGAAATGGCACTTTCTTTTACATGTTTTTTCCACATGGTAAAAAATTCGCGTTTCTTACACATGATTAATAACCGATTGATTTGTAATGGATAGTTAAAGAGATGAATGTGAGCGCGGCGCAGAAAATGGAGCAGAAATCGGCGGAGAGAGCAACCGCCGAGGGTGCTGCCGTGCCAAAGGGCTATAAGCGCACCGAGCTGGGGGTGATTCCTGAGGATTGGGAGGTTGCTTCGCTAGATAGCCTGATAGACCCTTCAAGACCTGTTGGTTACGGAATCGTGCAAACAGGGAAGCAAATACAAAACGGTGTAAAATGTGTTCGCGTTGTTGACATGGTTGATGGGAATATTGACCCAGACCAACTTATAACTACTACGCATGAAATAAGCCAAGCATACAAAAGAACGCTTTTATGTGATGGCGATTTAATAATCGCATTACGAGGTAAAATAGGAGCGGTTGCTGTAATTAGAAAATCGCTCGTTGGTGCCAATTTAACAAGAGGCGTTGCCCTTCTTTCATCTTCAAGATTTTTTGAAAGTCACTATTTAGCCCAATATCTATCTTCAAATATTGGGAAGAACGTTATTGAGAAAAATCTTAATGGTTCTGCCCTACAAGAAATTCCTATAGCAGCTCTTCGCAAGCTCCCCGTTATTGTACCGCAACTCTCCGAGCAGCAGGCGATTGCGGAGGCGCTGAGTGATGTGGATGGGTGGGTGGCGTCGCTGGATGCGTTGATTTCTAAAAAGCGCGACCTGAAAACCGCCACCATGCAGCAACTCCTCACCGGCCACACCCGCTTGCCTGGATTCAGCGATGCGTGGGAGACGAAAACATTCGGCGAATTGTTTGATTTCTTGCCGACAGCGAATAACTCGCGAGCCGATTTATCAGAAGATGATGAAGTGAAATATATTCACTACGGCGATATACATACCCAGTGGAATCACTTCGTTGATTTTAGCAAGGCTGCAGTGCCTGCAATCCATAGCGCCAAAATTGGCAATGCCGCGTTTTTGAAAGATGGCGATTTAATTGTTGCCGATGCTTCCGAGGATTATGAAGGCGTTGGAAAAAGTATCGAGGTAAAGAACATCGGCACTCAAAAGGCCATCGCAGGTTTGCATACCTTCTTGCTTCGCCCAAAGAACGGCTACATAGCCATAGGCTTCGCAGGATATATTCAATCTATGCTGGTGGTAAAAACAGCGATCAATCGTATTGCCACAGGGCTTAAAGTTTACGGCATTTCCAAGAATAATTTGAGGGAAGTCATCGTTCCTTTGCCTAAACCAGAAGAACAAACCGCCATCGCCACCATCCTCTCGGATATGGATGCCGAAATCGCCACGCTCGAAGCTGAACGCGAGAAGGCCAGCGCCATCAAGCAAGGCATGATGCAAGAACTACTCACCGGAAAAACGAGGCTCGTATGACCCGCAGCTATTACCGCATTATGCTCGGTCGCAATAGCAACATGGCGCAGCAATGCTTTGATGGCGGCTATATTGCCTCGGGTGGCTGGGGAATCGAGACTGACCTAAGCGCATATCTCAACGATGATGCACGACAATTTAACCAGCACTTCATCCCGATTTATCTGGAAAAAAGACCTGATAAAACAAAAATGGCGGGTGCGCTTGCGTGCGGTATGTTGCACACCATTTGCCATAAAATCCAAGTTGGCGACATTGTACTCTGCCCCGATGGGAACAATGTGTATTGGGTTGGCGAAATTACTGGACCCTATTACTTCGCTCAAGGCGAAGCATTCCCACATCGCCGCAAAGTGCAGTGGCAACAGGTAAAAATTCCTCGCAATACCATGAGTCAAGTCTTGCAATATGCGACCGGTGCGATTGGCACCGTCAGCAACGTCACCAAACATGCCGAAGAAATTGATGGGCTGATTGGCGGCAAGGCATTGCCGCAGATTGTTGCCACCAATAGCGAGATCGAAGACCCCAGCGCTTTTGCGATGGAAAAGCACTTGGAGGAGTTCCTCGTGCATAACTGGTCGCAGACAGAACTGGGCAGGCAGTATGAGATTTATGCCGAGGATGGCGAGCTGGTTGGTCAGCAATATCCCAGCGATACGGGACCGATTGATATTCTCGCCATCAGCAAAGACAAAAGAGGGCTGCTTGTGGTAGAGCTGAAAAAAGGCCGCGCCAGTGACGTGGTGGTCGGGCAAATCCAGCGCTACATGGGCTATGTGCAGGACGAGCTTGCCGAGGACGGTCAAACCGTTCGCGGGGTGATTATTGCGTTGGAGGACGATCTGCGCCTGCGCCGCGCCCTCAGCGTTGCCAGCAACATCGAGTTTTATCGGTATCAGGTCAGCTTCAAGCTGTTTAAGGGGTGATATGAGTATAGTAGGCGAAAAAGAGCGGGTGACTCAAAATCGTGTGGTGCAGCTATTCACCAAGCGGCTGGATTATGCCTATCTGGGCAATTGGATCGACCGTCCGGATAATCGAAATATCGAGGAGGAATTCTTACGCAAGAACCTCATGCGCCGTGGATATTCCGAAACGCTCATTAACCGCGCCCTCTATGAACTCAACCGCGCCGCTGGCGACCAGCAAGCCAGCCTCTATGATGTCAACAAAGCGGTGTATGGCTTGCTGCGCTATGGCGTGAAGGTAAAGCCGGAGGTGGGCGAGCACAGCGAAACGGTGTGGTTGATTGATTGGAAAAACCTTGATGGCAATGACTTCGCGATTGCTGAAGAAGTCACCGTTCAAGGCAAGGAAAACAAAAAACGCCCTGATATTGTGATTTATGTGAACGGCATCGCGCTGGGTGTGTTGGAGCTGAAGCGTTCGGTAGTATCGGTGTCGGAGGGCATTCGCCAGAATCTTGACAATCAGAAGCCTATCTTTATCGAGCGGTTTTTCACAACCATGCAGCTGGTGATGGCGGGGAACACCACCGAGGGCGTGCGCTATGGCACCATCCAAACGCCTGAGAAATACTACCTCACTTGGAAAGAGGTAAGCGACGAGGCGGATATTCTAGAGCGGCATGTCATGCAAATCTGCCGCAAAGAGCGGTTTCTGGAACTAATCCATGATTTCATCGTGTTTGATGCAGGCACCAAGAAAACCTGCCGCCAAAACCAATATTTCGGCATCAAGGCGGCGCAGGAGCGCGTGCGTAAGCGCGAGGGCGGAATCATCTGGCATACGCAGGGCTCGGGCAAAAGCCTGACCATGGTATGGCTGGCGAAATGGATTCGCGAGAATGTAACCAACTCACGCGTGTTGCTGATTACCGACCGCACCGAACTCGACCAGCAAATCAAAGATGTATTCATGGGTGTAGGCGAGCAGATTCACCGCACAAAAAGTGGCGCTGATCTTATCACCATACTCAATAAGGCAGAGCCGTGGCTGATATGCTCATTGGTACATAAGTTTGTTGCTGGCGAGGAAGCAGAAGGCGATATTGATGGCTACATCGCTGAACTCAAGAAGCATTTGCCCAAGGATTTTGCACCCAAAGGTGATGTTTTTGTGTTTGTGGATGAGTGTCACCGCACGCAATCCGGCAAGTTAAACCAAGCGATGAAGGAGCTGCTGCCAGATAGCATGTTCATCGGTTTCACCGGCACGCCATTGCTCAAAACCGATAAACAAAAAAGCATCGAGGTGTTTGGCAGTTACATCCACACCTATAAATTCGACGAAGCGGTGATCGATAAAGTGGTGCTGGATTTGCGCTATGAAGCGCGAGACATTGACCAGAACATCGCCTCCACCCAACGGGTCGATGAATGGTTCAATGCCAAAACCAAAGGCCTATCAGACATCGCACGCGCCCAGCTCAAGGAAAAATGGGGCACCATGCAAAAGGTGCTCAGCTCCAAAAGCCGCCTTGAGAAAATCGTATCCGATATTCTGCTCGATATGGAGACGCGCGACCGGCTGATGAACGGGCGCGGCAATGCCATGCTGGTATCGGATAGCGTCTATAACGCCTGCCGGTATTACGAATTTTTCCAGCGCACTGACCTCAAGGGGAAATGCGCGATTGTGACCTCTTATTCGCCCACGGCCGCATCCATCAAAGGTGAGGAAAGCGGCGAAGGCCAAACCGAGAAGCTACTCAAGCATGATGTGTATCGTAAAATGGTCGGCGAGTATTATGGTATCACCGAAGAGCAGGCCAGTGGCAAAGTCGAAGATTTTGAGAAGGCGGTGAAAAAGAAATTCATCGAAGAGCCTGGGCAGATGAAGCTGCTCATCGTGGTGGATAAACTGCTAACCGGTTTCGATGCACCATCGGCCACCTATCTTTATATCGACAAGAAGATGCGTGATCACGGCTTGTTCCAGGCGATTTGCCGCGTGAACCGCTTAGATAGCGAGGATAAAGAATATGGCTATGTCATCGACTATAAAGACCTGTTTCGCAGCCTAGAAACCTCGATTCATGATTATACTTCTGGTGCGTTTGACCAGTTCGATCAGGAAGATGTGAAGGGCTTGCTGACGGATCGCTTGGAAAAGGCCAAAGAACGCCTGGAGGAAGCGCGGGAAACTATCAAGGCGTTATGCGAAGCCGTTACCCCGCCAAAGGACACGGCAGCGCATCTGCATTATTTCTGTGCGGCGAATACCTCCGATAAAGAGGCACTCAAGGAGAATGAGCCGAAGCGTATTGCGCTGTATAAATATACCGCCTCTCTGATCCGCGCCTATGCTAACCTTGCCAACGAGATCATAGAGTCAGGTTATACAGCGCAGCAGGCAGAAGCCATTAGGCAGGAAGTTGAATATTTCGAGCGCGTGCGCACGGAAGTTAAAATGGCCAGCGGCGACTATCTCGACACCAAAATGTACGAACCCGCTATGCGACATTTGATTGATATGTATATCCGCGCTGAGGATAGCGAAAAAATTTCCGCGTTTGATGATCTCTCATTGGTGCAGCTCATCCTTGAGCGTGGCGCTGATGCTATTGAATCATTGCCGGAAAGCATTCGTAAAAATGAGGAAGCTACCGCTGAAACCATTGAGAATAATCTTCGTAAGGTGATTATCGATGAGCAGCCCGTAAACCCAAAATATTACGAGGCTATGTCTGATCTGCTTGATGCATTGATCCAGCAACGCCGCGAGGAAGCAATTGATTATCAGGAATATCTCCGCAAGGTGGTTGATCTTACAAAGAAGGTAAAGAAACCATCGGAAACTGCTGCTTATCCTGCCTCCATCAGTTCCGAGGCGAAGCGTTCATTATATGACAACCTTGATAAGAACGAATCCTTAGCGGTTGCTATCGATGCCGCCGTTCGCCACACCAAAAAAGACGACTGGAAAAGTAACTCGTTCAAGAAACGGGAAGTTCGCAACGCTATTAGTCAGGAGTTAGGGCATGATGATGCGCTGACAGATCAAATTTTTGAACTGGTATTGAATCAACGTGAATATTAACGCACACAAAATCCACGTCAGCGGTATTCCCGTTGAGGTTGTTCGGAAAAACATCAAGAATCTGCATCTTGCTGTTTACCCGCCCGCTGGTCGTGTGCGTATTGCTGTGCCGAACCGTATTGATGATGAGGCGGTGCGCCTTGCCGTGGTTTCAAAACTAAGTTGGATTCGTAAACGGCAAGCAAAATTCAAGGCACAAGATAGGCAAGCTCAGCGTGAATATGTGAGCGGCGAAGCGCATTTTGTAGCAGGGAAGCGCTACAGGATGCGCTTGGTGCCTCATGAAGGCAAAGCGCAGGTCAGGCTGGTCAATAAGGCAACGATCCACCTGTTGGCATCAGCTGACTCAAGCAGAGAAAAACGGGAAGCAACACTCATGCAATGGTATCGCCAGCGCTTGAAAGATGAAATTCCAGAGTTAATCTCACACTGGGAACCTGTGATCGGGGTAAAAGTAGCAGCTTTTGGCGTTAAGAAAATGCGCACTAAATGGGGCAGTTGCAATATTTCAGCAAAGCGCATCTGGTTAAATGTTGAGCTTGCAAAAAAGCCATCACGTTGCCTTGAGTATATCGTGGTGCATGAAATGGTGCATTTACTCGAACGTCATCACAATGCGCGTTTTGTTGCCCTCATGGATCAATTCTTGCCGCAGTGGAGAAGCTATCGATCCGAGCTTAACAAATACCCGCTTGCGCATGAGGATTGGGAATACTGATAACCACAAAGCTCTTGGTTTATTTTTCCTGCTGAAACGGTACTCATAGTACCTAAATCACGGAAAAAATAAACCGCGTCATCTTCTAACCACCTGTATTTCCATTAAAAAGACTATTGATTGCAGCTGCCAGCTTGTTATCCCCTAGAGACAGTAACCAACTGTTTTTATGGAGGAAAGATGCAGCAAGTGATGGACAAGGCCGAGCGGATTGCGGCGCTCAATGATCGGTTCCGGCAGACGTTCTGGGGTGGCAAGGTGATGATGACGCAAGGGGTGCAGGAATTGCCCGACGCCACGCGCAAGAAATTGTTCCGCGCCGTTTCGGAATTTGATGACTTCACCGACGACAATGACCCGCATCGCGAACATGATTTTGGTCGGATTATGTTCGGATCGTGCACGTTTTTCTGGAAAATTGACTATTATGATCACACTCTGTGCTTCGGCGCGGATGACCCATCCGACAACCACAACACCACACGAGTGCTGACAATCATGCTGGCCAGCGAATACTGATTTTGCTGCGTAGTTCGCACCACCCCGTATTTCGTTTTCTAGGTGGGTGCGTATCGGCTGGAAGCCAAGCAAATCCAACACTTCATCGCAATAATAGCGAAACGAAATGAATATCTGGACGCTGAATCTAGCGAAATGCCGCGCCTAGCGTCCCCGTATAGAAAGTTTTCAGGAAGGACCCAGAAGTTCAAAAACGAAATGCGTGACGTTATGTGACGGCGCGTGACGCCTCGTGACACCCCGTGATGCGGCGTTACTTCGCGTTACAATCCGTTACATGGTGCTACACGGCGTTGCATCGCGTTTCATGCCGTTGCATCGCGCTGCATGGCGTTGCGTCGCGTTGCATGATGTGCCGAGGCATGGATGTAGCTTAGTTATCCACAGATTTCTGGCTCTCTATCTAAGAGTAGTTCTATTTATGGTTATGGCTTTAGTTCTAGCTGGTTAATCACCTCGCCAAGTGGTCGTGCCTGCCCACGCAAGCGCGGTGCGCCAGTAGCGAAATCACCACTGCTCGCTAGGGCGGTCGCTTGAGCAGATTTGAACTTATCTGCGGTTTTCAGCCCACCAACTTTGCCATTTTCTGCATTCTTTTTGCTGGTTTCACATGCGCGTTTATAATCTTTCTGAATGCGTTTCTGGCTGATGATACCAAGCTCAATGATCAAATAATCGGCGAGCTTCAGCTTTATTTTCTGCCAGCGTTTGACGGAAATTCTCAACAGTCTTGCGATTTCTTTATCATCATTTCGGATAGCGCCACGTTTTATCCACATGTTGTCCATGAGCAGCCGATACGCGCCTTGCTCCTCCAGCGTGAGGTTAGCGGTATCGGCAATATGCGCATCAGGATACCATGGCTGCATCGGCATTTTACTCATGATGAACCCTCCCACCCTCTGGAGATAGCGGGCAAGGAAGCCGCGCCCTCGCATCAACACTCCATCTGAACTTAGCGTTTTGCATTTTGCTCCTCCATCCATTGGAAGAAAGCGGCTTCGTCGATCAGTACACGCCGACCGCAGCGACGGATGACTTTTTCAAAGCCGTTCTTTTTCGCAAAGAAGATGAGATGACGCATTCCGCCCACCGGTGGCCATTGATGGTATTCATTCCACTTCGTGACGGGGATGAGGCGCGTTTGTTGCTTGGGTGAATCATTCGTGTCCATAGGTGTTGCTCCGTGGTGTGTTGCATAAAATCCGACGACATCGCCGGATACGGAGCAGTGTATTTATGGATTGGATTATTAATATGTGCTCCACGCCAACCATGCGAGGAGTATATATTATTATTGAGCTATTTCTTTGCCTTACGGTGTCTGCCGCGCTTCTTTTCTGGTGCGCGCGGATCAACCTCCGCCACCCATTTCTTTATCGTGTCAAATGTGTATCCTTTGGCACCAGTAATCTTGAGATTGAAGATCGCTTCATGTGCGGCCATCTCTGGCTGGGTCATGTCAGGTTGTAAATTCCAAAGATATTTTGCTATTGCCTGAACTCTTTCCTTGGCAATCTGTTCCGTGCGCGGCATTTTCTCTTTAGGAGGCGCGATTCTTTTATCCAGATCATCCAGCCTAGCGGCAATCAATTTCAGCTCTTGCTTTAGCCCTTCCGGCGGTTTGACTTTGATTCCATGATGCGGATCAAGCTCTAGTGCCTCATTCTCTTGGGATACGATTAGTTCGGCGATCAGGCCAAAAACAAAATCTTGCGTGGTGCTTTGTTTTTTCTCAGCGCGGGTTCGCCGCTGGAATAAATAATGATCGATTTGTTCAAGCGTTATGTTGTCTGCGTTTGAGAGCAGTTCTATTCCATTATCGACGGGCTCTGCACTCATATAGCCCCCTCAAACATTTTCTTGTTCATTTTCTCCACCACGCCAGCGGTGTGGACTTCGCTTAGGTGGGAGTAGCGTTTTACCATCGCTAGCGTTTTATGCCCCAACACTTCGGCAATTTCGTTGGTGGATGCGCCGTTCATGGCGAGATAACTGGCGGCGGTGTGGCGCAAATCATGAAAGCGGAAATCTTCGATCTTGGCTTTCTCCAGCACGGCCAGCCAT
>RFOF01000039.1 GCA_009926845.1 Alphaproteobacteria bacterium
ATGCGTGCTGCTTCTAGCATATTGCTATCGAGTTCCATTCCCGCCGCAACTGAACCGGCCAATTCAGACACCAGAAGCGAATGATTGGCGGCAAACGGGTCGCGCTTATCCACTAGATTGAGTAAGGTTTTGACCAGCTGCGACTGCGTGTGCAGCCGTGCTTCGCGCTCATGTACCACCTCACTGATATCCTGCTCAACCACCAGAACGCCAGGGGTTTTTTCAGGCAACCCCGTCACCGGAATCTGCTGGATAGGGATATAGGCTGAGCGGACAACACGCTCTTGATTGCCTTCGGAAAATCGCTGCAAATCATAGTAAACCCGACCACTTTCAAGCGCCGCATCACACTTATCAGAGATACGTTGCGCATGCGCTGCCCCACGCACATCGCTTAACCTTTTACCATACATTGCATCCACCGACATGTTTGCCACATCTGCCGCATGTTTATTTGCAAAGCGGCACACCTGATGATCATCAATAATATATAACACATCGGGTTGATTATTGCTCACAAGGCGGAGTAATTTCTCTTTAACCATCGACACGCTGGCAAGCTTACGAAAATGACGCGACATCATCATCGAACGATGCGATTGCATATAGCGCCAGATAGAAAAAATCGTCAGCGCTATAATAGAGATAATCATACTAAAAATAGTAACCATGCTTGCGCGACGCTGTCCGCTATAGGAAAGCGCTTCCGATGTATCTACCTTCACTACCAAAGTCCATGGCGCTCTTGACACCTTACGCGATGTCGCAAGCACGGGCTTATCACGATAATCTTTAGCATCACCTAGAAAGCTGCCCACCCTTTGCAGCAGCTGCACCTCTGCAGTCCTACGATCTTTCTCACCTTTAGCAATCCGCGTCAGTCCTGATACGCCATTTTGCAGCGGGGAAATATATTCAACTTCATCCGCATTGGCACGAATCAAGATTGTTTCCAGAGTCTTTTCGGTGATGCCAGGGTGCTTTAGAAGGCTGAACAAATTGCCATCCACCTGTTTAATTCCAATGACCACTCCAATTTGTGCATCGGGAGTCTGTTCGCCTTGAATAGCATAAACAGGGACTGCAAAGCCAATATATAGCGCCCCATCCTTATCTTTTTGTATATCCAGAAGCGACTCTTCACCCGCTTTCATGTTTTTGACTTGCTCTATGAGTGCATCTTTAGTTGCCGCCTGCATCAGCGTCGAAACCACAATTTCATTCTTCTTGCTTATAATCGCCAAGCCGCTTTTGCTATCGTCCTGCGCATTGGCCGCTATCGTAGCCATCGACCTGCCAGCTTGAGTGTAGCCTGCACGCTCAGCAGTGAACAATAATAAATTGCGTAAATATCCCTGTTGAGAAGGCTCAGCTTTCGAAGACGCCGCAAACTCACTCATCTGCAACTCGGTCATATAAAGCTGGAGTGAAGGGTTGCTCGCCAGCGTACGCAACTCTTTAAAATGCCCTCCTAGCCACTGACTAACGTCTGCCGCACGGCTTTCGGCGACAAGATTCAGCTTCTCTTGCCACATCTGCAAATCGCGCTCTTTGTCCATCTCGGTAAAGCGCTGCACAAGCCAAAAGCCGGAAAGCACAATCACCACTAACAGCAATGCAATTCCATAAAAACGCGGGGGAAAATCCGGAGCATGAGGATCATGTAACTCTGTCGCTAGAAAACTCGCGTCACCTTCCTTAGTTTCGTCATACGGAAGAGTTTTATTTATCATGCATTTCGCTCCATAATATATAGACATGCAAATGTCCTACGGGTTTACCAAATTTCATGCCCCTGCGCCAACAAATTCAGTCCGCACTATGGTTATTTGATGTGTATGCCCACCATGCAGTTTCATTAATCCCGAAGATAGGGCGGTAATGATAGATTTTCATCGCGGGTATAACACCTTTAATCTGATTATCCAAAATGAGGAGCTGCCCATCTTGATAGACGCCAAGAATAGCATGAATAATCCCGCCCAAATTAAAATCCTGCACAATCATCACGCGAAGTTTATCAGGTGACATACCAAGTGCGCGCATCGAATAATATTTGGCGATGGCATAATCTTCACAATCGCCACCGATCTCCATAAACTCATGCGGCGCCTCCCAGAAATCACGAATCCCCCAGTTGATCTGATCTTCAATATACGGATGTTTATTCCCCCAATCATTCACCTCTGCCAGCTGATCATCAAGCGATTTGTTTTTTATAGAGTCCAAAAATGATTTCCATTGCACTGCCTCACATGGATTAAAGCGCGTCTTGCCACAATCCCCTGGCATCATTTTTTTTTGGGTGTTATGTCGGCCCACCATCCCAGTCCATTTCGGGAATGGAATAAGATTAGTCGAGCGAGTTTCGCTCATTTCAAAATAGGAATTGCTTGCTGCAAGCGCTCGCCCAGAGCCTGCCCAATAGGACGAGGTCACCATAAGAATACCGAGAAATAAGCGAAGAAGGAAACGTTTCATGCGGCCATTTTTTGAAGTGATTTTTTGATTATACTGGAATCCTGCACATTACAATATAGTGATTTTTATACCACAGTCGTAACGAAAATACGTTTTTTTTGCATTTTTATTTTTTATTTTTTTTGCTATTTACAATTAACATTATTCCGCACTCGGAACAATGCGATAAAGGATGAGAGCGTACTATAGAGATATACAATCATTCCGATTCAGGAATGATTTTGCTTTTTCTCTCTTTGAAGCGCCTAAAAAGATATGATCCCGCCCTCCTTGTTAACAGAAAATTTATCATTTTAAGTCTAATAATGAGTCCGTATTCACTTGCATGGTGTGGGTGAGTATTCAAATTTTAAGTTATAAAACTATATCATGGAGATCTATCATGGCTCTTGTTGCAAAAAAAGCTGCTGCTAAGAAACCAGCCGCTAAGAAACCAGCTGCTAAAAAAGCAGTTGCTAAAAAACCAGCTGCTAAAAAAGCAGTTGCTAAAAAAGCCGCTCCTAAAAAAGCTGCTAAAAAACCTGCTGCTAAAAAAGCAGTTGCTAAAAAACCTGCTGCTAAAAAAGCAGTTGCTAAAAAAGCCGCTCCTAAAAAAGCCGCTAAAAAAGCTGCTAAAAAACCTGCTGCAAAATCTTCCAAGCCAAAAGTTGGTCTCAGCTTGATGGCTAAAGCTGCTGCAGCTAAGAAAGTGACCCCAATCCGCCTTTAATAAGGTAGATTAGTCAACTTTCAGTTGTTCTAAAAATAGGGCTCCTTCTTTAAGGGGCCCTTTTTTTATGCCACTTCATACAAGAAATCCCCCGCGAGAATAGTCTCTATTGCCATTTTACAAATGGGCTGTAAGAGGGCAAAGTATAGCCGGTATTGTAACCATTTTGGGCTGTTATACAATTATAGCTCGCATGATAAGCTTCTGGATGGATAAGCCCATCACCCCCAGTACGCCGTGCCATGAATACATTTCCAGTAGTTGGCAACCCATCATCTACTTTTGCATCAAAAGATAGGGCCTGATCAGGCGTCAAACGAAATTGACCACTGGGAGATCCAATCGTGAAATTGGCATAATCTCCTAAATTACCACCACAACACACAGCAGCAGGTGTCAACGATCCAACTCCCATCCACCAGCCATTTTGATTATTTAAATTCATGGCAATAAATCCACCATTCCCTATCTTTAATGTAGGAAACACTAAACCCGCATACGGCGTACTAACGTGCCACCCTGAAAAATTAGAAGGATTACAACAATCCGTTAAACCACTAAGATACAAATGATATATTACCTGCATAGGCTCACCGAATGGCGCTGAAGGAAAACCGTTTACATCTTGCCACCACCCCCAAATATTGCTATCTCCATCGCCACTGCCTGTGGCACTGACATATGGATGCAAGTTGGCGCGCCACGCTGTTCCAAAAAAATCAGAGGCGTTAGGGCAATCCCCTGGAATGCAGTTATATTTTAGACGAAAAGTATTAACTGCAAGATTATAGGATCTAATATGACTAATTTGCGATCGTATTTCTGAGGCTTGTATCAAACTTCTACCGGCCAGAACACCACCAACGATAAGACCAACAACAACCAAAACGATGGATATTTCAAGCAGAGTAAAGCCTGTGCGGCGCATGTTATAAAATCCACACTGCCGGATACATCACCGGAATCATGACCGCCAAGCTGAACGCCACAGTCAGTGGCAATTTCAGGAATTTGCCAAGCAACCAGAAGGCGGCGAAAGCCAACAGGAAAACCGGCAAGCCCTTGATGCCGACGACTAGGCCGCCGATGGCCACCAGCTCGGCGGGTTTGGGTAGGGTGTAGATGTGCCCTACCTGTTTGATGCCTTTGAAGAACAGGGCGCAGCCAACAATCACCCCATAAAAACCACCCGCAATAAAACCATAAATAGTGTGGTCGATAAGCACGCGATTAATCACCCCAAATATCGCAACGCCGAGCAAAATGCGCCCAATGATGATATTTTCGTTGGCTTCGATGGCGGCGAGCGTAATTAAAAAAACGCCGATGCTGACGATGAGCAAAAACTGCTCGCCAAAACCATGTTGCAAAAACGCGAGGACGAAAAGCAACCCGATGAGCAGCTCGGTCCAGGTGTGCGATACGGGGTATTTCTGCCCGCAATAACGGCAGCGATGGCGGAGCAGCAGCGCAGAAACCACAGGAAAAAGATCCTTGGTTTGCAGCGGCGTTTTGCAACTGCCGCAATAGGGCTTTTCATCAAGAATAAGCCGCCCGCGCGGCAGGCGATGCACCAGCGAGCAGGCGTAATTGCCAATGGCGAACCCAAGCGCGATGGCAAGGATGATACCCGATGCAACATTGTTCCATATCATTTCGTGGATGGCATCGAACATTTAATTTTGCACCCGTGCGTTCGGGGCGACGATCTTGTCGATATGGCGGCCTTGGAAAAGTGAAATACCCATCGCCTGACCATATTCTATCGCGCTGTTATTGTCGCAGCGGCAGAGGATGATGCGGTTGGTGCCACAGGCGCGGACGGCGTCGGCAAGGTCTTTATTTTCTTGCGAGCAGCATGGCATCGAACTCGGTAAAGGCAGAGGAGATAATCGTTTCAGCATTGAGGTTGATGCTCACTGCATTGTCGATATAGCGCGGGTTGGCACGGATAAATTCTATCATGCGCACATCGAGAAGCTGCGTAAGATATTTGAACAGCCAGCGATTGCTGAGAAAATCCACCTCCGCCCGCATCACCTGTCGCAGGTGTGAAATATTGATATACAACTCGTCGAGCACGTTGCGAATAGGCGCTCCCTTAACCACAGCACAAATGGCCTGACGCCTAATCACTTTACTCAAATCCGCATATTGCAGATCGCGCTCAACGGCAGCGAGCGTTACCGCGCTTAAGTGTGCTTTTTGTGGACGATGAGGCTTCCAATTTTCACCCTCTAATAACTCTACATTACGAGGGCCAGGCGAAGTTTTGCGTGCAGAGACAGCCATGCGGCGTGAGCCAAAATTCCAAAACTCCTGCCAATCCGTGCGCAGGTCATAAGCCGTGCAAAAATCAAGACATTCCGTACCGTCGTCATTATATGACAATGGATCATCCATATACAGATAGCGCATCTGGAAAATAATTTTATTTTGCATCGATTTTTCAAGGCCAAAACACAGAACCACAATGCTCTGATCAGCAAGCATAAAAATGCCCCCATCATAATTTTTCAGGAGGTCGTGGATAAGGTTGACGGCAATATTATATTGAAATTCACTTTTATATTCTTCCATCAAATGACCTAGATGAAAATGCAGTGCATACCATCCAGCGGGATCATTGACCACGCTCAGTGATTCAACCAATTTTGCTTCCGCATTTTTTAAAAACAATTGCATTCGTATTTATCCTAATGCCCAATAATTTTTTTCGCCACATACGCTTCGAGCGACGACGTATCCGAACGCATCTGCGGCGCCTCCAAAGGCCCCGCCACCTGCACCATCATCGTTGGTGGGTTGTCACCAGAAAAGGCTTGAAACCGAAACAACGCCGATAAATCCAACTTCCACGGTATCAATTTTATTTCTCCATCCAATTGACCATTTGCCACGGCTGACTTTAGCGTAATTCCTGGTGTTTTTGCTACCGCATTTTTAATATTAATTGCACCTTCAACCGAAAACTCCGTTGAGCCTTTAGCCAACGCCAAATTAGCATTATTGAAAACGTCGGCAGCAGTGCGTGATACCTTCACCGCATCTACTACCCCTGGCAAATTCACACCCTCCACATTAACACCACGACCGTTAAAAACGACATTGGCATCCGCCTGATTAAGCCATGACAGATAGTTGACGCCAGAAGCAGCAAAGGTACCCGTCAAACTCGCGCGGCCAGATATGTTGTCATGATAAATCAGAGATTTGAGCATATCACGCAGTTGGATATTATAGAGTGTAAATGAAATATTGATGCCAGGAACCTTCCCGCCATAGATCAGGCCAGAGGCGCTGCATTTGCCATCCCAATAAGAAAAGCTGGTGTTTTTAAAGGCTAGCGAAGAGTTTTCTAACTTCCCTTGAAATTTCAGATTGTTGATGATGTTTTCTTTGTGAATAAGTTTGCCAATTGTTAGATCAAGCGTTGCCGCAATACCATCCAACCAACTAACATCGACCATATCCTCCGTCCACATAGGCTTCTTTGGAGGCTCTTCCTTGGCCACAGCATTTCTCTCACCAGCCTCTTTGGGCAACGGCCTGAAATACGCCGTATCCAGTTGCGACATATTTGCCACGAGGTTGAGTGTGGGCTGGCCTCCCCGCGCATGAATGCTGATGTTGGCATCAATATCATCTTCAGGATAGGTCAGGCGAATATTGTAGAGCCCTATCTCTCCATCGCGCGCAAAAAAACGAAAAACAGCGCTCTTTCCCTCTCGTTCAAACATGGTGAACCCATCAACTGCAACACGGAAATCTACGCTGGCACGTAATTTTTGCAGCCAGCTAAATTGTAGCGTTTTATCGAATTTCAGGAAATAATCATCTTCACCACCCCCTTTATGCGCATCCCTCCACACGTTACGAAAATAATCGAAGTTGATGTTTTTTAGACGTACGTCTGCCTCAACGCGCGCTTGATTGTCAAAATACCCAACAAGCCCACCGCTGAGCTGCAATTCATTAAGTTTTACATCCGCCTCAGAAAGGCGGAGTTGCTCTGGAGAAACAAAGATATTAGAGCGGATAGAAAATCCACCAAAACTGGCATCGGGCAACCCATCAGCAGCTTCATCCACCAATGTCAACATTTTGCGCAATGATTTGCCTTGCATTTCCATGCTGCCTTCAAAGCGCAGGCCACCTGTGTTTCCTGGGGATATAACCCCAAAAAGTGTAAGTGCGGCATCGCCTGGCAGCGCCACCTCAAACTGATTGACGGTCACCGCACCATCAGCAAGCGCCGCCTGAATCTTTGTTTGCTGCAAGGTCTGCGTTCCCCATATCAGCTTGTCTACATCCATATAGACCAACATACGCATATTCTGCGGCAGCGGGTTGTCCAGATTACCTTCCTCGTCATCTACTTTTCGTGTATCATTTTGTGCCGGCAGCTTACTAAAAATATTCCCAAACAATGCCGACCATTTATTATAGTCCAACGCCTGCATATTCATATCGACATGAATATTAGGCATGCCATCACTCCAATTAAGACTTACAGACCCCGATCCAGCCGAATTGCCGCCTTGGAATTTCCCGTCTTTCATTTCCACCGCCAGCCCATTTTGCAGCCACTGCCCCGTCAACTTAACCGGAAGCAAAGCAGAAGACGCATTTTCGGAAGAAGGGTTTTTATATTTTGGTTGTATCCAAGCCTGTATATCATCGCTTTTCAGCGAGAATGCGCCTTCAATTTTGGGGACATCACCCCTGAAGTCCATACTTCCTACCAATGCAACAACATCGCCCTCTCCCGAAGAAATTTCAAAATTAAATGGCTGTGTGCCGACAGCTACCGGCTTTTCGCCCGCATTTGCATCCAGCACAAAATTGAAATTGCGCCCATCAATCACGGCCTCTCCATTAAGGACAGGACTTACACCAGCACTTCCATCAACATAAATATCGCTGATGATCGTAAACTGATCGGTTGCCGCATTAGTATATATGATTTTTCCATCTGCTGCTTCGATGGACCAAGTTGCGTTTTCATAGTCGACAACGGCAATGGCCTTTAGCAATTTTACATCCAGCCATCCCCAATGCACTGTTTTGTCATGTGCACGCTGAATAGTAACAACAGGCTTCTGTAGCGAAATGCCATTTACTGTGGGTTTTTCATCAAGTATTGAAAAGAGTGACACGTGCAAAACAGCCAGATCCACAGAAATCTCAGGATTGTCAGACTTGCTGTTCGGATTGCTAATCTCAATCCCTTCAACATACACCACAGGCCTTGGCAGAACACGCACCGAAATCGCCCCCTTGATCTGCACGTCCTGCCCTGTGCGTTCCTTGAGGGCTTGTATGATATTGGCGCGCATACGCCCTGTGTCAAACGCCCCCTGCACCAGCAAGACAACACCCAAACCAATTAAAATAGGCGCAAAAACCCAGACCAGCGCACGCATGCCTCGAATGAGGTCAAATGTGCTTTTAATACGTTTTCGGGGCATAGGTCGAGGCATATTCAGCAGTTATTTTACAGAGTTAGGCTAGCCTAATCTACGCATAAATAACTAATTTTGTGATAATTTTTGTCTGAAAAACCTATTTCCTCACCATAAAAATGCCCTGCTGGCCGAAGCTGTTGGCAAATAGGCCATAGCGGTGGAACGTGTTGGAGTTGCCCATATCGTCCACATAGAGCTGTTTTTCGATTGTCAGATCCAGCGAATCGCACAGCGCAATAAAATCATTGATGGTGCAAAAATGGATGTTCGGCGTGTCATACCACGAATAACTGAGCGTTTTGGTCACCGGCATCCGCCCGCGCGTCATCAAATATAACCGATTCTTCCAATGGCCAAAATTGGGCACGGACACAATCGCGTGTTTGGCGATGCGCACCAGATGCTCCACCACTTCCTTCGGCTGGCGAAGCGTTTGCAGCGTTTGGCTGAGGATGGCGTAGTCATACGCCGCGTCGGGGTAATATTGCAGGTCAGTATCCGCGTCACCCTGAATCACCGACAGACCGCGCGCGATACAGCGATTGACGCCGCTTTGGCCGAGTTCGATGCCCCTACCCGACACTTTTTTCTCCGCCTGCAAAAACGCGAGCAAATCCCCCTCGCCGCAGCCAACGTCGATCAGCGAACTTTCCGGCGCAACTAGACCCGCGATGGCGGCAAGGTCAGGGCGGAGTAAATTGGCTTTATTTTCCATGCTATCTCTCTTTTCTTGTCATTCCTGCGAAAGCAGGAATCTTAAATCCAATTGTGCAACTCATCACCCAAATCTTTCCACTGCGGATTGATCTTTTCAATCAACTCTATTTTCCAGTCACGCTTCCAACGCTTGATACATTTCTCACGCTCGATAGCTCTATCCACATAATCAAAGCGCTCCACATAAAACACATGCTCTTTCATGGCACTCTCTTAAGATTCCTGCTTTCGCAGGAATGACAAAGTAAAATCAATCCACCCCAAATAAATCGGCGCTGCCGGTGACAAAGCCACGCATCACGCTTTCAAATTCCGGCAGGTCGAGCAGGAAGGAATCATGCCCCTTGTCGCTTTCAATTTCGGTGAAGCTGACGCTCGCTGCTGCGGCGTTTAGCGCGCGAACGAGTTTGCGCGATTCCACCGATGAATAAAGCCAGTCGCTGGTGAACGACACCACGCAATAACGCACTTTCGTTCCCGCGAAAACATCGGTCAGTTTTTTGCTGCCACCTTCGGTCAAATCAAAATAGCTCGCGGCGCGGGTGAGATATAAATAGGAATTAGCGTCGAACCTATCGACGAAACTTTGCCCCTGATGGCGCAGATAGCTTTCCACGCGGAAGTCTGCATCAAACCCATAGGTATAGGCCTCGCGGTCTTGCAGCTTGCGGCCAAATTTGTCTTGCAGCATCGGCTCGGACATGTAGGTCACGTGCGCGGCCATGCGCGCAACGGCGAGGCCTTTGCTCGGGAATTTTTTCTGCTGGAAATAGTCGCCGTCGCACCAGTCGGGATCGGCCATGATGGCTTGGCGGCCAATTTCGTGAAACGCGATGTTCTGCGCGCTCTGGCGGGTGGCGGTGGAAATAGGAGCTGCGGCGCGAACGCGCTCGGGGAATTTGGTGGCCCATTCGAGCACCTGCATGCCGCCCATCGAGCCGCCGATGGCTGCGAACAAACGCTCAATGCCAAAATGGTCGAGCAGCAACGCCTGCGCGCGCACCATGTCGCCCACTGTGATGAATGGGAACGACAGGCCATATGGTTTATTGGTGATGGGGTTGATTTCCTTGGGGCCGAAGCTGCCCATGCAGCCGCCGAGCACGTTGCTGCAAATGACAAAAAAACGATCAGTGTCGATGGGTTTGCCGGGACCGACCATCTCGTTCCACCAGCCGGGTTTGCCGGTGACGGGGTGTGTTCCGGCGACATATTGATCGGCGGTCAGCGCGTGGCAAACGAGGATGGCGTTGCTGCGATTGCCGTTGAGCTGGCCATAGGTTTGAAAGGCGATCGGAATATCCGAAACGCTCACGCCGCACTCCAGCACGAGCGGAGTCGCTTTTGCGAGCGTCACAATCTCGCCGACTTCCACTTCCCTGTAATTGCTGCCGAAAAACGATTTGACCATAGGGGGTTACACTATGTTAGACAGGGGTGAATGGTCAAGAAGATATGCCAATAGCGCTTGCGCCGAGCAGCATATCTGCCCTATAGTTTGCGACTCAAAGCCAATATACGGAAGATATATGCCCAATAAGAGCCCGGAAACTCAAGAAAATGAACTGCTCGCCTTTCGCACGCAGATAGACGCCATTGACGACAAGCTCATCGCGCTGCTGCTGGAGCGCACGCAAGTGGTGGAAAATGTCGGCGAATATAAAAAGAAAACTGCCGCAGGCAAATGCCCCATCCGCCCCGGGCGCGAGGCGACCATGCTGCGCCGTATTATCGAAAAATTTCAAGGCACTCCGTTTTCTCCCGCTTCGGCTTCCGCCATTTGGCGCATCATCATCGGCGCTTCCACCGCAGTAGAAGCCGACCTCACGCTTTCGGTTTTCGCACCTGAAAAAGAGAGTGATTTGTTCTGGCTCGCGCGCGAATATTTCGGCATCGCCTGCCCCGTGCTCAAACAACCGCAAATAAAACGCGTTATCGGCGATGTGATGGATGGCAAAGCCGCCGTGGGCATTGTGCCACTGCTACGCAGCGATGACACCAGCTATTGGTGGACGAACCTGATGCAGCAGGGCGACAACACGCCGAAAATTTTCGCGCATATCCCGTTTGTCTATCCCGAAGGCCCTGAGCGCGGCAATATCGGCGCACTCGCCGTAGGGCGCGTTGTGCCTGAGCCATCGGGTGATGATGTGACACTAATTGTGCTCGAGGCGGAACACAACACCAGCCAGCACCGCCTGCAGACGGCTTTTGCCACAGCAAAGCTAGAGGCCACATGGGTCAACATCGCCACGCTGACGCAAGACAGCCGCCACCATCTCATTGCGCTTAAAGGTTTCCTGCCGCCAGAAAGCGCGCCGATGCAGGCCGTGCTTTCGACGCTCGGCAATTCCATTTTGCGTGTGAGTTATTTGGGGGCTTACGCCGCGCCCATATCGCTGGCTGCTAAAAAAACAAACGGAGAAAAAAATGTCGCAACTGCCAAAGCCTAATGCGGGCATTTTAGACATCGCGCCTTATGTGGGCGGCAAGTCTAAAGCCGCACCGGGCGTTAAAGTTGTCAAACTCTCTTCCAACGAATCGCCGCTGGGCCCAAGCCCTAAAGCACTCGCCGCATTTACCGAAAGCGCAAAATATCTTCACCGCTACCCCGATGGGAATTCGCAAAAACTTCGCGAAGCAATTTCGCAGGTGCACAAACTTCCCGTGGAGCAAATCATCTGCGGCGCAGGTTCTGACGAACTCATCCAGTTTTTAGTCAGCGCCTATGCGGGTGTGGGCGATGAAGTGCTCTATCCCGAGCATGGGTTCCTGATGTATAAAATCTACGCGCAAAGCCGCGGCGCAACACCGGTGACTGCACCGGAAAAAAACCTGACCACCGATGTGGACGCGCTTCTCGCCGCCGTCACCGAGCGCACCAAAATCGTCTTCGTCGCCAACCCGAACAACCCAACGGGCAGCTACATTTCATCGTCGGAAATGGCGCGTCTGCAAAAAGGCCTGCCGCCGCATGTGATTTTAGCAATCGATGGTGCATATGCGGAATTCCCCGAACACGCCGACTATAGCGATGGGCACGAATTGGTGGCATCCACCGAAAACACCATCATGCTGCGCACCTTCTCAAAGATTTATGGCCTCGGCGGAATGCGCATCGGCTGGGCCTATGCGCCTGCGAATATTATCGACGTTCTCAACCGCGTTCGCGGTCCGTTCAACGTCTCTGGTGCGGCAATTGAAACCGGCGCCGCCGCCATGCTCGACACCGAGTTTACCGCCGCAGCCATTGCTCACAACACAAAGTGGCTCGCGTGGCTGTCTGCTGAACTTTCTGCCCTTGGCCTCACCGCGTATCCCAGCGCGGGGAATTTCTTGCTCGTTGGTTTTCCCTCCGGCAAAGCCAAAAACGCCAGCGCATTCCTCATGGAGCGTGGGCTCATCGTGCGCGAAGTGGCGAACTATGGCTTGCCCGATTGCCTTCGCATCACCATCGGCCTCGAGGAAGACAACAAAGCCGTAGTAGCCACCCTCAAAGATTTTTTGGCTAGCTAATGCCCGCACCTGTTTTTGAACGCATCACCATCATCGGCCTTGGGCTTATCGGCAGTTCGATAGCGCGCGCCGTTCGGGCGAACAAGCTGGCCGAGACCATCGTCGGCTGCGACCAGAATGAACTATCGATAGCCTATGCCCGGGCGCAGGGTTTTATCGACGTCGCCGCGCATGACGCCACCATCGCCGTCCAAGGCAGCGATCTGGTCATCCTCGCCACGCCGCCATCCACGCTGGAGAGCCTCACCGAAAAAATCGCCCCACATCTGGCGAGGGGCTGCATGGTGATGGATATGTGCTCGGTCAAGCGCATGGCGATGGATGCGATTGCCACACATTTGCCGATGCATGTGGATTTTGTGCCGACCCACCCGATTGCCGGAAGTGAGCAAACGGGGGTCTCGGCTGGCCGCGCCGACCTGTTCGATAAGAAGCGCATTATCGTCACCCCGAACGAACCGCTGCAGGGCGACACGCTCACCAAAGTAAATAATTTCTGGCAAGGAATGGGCGCACGCGTCGAGGGCATGCCACCGCACCTCCACGACATGGTCTATGGTTATGTTTCGCACCTGCCGCAGCTGCTTGCTTTCTCCCTTTCTGCTCCCCTTGGGGCCAGTGTCGCCACCGGCGAAGGCGATGAAACCTTTGCCCGATTCACCCGTCTTTCGGGCTCGTCCCCCGCGCTGTGGAGCGATA
>RFOF01000040.1 GCA_009926845.1 Alphaproteobacteria bacterium
ATTGCTAGCGTCACCATCCCATCCCAGATGGAAAGCCCCGTAGAACCACTTGAATCCGTCATAAATTCAGTTAATGCGTCGATCAAAGCATTTGTTTGGTCTTTAAATTGCCCCTTCACACAATCTACAATTCCTTTAGCAATGCCACTGGAAGGTTTAGCAATATTTTCACACAACTCTGCGGCGTTAGCATTCTCAGGCAAGACGAAGGCTAAAAGTACGATGATTAAAAAACGGTAGAGGAAAGAATGCATCATTTGCCCCCCCCTGAAAAAACAGCCTGCAGGTTTTTTAGAACCGCATTTTCAGAAGCTGCAAATTTCCCTGTACCAAAGGCTGGAATGCCTTCGCCACCTCCTGAGATAGCATTGCCGATATAGGGCAATTGCTTGAGCAGCTCTAAGAAAATAAAAATAGTAATTAATGCACTGAGAACTGAAATTAGCACTTTAAGAATATATTCCTCATCAACGCCACCTAAACGCTCCCAGTCCAATACATTAACTGGCTGATCAATTTTGAGCCAGTTTTGTTCGCTTATTGCTTTGCTTTCATTGTATTTTGGTTTAGTGCCCAAACAATCTGTCCCAGAATTATCTCCGCAGGTAATCTGTGATCTCAATACATTCCCTTCATTACCCGTACGCGCCAGTTCAGCCTCACCAAGTTCCTGAGATGCTTTTTCAGGATTAATATTAATGGCAGCGCTAGCGAGTGACTTTTTAGTGTACGCTTTCGCAACATATTTGCCAAAGGTCTGGGCATTATTTGCCTGTGCAAGGTCTACTTGCCCACTTGTCACCACTTTGACAATAGAGTTTTCTCCCATAAAAACCACATTACCCATGGCCACCATCATCATAGAGAGATAGGCAAACAGAATGATCGGCTGCAGCACAAAATTAAATAACATGCCGAGCCAGGCGGTAAAATATTGACGGGTAGAATTAAAAAGAATAGCGGGAATACACAGCGGAGAAATAATGACTAGTAGCGCAATCGCAACAAGCGCTGAGATGTACACAAACAGAGCCTGTGATAACATAATAAACACATAATAGACCATAAATGCGCCCGCCAAGGCGATAACCGCGCCTATTGTTCCCGAGAACAAGGCTGTTGTGAAAAATCCAAGCATACCATTACTGATACCTGTACTAATGCCACCGACAATCGTATCGATGGCGCAATCAACACCAAACCACACAGGTGAAACGCTATTGAATGGTTCTGGCGCATCTTCTATTGCAGTACAGCTGGCATTAATAAAACTTTTAATGTCAGCCGCATTAAAAATAGTCACCATGTTGGTCATTTCATCCAAAATGTCGGTGATAAACGTAAAATATGTACTTATGTCAGCAATGATTACAGTAACAAAAGCAATGCGCACCACCGCGAGCAACGCCTCATTCCATTGTGCATGCCCTCCCATCAACATCACACCAATAAAAAGGATGGAAAGCGTTGCGAGCAGAGGAACAACCTCTCCGGCATAATCTGCTACAACATTTGCAACTGTGTCTGTAGCATCTAAAATAATCTGCTTAGTGCAACCAACAATACGAACCGTAAGACCAGTGTTATTTGTAGCAGTGATACAATCTCGTGCCGATGCCGGATTCAGGGCTGCAGTATTGGCCGCAAACGCAAGCGAAGGCGCGGATGCAAGCATAGGCAGCGCCAATAAGACAAGCAGCGCCAGATGAACTAGCCTGCTATTTTTTTGTATCCTTAGCTGCAAACTTTTCTCGCTCCAACTTAACGCGTTCTTGGAATATAGACATCCACGCTTCTGGCGCATTGCCGACTTCAGCACGCACCTGATCCAAAATAGATACTGTTTCTGCGCGGGCAGACAGAATATTCACCACCTCATCCATACCAGAGAGGTCAATGCGCGCGACGACCACGTCTTTGCCTTGCTTCACCAAGAAGAAGCGGCTGCCTGGGTCAGTCGTTTTCAAAAGATTGAACTCACGTTCGGTCACCATGAAGGCTTGACGATAGGCATCAGTTGCTTTCGGGTTTGGCAAAAATATTTGTGTAGCGGTTTGCTGAATCAGCGTTTCCGAAATCGAAGAATTTGTAGCATCTTCGACCGATTGCGTGGCAAACACCACCATCCCGTTGAGTTTACGCAGCGTCTTCAGCCAGTCACGGATACGTCCGCCAAAAATTTTATTATCTATAAGCGCCCACGCTTCGTCGAGAACTATAATTGTTGGCGTACCATCAAGCGCAAGGTTGATGCGGTGGAACAAATAAAGCAGCGTTGGCTCAAGGCTAAGACGCTCTTTGAGCACCTCACCCATTTCAAAGCCAAATGCATTGCCTATACCAAAATCAATAACGTCAGTTTCGTTGTCGAACAGCCCCGCATATGGCCCACCAGTGTGCCACATTTTCAGGCGGCCAGCCATGGTGCCTGGGCCTTCAATGCCAAAGAACGGTGCTATATTGCGCAGAATGCGGTCTTTTTTCGCTAACTTGTAATTACCCGCCACGGCTTCGTTGATGCGGTCCATGTCTTCGGCAGTAAAAGGCTCATCATGCGAGGTGACTAGCGTGTGCAGCCACTCGCCGAGGAAGGTTCTGTTCTCGGGTGTGTCCGGAAGTTGTAGTGGGTTGAAATGGCATTTTTCGCCAGGCTCGATGACCGTATATTTCCCGTTGATAGCACGCATGAAGATTTCCGCGCCTCTGTCTTTGTCGAAGAAAAAAACGCGACAATTGAATTTTTGCGCCTGCGCGATAAGGAAGTTGAGGAGCACGGTTTTACCCGCGCCGGTCGGCCCGATGATGGTTGTGTGCCCCACGTCACGGTTATGGAAATTGAAGAAGTACGGCGTGCCCGATGAGGTATCGAACACAGTGACAGCATCCCCCCAATGGTTGCCCGCAATTTTTCCAGTTGGGTAATTATGCAAGCTAGCAAAACCAGCCATGTTCATCGTATTGATATCCGAACCGCGCGCAATATATTCGAAATTCCCTGGCATCTGCGCCCAGAAAGCTGGCTCCATCACGAATTTTTCGCGGACAGGATTCACACCGATATTGACGAGCTCGGCAAGCGCCATGGATAAAACTTTTTCGAGTTCAGGCATAGATTCTTCAAAACACATCACTGTCATGTGATGTGGGCCAAAAGCAACGTGGCCTGACATAGCCATATCAAGAGCATCAGAAATTTCTGCAATCTGAGACACTGCGGCGTCTTCAGCTGCCATCATACGACGCTGTTTGATTTGCATCTGGTTGATGTTGGTGCTGCGGTTGCGGAAAGTAAATGACTGCGCAATAATAAACTCAAACGGCAATTGCAAGAAGCCGTCCAGCAAGCCTGCCGCGGTGGCCGGTGCATATTCGCGGATGCTGACAAGGCCTGCAAAACGCTTCTTTGGTCCACCCGAGACCTCTACTGCGCGATCGCCAAAATAAAGGCGATAGATGGGCAGCATGGCGGAAATATTAGTAGGCGTGTAGCGCATCGGCTGGCTAAAACCACAATTGCAAATTTTAGCTAAAAACTCCATCGGCTCCGAAAAAACACCCTGCTCGGTTTCATAGGTCGTAAGCCTGCGCGCCCCATAATCACGGAAAGTGGAAACCAGCCGTTGGATCGCCTCAGCCAGCTCTTTTTGCGCCTCACGCATGGACTCGGCCTGCGCCATTTTGTTACTAATCTCAGAGGCTTTCTTCAGGTAGTGATGCACCTTAACTGCGCCCTTAGTATCCGCACGACGCACTACGGTGATGTAAATTTCGTTAATGTAGGAATCTTTTGAGTGATGCTTTTCGTGCCACTGCTTGTCAACAAACGATGGAAAACCAGGGGGTTGCTTGCCGCCCGGATAAGCACTCTGGCGGCGGCGAATCGTGTGAAACCATACGGCGAACGTGCCGTCTGCCATCGATTTCAGGAGTGAATTGCGCACCATTTTTTTCATGTCCACATCTTCATCATCCGCCGTTTCAAAAGAAAAACCGTCGAGTTTGATTGTCTGCAGAAATTCTTTTTTCTTGGTGACAATGGTTTCGTTATCCCAGTGATATTCATATGGCATGAAGCTGGACGCAGCCACTTCTAGCTTCGAATAGGAAGCTTTTTTTGTTCTGCGTTTTTGAAAATTTAATGCCATAAAAACTTTTGAAATTTAAAACGGATCATAAGAGTTGGTATAACCATGATAGCCACGATTGACACAACGATAGGCTTTGCTCATTTTAATGATGATGAGCTCGATAGCGCGTGGCTCTTTTAAGCAAATGAGAAAACCAATCATATGCACAGCAGGAGCCACAAACAAAAGGATCATAAAACTTTGCAAGTTGATAAAGCAGATCATGCTGACAAGTGCATTTATCACGAAAAACATATAACTCACGCCAAGAATCATCGGCGGGCGAGTAAGCCCTTGAAATAATGGATCAGAATGTAGATGGCCAGCCATAGTTTTCCCTTTCTGTCACCATGCTACAATGCACGGCTTAATGAATGGTGAATATCTCACGTTTTTATCCGCTTTTTCTTATCCTAACATAGTTTTGTTGCAGGTTTATGACGATGAGCACAAAAGCGCATAAAAAACTTTGGACAAACATGTGGCAGCTTACTATAGAATGAGCATCAGAAGCGCCCGCAAGCAGCGAGGCTTATACAAATATTTAACAATCTGTTTTATATGAAAATTATAGTTATTGGCTCCGGACTTCTTGGTGTAACCACAGCCTATGAGCTGGGAAAACGAGGCTTTGATGTCACGGTCTTGGATCGCGGCGCTGAAAGTGCCAGCGAAACCAGCCACTCCAATGGCGGTCAGCTTTCCTATAGCCACGCTGAACCTTGGGCCAATGCGTCTGTTTTACCTAAACTTCCCAGCTGGGTTTTCCGCGACGACGCCCCCCTTGTTCTGCGCCCGCGCGCCGACTGGGAAATGACTAAATGGGGGCTTAAATTTTTGCGCAACTGCACGAGTGAGCGCGCGCGTATCAACTGTGTCAACATGCTCCGCCTTGGCCTTTATAGCCGCGAGCGGATGATGGCGCTAGCGAAGGAAACCGGCATCGCTTTTGACTATAAAGAAACCGGCATTTTGCATATCTTCGATTCAGAAAAAGAGTTTGACCACGCCAAAGAACAAAATGAATTTCAGGCTAAATTCGGTGGTCAGGAGCGCGTGCTATCGCGCGAGGAAACGCTAAAAATGGAACCCGCGCTGGCCGGAACAAACCGCTATATCATCGGCGGCATTCATGCCTTTTTGGATGGCTGCGGCGATGCGCGCCTGTTCTGCCAGGAACTGGCAAAATATGCCCGCGAGCGTTATGGCGTCAAATTTGTCTATGGCGTGAACTTTAGTGAATTCAAAACCGAAAATGATACTATCAGCGCGCTTTCCACCGACAAGGGCGATCTCATTGCCGACGGTTATGTGCTCGCCGCTGGCTCTTACAGCTCGGTGTATCTGCGCGATATAGGCATCGACGTGCCCATCTACCCGATGAAAGGCTACAGCATAACCATCGAGGCAGACGCCGCCTGCCCGAACATCAGCCTCACCGACGGCACACATAAAATTGTTTATAGCCGCCTTGGAGACCGCCTGCGTATCGCGGGAACAGCCGAGTTCGCGGGATACAACCAGAATATAAACCCCAAGCGTATCACCCCTATCGTGCGCGCAGCTAAAGAACTCTTTCCGCATGCCGACTGGGCGCAAGACATTTCCACCTGGGCCTGCCTCCGCCCATCCACACCCGATGGACCACCTATTTTAGGACGCACACCTTATTCCAACCTTTTCCTCAACACCGGCCACGGCACGCTAGGCTGGACGCAAGCCGCAGGCTCTGCGGCCATTGTCGCAGATATAATGGAAGGTAAAAATCCCGCCATTTTGATGCATGGCCTGACAATAGACCGCTACATTGCCCCTCCCCCCACATCCAAAAGGACATAAAAATGGCCACAGAATCATATTTTTCCGATAGCGTACCCAAAGAGCTTTTTTATGATTGGGCAGGTGCAAACCGCTGGATGTTTCTGCAAATAAATGAACTCTCCGGCAGCAATGAAACATACGACCAAGCAATGAAATTCATCAGTAACGCCAGCGATGGAAAACATGTGTTCCTGTTTTATTTGGCCGCATTAGTGATTATCGGTCTTTTTAGCACCATCACGGGAGCAATAAAAAAACATGTTGGCATTCGCTATCACTTTAATCACTGGATTGCAGTGATTGCTTTGTTCGCCGTTGCGTTTCCTGTCAACGCCGCCATCAACCATTCGCTGAAAGATTACTTTGGTTACCCGCGCCCCTATGTTGCATTCAAAACAACGACCAAATTCAAAACGCTGGCAGAAGCAGAAGATTTCAAAAGAACATCTCATACTGTCAGCGAGATGCGCGAAGTTTTTCCTGAAATACACCAACTCGAAAAACGCAGCGCCGATGATGATTATCGTAGTTTCCCCAGTGGCCATGTAGCGTTCATCACCTGCCTCATCGCCTGTTTATGGAGTAAATTATCTGAATCGCAGCGCCCGCTAGGAGCGCTGGCTATCTTGTTGGTTGGATGGTCGCGAATGGCGCTCGGCGTGCATTTTCCCGCAGATGTTGTCGGCAGTATCATTATCACGCTTGTGGTGATGAGCTTAATGAAAATTGCGGTGTTCAGCATACTCTCCAAAGGATTGCGGCTAAAGTGGTGACCTCGCGCGAGCTTTCTTTTTCCACGCCACGCACCATTACTTGCTATGAATGGGGAGCGCCGGATGCCGCCCGCACTGCGCTGTGCGTGCACGGCTTAACCCGCAATGGACGCGACTTTGATTTCCTCGCGCATAGTTTAGCTGAGCAAGGCTATCGTGTTCTCTGCCCCGACATGCCCGGACGCGGCAAAAGCCCATGGCTTCCCTCCGCCGATGGCTATAACAACATGACCTACGCCGCTGATGTGCTGCATATTTTAGACGCGCTGAACATTGAAAAAGTCGATTGGGTTGGCACTTCCATGGGCGGCATCATCGCCATGATGCTGGCCGCCAGCGCACCGCAGCGCATCAATAAACTCGTGCTCAATGATGTCGGCGCAGTTATCAGCGGCGCAGGGCTCGCGCGAATTTTTGGTTATGCCAGCAACCGCCTTTCCTTTGCAACACGCGCCGAAGGCGAAGCCGTGATGCGCATTATCTTCGCCCCCTTTGGCATCACCGATGAAACACACTGGCAACATATGTTTGAACACAGCCTCGTTGCCCATAGCGATGGCGCATTCACGCTGGCCTACGACCCTGCCATCATCGCATCACTCCCGCGCCCCGAAGGCGAAGTTAAAGACGTTGATCTCTGGCCATTTATGGCGGGTATTTTCGCCATCCCAACACTGCTCATTCGTGGCGCGCAGTCTGATTTGCTGACACATGAAACCGCTCTGGCGATGAAAGCCGCCCACCCTCGCCTTGCGCTACACGAAGTGCCTAATGCTGGCCACGCCCCATCGCTCATGGACGCATGCGACATCAGGGTGATTGGGGAGTTTCTGACGGAAGCTTAAAAATCCACACAGCGGCCATTGACTTCCCAATCTTTAAAACGGGTCGGCTCAAGGCCACCTCGCCCACCAATTTCTGGAATCTTTTTCTCGTTATCCGCAGGTTTTTCCTTGGTTTTCTCTGCTTTAGGTGCATCACCCGCGTTTTTGTCTTTGTCGTTGACTTGCATCAATAAAATCCACCTAAAATTGTATTCTTATTACGCTTGGTATCAGGCCAAAACAGGCGTATAATGCTCTTGTTTGAGGCCAACAAATATGGAGGTTAGCATGACTACTTCATCTGGCACAAAAGCCCAAAAAAAGCAAAACACTTCCCTGCAGGATATTGCCCAAAGCAAGGCGCAAGAGCAAGCACTTCTCGCACTGGAGAACACGTGCGCCCGCGTTTTGGAAGCGCGCTTTTCAAACGGCAAGCAGGATATGGATGGGCTTTATTGGCAACGCAAATTCCACAATATAGTGACCCCCGTCTCGCTCGCCCTGTCTGAATGCAAGGGGCCACGCCACTTCCACTACCATTATAAGCACAGCAAAAAAGATGATTCCGTTCTGCAGCCCGTGCTTGAAAATCCGGTCACGGTGCTGGTGCAGGTGTGCAAGGATGCTCTACGCCACGCAGAGACAGAGTTGGTGGGCATCGCTGATGATAAGATTGTGCGGATGCGCGACGCGCTGGAGAAAGTGCTGCGCAGCTTCCTAGCTCAGCACGAAATTACGGAATAGATTGTCGCAACTGCGCGAGCAGTGCGCCCACACCCTGAGCATCAAGCGCTCCTGCCTCTTCGCGCAGCAGTTTTCCATTTCCGCCAAACACCCCCACATAAGGCAATCCTTCACTGACTCCGCTTCCTGCCAGCGCAAGCACGCTAGAGAGCGGTGTCGTTGATTTTTTATCATAAATATAGGGTTTTAACTGCGTGTGATAACCCTCGCTGACAAAATGGCGCACCATCTCCGGCACCGAATCATCCAGCGACAACGCAATCACATTGACGCCGTTTAATTCGCCATTTTCCGCGCGCTTTAGCAGTTCCTGCCCCGTTGGCCGGCAACTCGTGCACCACGCCGCATAGAGAAAAAGCAGCGTCGGTTTTTTCTCTTTGTTTTTAAGCATCATCGTCACATCGCCCGACTTCAGCGACACCAGCTGCGCGCGCGTGGTTTTAATCGCATTCCACTGCAATATATAAGGCGAAAAAGCCTGCCAGAAAGCCAGCAACAACATCGCCACTACGGCGAATGTCAGCGCGTTTTTTTTAAAGACACTTGGCAAGTTTGTCATATTCTTTCAAGAGCGCAAGTAAACGTTCCATATCGGAAAATGGCACCATGCATGGCCCATCCGAAGGCGCATTGTCAGGGTCTTGGTGCGTTTCCATAAACACACCTGCCACACCAACAGCCACCGCCGCCTTTGCCAGCGTTTCCACATATTTGCGTTGGCCGCCAGAAGCGCCGCCCTGCCCGCCCGGCTGCTGAACGCTGTGCGTTGCGTCGAACACCACGGGGCAACCCGTTTCCGCCATAATCGGCAGCGCGCGCATATCGGTCACTAGCGTGTTGTAGCCAAAGCTTGCGCCGCGCTCGGTGAGGATAACATTGCTGTTGCCAGCATAATCCATTTTATCAACGACATTTTTCATGTCCCACGGCGCGAGGAACTGGCCTTTTTTGATGTTGATGACCTTGCCGGTTTTCGCCGCCGCCATCAGCAGATCGGTCTGGCGGCAAAGAAACGCCGGTATCTGCATCACATCCACGTGCGGCGCGACGACCTCACATTGCTCTTCGCTGTGAATGTCGGTGATGACTGGGCAGCCAAGCTGCTCGCGAATCTCATCAAAAATCGGCAGCGCTTTGACCAAACCAATGCCGCGCTGACCAGAGATGCTGGTGCGGTTGGCCTTGTCGTACGACGATTTATAGATGAACGGAATGTTCAACGTGTTCGTCAATTTTATGAGATTTTCCGCCATCATGAGCGCATGCTCACGCGATTCCATCTGGCAAGGGCCAGCAATAAGCACCATCGGCAAATCATTGCCGATGGTGACATGACCAACTTTGATGTGGCGGGTTTTAGCGATGGTCATTCTTTTTCACGAATAAAAGATTTGGTAAGCCCTACCCACTCGTCTTGGCTGCCACATTTTTCGCCGAGCACTTCACACGTATCAGGCGCGCCTTTTTCATTATCAACATGAAGATCAGCAAGCAGTTTGTTTTCGTTTACATCATAGAGTTTTTTGATGACAACAGACTTGCCGTTTGGCTTGAAGCTCACTTCTTTTTCGAGCACAACGCAACGATTCGACTTGGTGTCATAATGATTTTGGTAACTGTTTTTGCCACTCTTTTTCTCCCAGAACATCGCAGATAATTGACCGCAACGTTCTTGAATATCATAGGCGCGGAATTTTTTTTCTGCACTCAGATGCATGGACACACATACGGCTAGAATCAATGCTGATATAGCAAAAACAGATTTAATAACGTGTGATATAGACATATTAAGCTGCCTTTCTCTTTTGGTTAGAGCTGCCTTCAATAGCGGCTGCGATGAAGGACGCAAAGAGCGGATGCGGGTCAAGCGGGCGCGATTTCAGCTCGGGGTGGAACTGCACGCCGACAAACCACGGGTGACTTTTCATTTCAACGATCTCAGGCAGGTTGCCACCAGGTGACATGCCCGAGAATTGCATACCCGCTTTTTCAAATTCATCGCGATAGGCAATATTTACCTCATAGCGGTGGCGGTGGCGTTCGCTGATTTTGTCTGAGCTGTAGATTTTTTCAGCCAGCGTGCCTTTAGCGATATCGCACTCGAACGCGCCAAGGCGCATGGTGCCGCCCAGATCGCCATCTTTGCGGCGGGTCTCCAGCACATTGCCGCGCAGCCATTCCGACATTAGCCGCGCACATGCACACGCGCGGTGTTGGCAATGCCTGCGTGGTCAAGTGCCTCGGTGAGCGATTTATATGCATCGCCGATGCCGGTATATTTCCCGACCAACGCAACGGTCACTTCCGCCTTCGGGTGACGCACGCGTTCCAAGATTTCATCCCAACGCGCAAGGTCTGGTTTGATTTTATTTTCAATGCCAAAAATTTTCAGCACTTGCTCGTCAAACCCTTGCTCGCTATAGCGCCCGGGCACTTCATAGATAGAGCCAACGTCGAGTGCCTGAATCACAGATTCTTCTCGAACGTTACAGAACAATGCGATCTTGCGACGCTCAGAAATCGGAATTTCGCGATCCGCGCGGCACAGCAAAATATCCGGCTGAATACCGATCATGCGCAGCTCTTTGACCGAATGCTGCGTCGGTTTGGTTTTGAGTTCTTTCGCCGCCGCAATGTAGGGCACGAGCGTCAGATGAATATACATCACGCGGTCACGGCCAAGCTCATAGCCCAGTTGGCGGATGGCTTCCAAGAACGGCAAACCTTCAATGTCGCCCACGGTTCCACCGATTTCACAGAGGATAAAATCTTCGTTGTCGGTGTCTTTTAAAATGAATTCTTTGATGAGGTCGGTGACGTGCGGGATGACCTGCACCGTGCCGCCCAGATAGTCGCCGCGACGCTCTTTTGTCAGCAGCGTCGAATAAATCTGGCCCGTGGAAACCGAGTCGCTGCGGCGGGCAGAAACGCCGGTGAAGCGCTCATAATGGCCGAGATCGAGGTCGGTCTCTGCGCCGTCGTCGGTGACGAACACTTCGCCGTGTTGCGTCGGGTTCATCGTGCCCGGGTCAACGTTCAAATAAGGGTCGAGCTTGCGCAGGCGCACGCTATAGCCACGCGCTTGCAGCAGCGCGCCGAGCGAGGCCGAGGCCAAGCCTTTGCCTAAACTTGATACCACACCACCGGTGATAAATATAAAACGAGCTGCCATAAAATCGTAACGCCTCTTTATTCAGGTTTTGGCACAGCAGGAGCTGCGGGTTTTGCAGGTTCTTTTGCTTTTTCTTTGGGCGCAGCTTTCGCATCCGTTTTCGCGGGCGCAGTGGCGGGTTGCTCCGCTGCTTTTTCTACCACGGCTGAGTCAATGATGGAGCTGCTGCCCATGCGGCTGCCCATGATGGCGAGCGTCAGACTGGTGATGAAGAATGCACCCGCCAAAAAGGCGGTGGTGCGGGTCATCAGGTTCGCTTGGCCGCGCCCGGTGAGAAATTGGTTGCCGCCACCGCCGAGGCCGCTCATGCCATCGCTGTCGCTGCGCTGGATGAGCACCATCAGAATGAGGAACACCACGATAATGGTGTGGATAACGAGTAATATTGTGTACATTTTCTCTCCTTAAGGGCTTACGCCGCCTCAATAATCTTACAAAATTCGTCTGCCTTCACGCTTGCGCCACCGACCAGAACGCCAGAAACACCTTCCAAAGCAAGGATTTCCGCCGCATTGTCGGCTTTAACCGAACCGCCATAAAGCACAGCAACTTTATCGACTGCCACGCCCGCATGCTGCGATGCCACGGCGATAATGTGCGCGTGCATCTGTTTTATATCGTCGGCGCTTGGGGTTTTCCCAGAACCAATAGCCCAAACCGGCTCATATGCAAGCACAAAGTAGCCGCTGCTTGGCAAACTAGCAATGACCTGCGCGGCCACCACATCAGCCGCAAATCCATTCTCGCGCTCGGCGAGGGTTTCGCCAATACAAATAATGGGGATAAGGCCAGCTTTCAATGCCGCTTCGGCCTTTTGGCGCACCAATTCACTGGTTTCGCCATAGCCCGCGCGGCGCTCAGAGTGGCCAACGATGACATATTCCGCGCCAGCCGCCTTCAGCATCGGCGCGCTGATATCGCCAGTGAATGCGCCGCTGACCTCTTCATGGCAATTTTGCCCGCCTACTTTAAGCGGAGAGCCCGCCGTGTCAGCCGCCGTCTGAGAAACCAGCAACGCCGGAGGGCACACCACCACCTGCACATGCTGCGGGGCGCGAGCCGTCGCCACGGCCACTGCGCGCACCAAAGCCCGCGCCATTTCTGGCTCGCCGTGCATTTTCCAGTTACCCACTATCAGCTTTGTCATATTTACTACTTCCTAGCATTCCCAGCCAAGCTAATCCATGAAAAATGCTTTTACAATCGTCAAATGCCCGTGTAAACCTCGGCATCAAATATTTATTCAATTTAGGGTCTTATGCTCAATAGTTTCCGCACTTTTTCCGGCAGTTTTATTGTCAAAATTCTGATGGCACTTTTGGTGTTTTCCTTTGCGCTGTGGGGCGTAGGCGATGTGCTGAAAACCACGGCTAGCAATAAGCCCGTGGCAACTGTTGGTGGCATTAAAATCACCCCACCACAATTTGCCGCTGCGCTACGTAATGAAAACGAGAACCTGCGCCAGATGATGGGCTCGCAATATTCCGCCGAGCTCGCCGCCAGCATGCAACTGCCGCAGCGCGTTCTTCAGCGCCTTGTGCAGCAGAGCCTGCTCACATTGGAAGCCAAATCCATCGGCATCGTGCCCAGTGACGCCGATATTCTAAAACGCATCACCACCAACCCAAGTTTTGCAGATAGCGCGGGCAAATTCGACAAGTCACAATTTCAAGCAATCTTAGGGCGCACCGGCCTTTCTGAGAAAAAATACATTGAACGCCTGCGCGCCGACATGGCCTCCGAGCAATTGGCCGACTTGCTCAGCACCTCGGTTTCGCAGTCAGAAATCGCCGCACGCACACTCTATGAAGCACGCAAGGGGCAACGCACCGCCACGCTCTACACCCTCCCCTCCTCGCTGGTGAAAAACAGCGCAGCGCCGACGGATGAGAATCTGGAGGCCTATTATAAAGCCCACGCGCAGGAATTTTCTGTGCCTGAGTTTCGCACGCTGAGCTACGCCACGATTGCCGCCTCAGACATCCCAACCGATGATGAAGCCGCGCAAAATTTTATCAATAAAATTGATGATGCTTTTGC
>RFOF01000005.1 GCA_009926845.1 Alphaproteobacteria bacterium
CCCCATCCACTTTTGAAAGTTCTTCTGGCGAAGCGTGGAGCACTTTGCCGAAGCTGCCGAACGCAGCGATAAGCGATTTTGCCAGCGGCTTCACATCACCCATGGGCTTGGCGGGAAAAAGTATCATCTCCAGCAGTTCATAATCCGCGAGCGCAGCAGAGCCAGCGGTCAAAAAACGCTCGCGCAGCCGCGCCCTATGACCCACATGGTGCGGTTTTTTGGATTTTTCTGCTGTTAGAACGTCTGTCATGGGCAATAATCTGCCATATTTCCCATGAACTTACCAGAAAAGATGCGTGTCTGTTAATCCCGCACTACCGCTGTTCCGGCGGCGTAGTCATGAATGCCGCGTTTTTTGCGGTTGAAGGCGACCATGAGCGGGTTGATGAGGTAAACCGCAATGGATAATACTACCCCACCCATAAGCATCGCATTCGAAAAAGGGGAATGCATTATTGAAAAAAGAATCAAGGCAATAACAATTGAGTGTAAATAATATTTTGTCGCAACACGAATAAGAGATTGAACAATCCCAACCCTTTTACCTTCGCGCCCAATCACCTTTATACCCAGAATTTTTTTTCCTACGGTGGCTTGCAATGAAGAAGAAATCATCAACAGCTCATATATAGCCAGTATCACAGTGCAAATATTGCGCAATGGTACTTTATATAGCTTGAGAAAATCAGGCAAATCCATGCTGACATAATCCAACTGTATTTTGGCTCCCAATAGATTCATGGAAAGCAAAAGGAATACAGGTCCATAGAAAATAATGCAGATAATAAGGGCATCAATTGCACATGCGAGTAAACGCACCCAGAAACCTGCAAACTCCCATGTGGGAAGTGGTGTGGGTTTGGGCGGTTGCGGCTCTACACTCATCGCTTAATCCCTCGGCAGTTGCCTGCGCTTGCGATCGGGGCGGACTTTGCGTTTAAGCTGGAACTCTTGCAGGCGGCGCGCGACATAATCATTGACCACATCGCCCATTTCGGCTTCTAGCCCACGATAATAATGGTCCGCGCCGTTGATGACCTGATAATCCACCTGATGGCCGAGCTTGGCGGCCAGTTTGCTCACGATGTCTTCTTGCACCACATCATCCTTGCTGCCTTGGGTGATGATGCCCTGCGCAGGACATGGCGACAGGAACGAGAAATCATACAGGTTAGCAGGCGGAGAAATAGCGGCAAAACCCTCGATTTCTGGACGGCGCATGAGCAGCTGCATCGCAATCCACGCACCGAACGAAAAGCCAGCAACCCAGCAGGTAGGCGCATCAGGATTCTGCGTCTGCAGCCAGTCGAGCGCGGTGGCCGCGTCGGTCAGCTCGCCGATACCTTCATCATACTTGCCCTGCGATTTGCCGACGCCACGGAAATTAAAGCGCAGCACCGAAAAACCATTCTGCACAAAAATGTGATAGAGGCGATAAACGATTTTGTTGTTCATCGTGCCGCCATAGAGCGGGTGTGGGTGCAGCACCATCACCACCGGCGCGCCCTGCTGCTGACTTTGGTGATAACGGCCTTCGATGCGGCCTTCAGAGCCATTTATGATGATTTCAGGCATCTTGGACTTTCATTATAAATAATATCGTGGTAATCGTGGTGGCGTGGCAATCGTGATTCGTGTTTAGAAAATAACACGTTAACCACGGCTACCACGAATCACGTAACCACGATAAAGAAACATCCTTATAGTAAATTAGTGCCTCCATGTTCAAGACAATTGTGAATGATATTGATTCCATCTTCGCCCGCGACCCCGCAGCACACTCGCGGCTGGAAGTGTTTTTATGCTATCCGGGCATCCACGCCATGCTGTTTCACCGCGCCGCAAACTGGCTCTGGCGCAAGGGTTGGCGCGTGTGTGGGCGCTTTGTTTCCTCCACTGGCCGCTTTTTCACCGGCATCGAAATTCACCCCGGCGCCACCATCGGCAAGCGCTTCTTTATCGACCATGGCATGGGCGTGGTCATTGGCGAAACGGCCAAAATTGGCGATGATGTGACGATTTATCACGACGTCACCCTCGGCGGCACCTCGCTTTCCAAGGGAATCCGCCACCCGCAAATTGGCAACAACGTCATTATCGGCGCGGGCGCGCAGCTCCTTGGCCCTATTTCCGTGGGCGACAATGCGCGCGTGGGCAGCAACGCGGTGGTGGTCAAAGATGTGCCAGCGGATGTGAGCGTGGTCGGCATCCCTGCCCGCCCGGTCAACGAAGACCCACCAGCTACCAAGCAAGACCACGCCATCTTCACCGCCTATGGAACGCCATGCGACGAAAATGTTGACCCCGTGCTGCACATGCTCGAGCAAATGCATGGCGAAATCAAAACCCTGCAAACCCGCATCGGCGAACTGGAATCTGAAAATTCGGAACTGGCGGGCACTGCCAAAAATTGGGAAAGCAAATGAGGAATTTTCTTATTGTCATTCCTGCGAAAGCAGGAATCCTAAATTGCCTACAAGATCCCTGCTTTCGCAGGGATGACAAGGGTGTTGGGTTATGATTCTCGGAACCAAAGCACGATATGCCGTGATGGCGATGGTGGATCTGGCGGGGCGCGACAGCGCAGCGCCGGTGACGCTAGCTGGGCTCGCCGATTCGCAGGAAATCACCCTGCCCTATCTAGAGCAGATTTTTTCTAAACTGAAACAGGCGGGGCTTGTGACTTCCGTGCGCGGGCCAGGTGGCGGCTATGTTTTGGCTAATTCCTCTGATAAAATCACCATCGCGCAGATTGTCGAAGCAGTGGAAGAATCCATCCAGATGACCCGCTGCGCCAAGGAATCTGGTGGTTGCATGTCCAGCAAAGCCAAATGCCTCACCCATGATTTATGGGACGGGCTTGGAAAACAGATCCATGACTATCTCAGCGGGATAACGCTCGCGGATGTGCGGGGGCAAAAAAATGTCATGCCAGCGAAGGCTGGCATCCACGCCTGCTAAAATACGGACTGTAAAAACGTGGATACCGGCCTACGCCGGTATGACACTATATTTTCTTCGCAATTCTACTTGCCACTTCGGCGATGAAGCCCTCGGTGGTAAGCCCCCCAGGGCCGCTGAGGTCGCGGGTGCCTTTGCCGCCCGCCATGGCTTCTGACATAGAAGCATACATATTCGCAGTGAACGCTTTGATTTTCGCCTCATCCGCGCCGCCAGCCAGCGTTGCCGAGTGGTCTATGGCGCCGCGCAGCGCAAACACCATGCCGATGGGGTTTACGGACGTTTCTTTGCCCGCTTTCATCGCGTGATATTGATCGGAAATGGTGCCGTGCGAAGCTTCAAATTCCATGATCTTGCTGCCGTCGGGCTTGACGCCCGTCAGCGCGGAGGAAATAAAGCCCGGTGATTTATAGATTTGTGCCTGTAGGTCAGTGAAAATGTCGCCATCATAATTATGCGCAACCATCGAGAAGCCGCCCTCGCGCCATGCGGCCATTTTCATCACGCCGTCATCGGTGAGCAAATGGCGCAGATCGCCGCCTGTCTTGGCCAGCAGGCCTTTATCGGCGAATTGTTGTTTGTAGTTTGCATCGAACACATCTTTCATGATGCGCCAGAAATCTTCCTGCCATTTGAACACGGTTTTTTTGGTAGTGACATACGGCGTCACACCCGCTTCCAGCGAGCGTTTGAAGAAATGGTGGGCGAGCTGTTCTACGTTATCCAGCGGGTTATGATAGGTCACAACGGCGTTGAGCTTGTCGCTCAGTTTGCGTTCATCCACGATGGTTTCCTTGCCGGATGCGTCGGTGTGAATGGTTTTGACATTGCCCGCGCCGAGCATTTTTGCGCCCGCGCCATATTCCCCGCCCACGGCATGGCGGCAGAAAAGCACAGGTTTGGCATAGCCCATTTGCGACTCAAGGCCGGGGATGACGATGGTGTCGCGGTCAATGGAAAAACCGTTCCACGCCATGCGCATTTTGCCGTTGGGGCTGCCCAGCGGCTTTTTCAGCCCCATTTCTTTCATCTGGTCAGCGGTTGGCGTGATGGTCGGCTCTTTAAAAATAGCGCCCACAGCCGTTCCCGCAGCGATCGCGTCGGCCAGAATCTTATCATCCGTTTCGTCGCGCTTGGCGCACGACAGGTCAAAAAACTGCCAGTTTTTAGTGTCTAGATAAGGCTCGATCCACTGGGCCAGCACCAGTTTCATCACTTCGCGGGTCATTTCTTCGCCCGAGATATAAACCATGGCGGGAGCAGTTATTTTATTTGTCGTCATGTAAATGCCTCATTTTAGAAGTGAAAAATCATTATCCGCCGCCATCTTGCTCGAAAAACCTTAATTTTTCTCTAATGATTTTGCTGATTTACTTGCGCTTGTGTATTCATAAGAATATTTTTTGACATAGAAACACCTCCAACAACTGATTGATCCGCTTGACTTTTGGCCATTTGGCGGCATAGTTGGCGGCTTGTAAAATCAAGAGAATCCAATGAAAACCCTACCCAAATCCTACGAACATAAAGAACGCGAAGCCCACTGGCAGAAACACTGGGTGGAGAGCGGCACCTACAACTTCAAGAACGACCAGCCGCGCGAACAGACCTTCGTCATCGACACCCCGCCGCCCACCGTTTCGGGCATTCTCCATATGGGCCACATCTTCAGCTACACGCAGGCGGACTTCATCGCCCGCTACCAACGCATGAGCGGCAAAGACGTTTTCTACCCCATGGGATTCGACGATAACGGCCTGCCGACCGAGCGCCTCGTGGAAAAAACTTTGGGCATCAAGGGGAGCAACATGCCCCGCGCCGAGTTCATCGAGAAGTGTAAAATCGTCGTCAAAGAGGCCGAGGACGAGTTCAGGCGCTTGTTTAAAAGCGCTGCCTTAAGTGTTGATTGGAATCAAGAATATCAGACAATTAATGATGACGTCTGCACCCTCTCGCAAGCCTCGTTCATCGACCTGATGAAAAAGGGCGAAGCCTATCGCGACTTCCGCCCAACCTATTGGGACTGGGTGGACCAGACCGCCATCGCGCAGGCGGAAATCGAGAATAAAGAAATGCCCGGCGTGATGAACGAGATCGAGTTCACACTGGAAGATGGCTCGCCATTAGTGATTATGACGACCCGCCCTGAATTGCTCGGCGCGTGTGTGGCCGTGATGTATCACCCGGAGGATGCGAACGCCGCGAAATACAAAGGCAAAACTGCCACCACCCCGCTATTTGGCGTGAAAGTGCCGATGATAGCAGACGAAGCGGTGGAACGCGAGAAAGGCACCGGCATCGTTATGTGCTGCACCTTTGGTGATGACACGGATAAAGAGTGGGCAAGACAGTACAAACTAAAGATACGCCCAATTTTACAAAAAGATGGGAAATGCAGAGTTTTTTATGTTCCGCATCCCTCCTCTGATGAAATCATCGGCATACAGTTCATTTTAGATATAGGTGATGAATACCTACCTAAAGCCGCATCTGGGATGACCATGACCCTGAGTGATACAGAAATCAATGCGGAAAACTGTATTAGTGTGGAACGCGCTATAACAGCTTTTCAGGCTATAGAAGGCCTCAAACCCAAACAGGCCAACGCAAAAATCATCGAGCTGCTGCAAGCTGAAGGCAAGCTGCTGAAACAAACGCCGATGACGCACACCGTCAAATGCGCCGAGCGCTCCGGCACGCCGATTGAAATCATCCCCACCCATCAATGGTTCATCCGCATCGTCGACAAAAAAGAAGCGCTGCTGGCCAAGGGCGAGCAGTGCAACTGGAACCCGGAATATATGCGCATCCGCCTGAATCAGTGGATCGAAGGGCTGAAAGAAGACTGGTGCATTTCGCGCCAGCGTTTCTTCGGCATCCCCTTCCCTGTATGGTATTCCAAACGCGCGGGCGAAGAAGGCAAAGTACTTTTTGCAGATTTTGACCAGTTACCGATTGACCCGCAAATAGGCCTGCCTAAAGGCTACAGCCGCGAAGAAGTCACCGCCGATATGGATGTGATGGACACATGGGCAACTTCGTCCATCAGCCCGCAGCTTTCGGCCAAAGGCATCTGCAAGGATTTTGCCATCGACAAAACGCGCTACCAAAAACTCTTCCCCGCCGACCTGCGCCCGCAAGCGCACGAGATCATCCGCACCTGGGCGTTCTACACGATTGTCAAAGCGCACCTGCACGAGAACACGATTCCGTGGAAAAACCTGATGATCTCCGGCTGGTGCTTGGCTGCTGACAAAACCAAAATGAGCAAGTCCAAGGGCAACGTGGTCACCCCCGTGGCACTGATTGAAGAAAAAGGCACCGACGCGGTGCGCTATTGGGCGTCCACCTCGCGCCTTGGCGCCGACACCGCATTCTCAGAAGACCTGCTCAAAATTGGCCGAAAATTGGTCAATAAAATATGGAATGCGAGCCAATTTGCCGCAATTAACCTGAATAAAATCGCGGGCACGCCAACCACCGCTAGCGCCGATGTGAAATCAGGGAAAATAACCGAAGCGCTTGACCTCTGGATTCTCTCGCGCCTGCAAAAAACGGTAGCCAAAGCCACCGAGCAGTTTGAAGCGCTGGAATATTGCGATGCACGCGTGGCGATTGAGGATTTCTTCTGGAATGATTTCTGCGACAACTATCTGGAACTCGTCAAAACCCGCGCCTATGACGATGCATCCGCTGGTCAACAATCGGCGCTCTACGCGCTGTATCACTGCTTGGATGCGATTTTGCGCCTGTTTGCGCCGTTCGTTCCGCACATCACCGAAGAACTCTACAGCCATATTTTTGATGAGAAATATGCCGCTTCCGGTTCGCTCCATGCCCGCGGCCAGTGGCCCCGCACCGTGGATTATCCGGTCAATGATGAAGCTGAACTTTCCGGCATGGCAGCGGTCGATGTGCTGAACATCATCCGCAAAGCAAAGTCTGAAGCGGGCGTGTCGATTAAATTCCCTGTGCTCAAAGTGGAAGTGTTGGTGAAAAGTGCGGATGTTTCATGGGCGCATCTGGCGCGTGTTCTAGACGATGTGAAATCCGCAGGAACAGCAGACACAATCATCGAAGGTGCGGGCGAAACTTACGTTTCCGACAAAGGCTGGTTCGCTGTGAACGTCACACTTGCAAAAGTCGAAGAGCAACGCCGCAACCCCGACCAAAAAGAAAACGAAAAGCTGGACGGCAAAAACATTGTGCATGGGCCGGGCAGCCCTGACCTCAGCAAGCATGTGGTCAAAGTGCAGGTAAATAGCCTGCCGGATTCACTGCAACGTCAAAAATAGGGCGAATATGGGTGCGGATGATAGCGATTTCATGCAAAATTTACCGCATTACCGTATGAAATATAACGCGGAAAAGAAAATCCACGTGTATTTTGTGCCCGCTCACGACACTGCAAAAAACGAAAAAATGTATTTTTATGTCGTTGCCAGCGAGATGCTGCACGACGAGACTATGCGTTGCCTGAAACACGGCGATATCCCTTATTTTGCCGTGGTGGTGGAAAAGGGCTATGGCCAACCTGATGCCACCGTGAAAGATAAAATCAAAGCCTATTATGGTTTTGATCACGATGCGTGCGAAAGCGCCTAAATCTACTGTTGAAACATCATCATTTCCGCCATGCGCCTACGCGAAAGCCCTGCCAGTTTTTTTCCACCTGCTTTATCCCAGCGCAGAAATTCCTTCGCGGCGCCTGCATAATCGCCTGCATTTAATTTTCGAAGCAGCGTGGAGCGGGCAAGCGCCCCCGCGCCGAGATTGAACACAAAACTCACCAGCGCATCAAATTGCCCCTGCGATAAATCACAGCCCGCCAAGCGGCAAACCGCCCTCTCCGCCTCACCCACATCCTGCAAAAGCAATGCTCCGGCTTTTTGAGAAGATACCCCATTGGGGTATATCTCCCCATCTGCCAACACATGCCCATAACCAATCGTGCCTTTTCCAGCCGGGCATATATATGCCCGCGCCGAAAACCCCTCAAACTCTTTGATGAGAGTGAGCCCCCGCTCCGAAATCAGCATCATTTCCGAATCAATTTATCGGTCAGGTGGTCGAGCTGCTGGCGCACGGTGAGCAGGTTCTGCTTCATGAAATCTAGCCGCTCCTCCAGCCGTGCAAATTTTTCATTCACCTGACTGGTCTCCACCGTCAGGCTTTCGAGCTGATTCACGCGCGCATCCAGCTGCGTTGCCCAGATGATGGCACCCAGAATTTGCAAGGCGAGCATGATGATGACCGCCATCGGAATGCGCTTATCAAAGCGCCAATGTTCCTGCCTCATAGCGCATACCAATTGGTTGAGGTAGTGGCGAAAAAAAGTTTGCGTGAATCTGCTGCAACGCTGATTGCAGTATTTGCAGCCAGTGCGTTGATGCTGTGGCTGCTGGCAGGATAGACATTAACCGCATTTGCCCCTTGATTGGCGATGAGCAGCAATTCGCCAGCTTCGGGTGCAGACAAGCGAACCCCCTGCCCGCTGGAAACGGTTGCAATATGGTTGATGGATTTAGAAAGCGCTGTAGCATCACCTTGCGCGCTACCCGCCGCGCTGATGCCGGTGGCGATAGATTTAAGCGCCATGCGTCCCGTAGCGGCAATGATCTTTAGCGCGTCAAACCATGTTGAGCCATCGGGCGATACCTTCAGGGTGAAATTATCGTCGCCCACCGTGCCAAATTCCGCGCGACCAGAAAAGCCCGTCTGATAAAGGAAAGAGGCTGTTTCGCCCGATGTATTCTTATTGAGTTTAGCCTGTATTCCATGGCCATTGTGATTGAGTAAAATTGCATCACTAGAAACAGAAAATTTATTTGTAGCATCCGCAGTGGCATTCACGCCAAGTTTTGCAAGATTCGCAAACTCGGTCGGGTTATAGGTTTTTACCCACGCCGCACCATCGAACGTATAAAAAACATCCTCGTTATTTACCCATAGCGACATACCCTCCTGGGGTATAATAAATCGCCAAACCTGGTCAAAATAGGTGATGTGCCCTGCGTGCCCCGCCCAATCGCCCGTGGGGGATGCAGCCACAATATACACATCACCGCTGGCGGGAGTGCTGGGCGGCGCTGCTGTGGTTCGGCTTTTTGCGCCGGTGTTCATGAGTGCGTCGATACGCATAAGCGCAGCGTTGACCGTCACTTCTTTTTGCGCCTGCGATTGCTCGACAAGCGGAATGACCAGATTATTCGTGGTTGCCATAAAGACTCCTGATGAAAATGATGGTAAAATGCGCGATACACGCTAGAATTTTGCAATTGTAGAAAGGATGCTTATGCCCACACTTGCTGAAGTTCGCCGCCAAATTGATGCCTGCCGCGATCGCTATATTTTCTGGACACAAAAAGAAATTCGCGCGCTGCCAAAAATATTGGATGAGAACGAGCAGATAAAAGCCGTGACCTCTGGCCTAATGCACAACTCCACGTGGCTGGCTGTGTGCACCAATCGCCGTCTTATTTTTCTCAATTGCCGCATGCTCATTGGCCTTCAACAAGTACAGATGCCGCTGGATAGAATTCAGTCCATTGATCATCGCTTCACCTTATGTTTTGGCTCCATCAGCTTTTATGATGGCGTCAATGTTTTTACGATGAACATGGTGTTGCAATCTTCAATTATGCCCTTTGTCAAAGTGACAGAAGAAATGATGCATCAGCTTAAAAAGCCACAAACACCAGCAAAAGAAACAGGAAACGATATCGCAAGCCAGCTTTCAAAACTCGCAGAGCTAAAAGAAAAAGGCTATCTGACAGAAGACGAGTTCCAAGCGCAGAAGAAAAAACTGCTAGGCTAAACGCTGGCGACACCGGCATATCCGCGCCCAACCAGTGCTGAGCGCTGATAGATGCGAACGCTCACACTGCTTTGCACTGCGCCAAAATCTGCAATTTGCTCTGCCGCGCTATAGCTGGCGATTGGGCTAGAAAGCGCGCTCAGTGTGCGGGCAATGACGCTACCACTGATGATTTCAACGTCATAGCTCTCCGCTTCTTCGCCAAGCGGAACATCCGACAAATCCTGCCAGTTACCGCCTCTGCGTGTGCGGCGAATCCAGCTGATGGAAAGATTGCCGCTGCCATCGCGTACGCCGCTGATATGCACTGGTGAGTAGGGTTTTAGTGCTCTCGCGGTGTACGTAAAATCTTGCGCGGCGGCAGAGCAAATCGAACTACCAAATGTCACCGGTTTATATTTTCGCGAAAGACCGATGACACTGCCGTCGAGCGCCTGTTTTTCCAGCGTGCCGTCAAGCAACACAAAACGTTCGCCAATTGTGTGCGCTGCGATTGCCCATTCTGTGCCGAGGCGACCACGGAGAAGACCACTCAGCCTATATTTACCGGGTGCAAGCAGCGTCGCGTTTTTAAACTGAATGATTTCATCACCCAGCAGCGCCGCATTGTCGCCATTGAGCACCGCAAGCTCGGTGATGCTCTGCAGTTGCGCATCGTTGCTGACCATCAAAATATCTACCATGTTCACATCATCGAATACCGATGTTGCGCCACTGGCTAGCAGACTCAGCGCCGTTCCAATGCTCGCCGGAGCTTGCACATCGGCAAAGCGTGCGTAATTTGCGCCGCCATCATCCGAGCGATAAACCGCCGCGCCTGTCCAGCCAGCGCCGGTTCCCGCACCTGCCATATGTAGCACAGCACCATCAGCATTTGCAGCTGGGAGTGCAGGTAAATCAAGCAACTCCAAACGCGTAGGAGATATAAGGCCAACCTCTTGTTGCGCGGTGCTGCCTTGCGCAGGCGGGGTATAAAAATCAAATGTGGATTTATCTTCGGCCACCGCCTGCACCCGCATCATCCCATGCGATTGCACATCAGTGGAGATAATGCGCATACGTTGCGCAGCGCCTTCTACTATCACGGTAACGATGTCAGACGGCTCAAGCGTTGCATACCCAATAGGCAGGTCAAACCCATAGCTAGTGCGCCCCACCCAATCAGAGAATAGCGTGATGTCACAGATGTTTTTTGCGATTTGATCATTAAAAACAATCGGAAAATCAAGCGTCTTGACCTCACGACTTTCCGTCACCTGACGCTCAGAATATTGCGCGCTGCTTTGATAATTCAGCAGTCGGTTCATGTAGATGATGTTGACGCGGCGCGGCAGTTCAATTTCCTGCTGGCGAGTGACGGTAAACGCTTCACCGCCCTCTTCCTGTGGCGCGAGCAGTTCATCTTGCGAAAGTGTTTTCACAGAATCCCCACCGCGCGGAACGAATTTGAGCACATTGTCAGATTCCACGCTGTCGAAAAAATACCCATGTTGCAGGGCTTCAATTGCGCTGCGCAGCGTCTGTTGGCTGGTGATGATGAAGCCCTCCACCTGCTCGGAAAGTCGGCTGACATCAATATCATTCTCAGAAAGCCCTGCACGTTTGCACAAATCAGAAACAATAGCAGCTAGGCTCGAAACACCGAGTTTTCCTTGCAGCCAGTGCCCCGTTTTCCACGCCGCACCATCAGCCCAAACCGTTGTAAGGTCTGGCCAGTATGGATAAGGCCGCGCGTCCCACGTCCATGCGAACATGCGCTCGACCATCTCCGAATCTTTCCATTTTTGCGCCGTAGCAACAAGCCCTGTGCGCTGCGCGCGAAAATCAATTCGCCCGCGCGAAAAATGTGGCAATGCACTGGATGTCGAAGTGGGGTCATAAAACACATTGGGTTGATTGTTTGCGCCATCGACACTGGGAAATCCAAACTCCGTAAACCATATTTTGCGGGGTGTCGGTCAGCGGAAAATAGGCATCGATGCCAATTATATCAATATTCGGCGACGCCCAGAGCGGATCAAGATGATACCAACCACCATCAGCGTGGTGATATTCGCTCCAATCCGCAGCGTAAGTCACTTTTACGCCGCTGCCGAGCGTGGTTTTCACACTTGCCGCAAGGCTGATTAGCTGCGTTACCGCTGGATACCCCCCCGGGGTATTAGTCACCTTCGTCAGTCCTTTAAGTTCCGAGCCGATGATAAACGCATCCACCTTGCCTGCAACAAGGCTGGCATAATGGTTGATGAATGCGTTATAGCCATGGGTTTTGGTAAAAAAGCTGGAGACATCCGCCGCGCTGCCCGTCACCTCGCCGCGCCAAGGCTTTCCGCTGACATCCATGAACATCAGCGGATAAAATGCGACTTTATACCCACGCGTGCGCAGCTCATCTAACAACCGCAGAACGCTGCTATCATCAGGCGTTCCGCCATATTGTGGCTTGCCATCTATTTGTGTGATGAGCCGCGCGGTGCTGCGCGAAAAACCCGCCACCTGCCAGCTATCTGGCGACGTAATGGCGTCGTCTTTAAATTCCACACCCGGCAGCAACACGCAATCACCCGCGTCCATGCTATCGCCAAACCACGACACCACAACCGATACATAATCAACATTCGGGCAGGTGTTTTTGAGCTGGTCAAGCGCCACCAGCGCGTTGGTTTTTCCTACGTTAGTGTGGATGTTTATGCTTTGTTTGTTGCCCTGTTGAACCCAGTGAGCACCAACCTGCGCACCCGGAATTTTATATTGCGCCTGTGTATCATAGACGAATTCGCCCGCCCCCGGAATGAGCACCACACCCGTTAGCATATCCTCCAGCAACTCATCATTATAGTCAGGGTACAGCGCTTTTTTCTGCACTTCGAAGGTGAAATTGGGAATGCGATTGCCATAATCCGCGAGCTGAAAATCCTCGAACACGATATAGCACATGCCGCGATAGGCCGGTGTTTTATCCGCGCCATCGAACGACTGCATCAAGCTGTCAGGCAACTGGTCTTCCGTGCCCTTGTAAATACGGATGTTATACTGAGAAACGTCGAGCTGTTTAGCATCTGCCCAAATGCGCAAAACTTCATCCACTGGCCCTGCGCACACAGCAACGGCAAGCGTTGCCGAATAGCTATAAGTCGTCGTTTTTTGCGCTGATTTGCCGGGAGAGCCTTTTCCACCGCCACCTGCCGAACTTTTAGTGGTCGTCACGGTTTCTTTGATAGGCCGCGCCCAGATGATGTTGCCGCTGATGCGCACGCTGCCGTAAAGCACGGGGATGGTTTTGCCATAGGTCGAGGTTTGCACGCCAAGGTCTGACAGGCGCGCGCCATACATGGTGTTGCCGCTGCCACCGAAAAGGCGATTGTCAATTGCGCCGCCAAGTGTGCGCCCAAGCGCGCCGCCAAGTGCCGATGCGCCAGGAATTCCTGTTGCGCTGCCCAGCACAGAACCTGCTGCGCTCAGAACAATCGAAGCCATATATCCTCACAATATTGAATTTTAAGAAATGCGATAAACCGCTTTTATTTTTGCCTGCCACCATGCGTCGAGCGCGTGCTCGACCACGGCTCGCGCGGGCGCGTAGGCATGTATCATCTGCAGGGAATTTCTCTCATCATCGCTGATGATGGCTAGGTGGCGCGGGCTTTCATCAATGGTAAATACCGCCACATCACCCGCCTGCATACCCACCATGGGTATGCGCTGCATCAGTGTTTCAAGCTGCGCCATGAGGTGTGTACTGTCGGGATAATGCGGGTAATCAGGCCTATCAAAATCAAGCAGTGGCTGGCCATCTGCGCTGCGCAGATTCAATTCACTGGCCACCCCGACCAAAAGCCCCAAACAATCAACGCCACCCGCGTGTTTATCCGTTTTTTTGAGACGCCCCTGATGATGAAAGCGCGTGCCAATCCAGCCGCGCGCAGCGGCGACAATGTCGTGCGTCGTGGTCATAAAATTCTCTTTGATTTGTTTTGTCATCCCCGCGAAGGCGGGGATCTTATAGGCGTTCAGGATTCCTGCATTGGCTTCGCCGCCCTTGTGGGTCGCAGGAATGACAAGCCTTAAACGTCAGAATTAGGGCGGATAACTGCCCTATCAATCAGTGTGCGCTGGCCAGCATTTTTGACATATGCCCAGACAAGCCCTGCCATCACCACCAACGCCGCCGCAAACACCCAAATGATGGCGGCCAGTGTTTCGCTGCCATAAAGCCCAAGCATAGTAGCCGAGGCAAACGCGGTAATAGCGATAAAAAAGCCAAAAATCTGCCCCAAAATCGTCGAAAACGCGTGAATACGAAGCGATTGTTTTTCCATCTCGTGGCGATGCTGCTGTTCATAGTCGAACATGGCCAGAATCATATCCGCCGAACCATCCACCACATAATTATAGCTTTCGAGCACGTCAGCGCTCGGCAAAATCTCAACCGTCTGCGACCCGCGCTCACGCTGAGGCTTATTGTATCCGCCGGTTTTATAGGTACCGTTATCTTTTCTTTCGTCCGTCATGAGCCTCTGCTTTCAATTTGCCTTGCACGCGCTTGATATCTTTGGCCACGCCGCGCCAGTTTTGCAGCATCGCACTTGCCATTGTGTCATGTGGGCTGCGTTGGAATATTGACGCAGTTGATGCGGTCATCACCGACAGAATCCCCACAAAAAAATTAGTGAATACTTTCATGAGCAGAGGCTAGCGAATTTTGGGCATAAATAAAACTAAAATCACGACACTTACCAATTGCTGCGCGTTCCTGCGGTTTCGAGTATTTTATCAAGCCCCGGAACATACGGCTCACCACGGAAATTGACCACATTGCCAAAGCGCGTGCCGCAGGTCGCCAACGTTTTGTCGCAACCTTGAGTCATGCTGTAGGCATCTCCCACCAGAAGCGGATAAGGCATAGGCAGTGCCAGCGTAAATTGGCCATGGCCGCTGGGAAGGCGCAAATGCTCTTTGACCTCCATCGACAGGCCTGCATTCGCCCCACTAGTAAAAGTCACCACACCAAACGCAAATGTGGCCGAAGCTTCCGTGCGCGAATTATCGATAAATTCCTGCACAGATGTCGCCGTGCTGATTGTACCCGTAACCGTGTGCGTGGCCATATTGACCTTGCAGTGACTATCGCCAAGAGCCGCGCGGCATGACGGTGAGAATAATTCCCCAACCGTCTGCGACAGGCGCTGAGTCAGCCCCCGCACCTCGGCCACAAATTGCTGCTTATGGAGCGAAACCTCACCCAGCCATCCGCGACGAAGTTTCAGCGAGCCTTGCGACACATCCTGATAATTCACCTGAAATATTTCAATTTCCGCAAAATCATATAGCCCCGCTAAGATATCCGCCTCCGTGATGCTGCCCGCAGAAAGCATGCCCTCAACATCAAGATTATCAACGCTGAGCGACGAGGTGTTGGAAATAGCACTCGGCGTAAAACCCGTTTCCGCCTGATAGTTCAGGCTGTCAAAAACGAAGTCGTTATCATGATCGGTAAAACCAAGCTGAGTTCCATCACGGCGCGTGAGTTTCCAGCAAGTGGCGAGCGTCGTCACCTCACCGGCAATATGTGCCGCTAATTCGGAAGATATCTGCTTCATACACGCACCTCAACCAGCGGAATATCATGCCAACTATGCACACCATAGGCATCGAGCGTGGCCGACAAACGGTCTGTATCAAAACGCACGGGAACATCAAATTCAAAATCTGCAGAAACCACCACTCCATCGGCGGGTGGCGCGTCAAACATTACAAGGCCAGTGCTCGTGTTCAGCACATAATCCTCCTCATCCTGTAATATCCCCCCGAGGTATATTTTGACTGTAGCGGCCACGGGTTTGGAAATAATACGCATTTCCTGCACAGCGCCACTATCATAGGTTTTGATGAGTTGAAACGCAGTACGCACACCATCGCCTTCGCCGAGCACTTGGCCAGTGACTGAGAAATCCGTCCAGTCTTTGAAACGAAAGCCAATTGCGCGGCCTTTGCGGGCGCGAAAAAATGCAATCAGCGCATCAAGCTGCGCCTGCGTTTTAACACCATGTGCTACGTTGTAGCTGGCGCGCGCCGCAGACCAATTGCTGTTGCGCTGCTCATGCCCACTTTGGGTGATTACCACATCGGTAGAATATTCAGGGCCACCCGCCGAGCCGTAGGCAATATCGGTCGGGAAGCGTACGTCAACGAACGCCATACACAACTCCAAAAATAAAAGGGAAATGCCCAACTGGGCAGGAAATTAGGTTCTCGGGTTTGAAATATGAGCAGCCGAGTACTGCGATGATTTACTGCTCATGCCTAAAGGCAGACCAGCCGGAGGCGATACGGGCGCAGCGTTTGCGGCCAATAACTGTTCATCAGCAATCGCAAGAAATACTTCTTGAGATTCAGGGTTCATCGCGCCACGCGTATGTATTTTACCTTGATTGTAAAGATTGGTCACATGCTGCATAAAATCCTTTTCCGGCAGTGCAAAATGACGCTTACTCAAACGCGCAACCACCTTAGGATCATGCATCAAGAGCTGAAGACCAGAAGCAACCTGTGGATTTTCTAATATCTTATGAAATTTATGCGTGCCCACATTTTCTTTTAATCTCTTTTCCATATCACGGCGCAATGTGTCTTCAGGTGGCAAACTTGCCAGCATGAGCGCGAACATCATCTCTGGGGCAACAGGTTTTCCCTGATCGCGCATGTCGCGCATGGCTTCAGCTATCGCCAGAGGGTTTTGTTTTTGTGAATGCCCGACAACCTTGTCATAGGCCCAATCTGCAGCAAAACAAGCCGCAATACTGCAAGGAATGCCGATCCAAGGCCCCATCGTCAAAAACGGCAAGCCAACAGCAGCCAAAACAACGCCTTTACCAATACCTATCCAGGCATTGTCAGCAAGCTTTGCCTTGGTTTCCATTTCAGGACGCCATGCCCCGTCAAGAGCAAAACCATCGGAAATCCGTTCAATATCACCCACACCATATTCATCTGCATATTTAGAAGATTTGGTTAAATAGCCATCACCTTCGGTTATGACAGTACCGACAGCTTGTAACGGGGCAATGATCCTCCCCGCTGCTTTGCCAGCAACAAGAGGTACAACATCTCCCGCAATCTCTACGACCGCTTGCGCTCCCAATGCACTTTTATCTGAATTATCGCGTTCATCCATCATATACCCTCATCAACTTGATAATGCGGGGGTGGAAGCAACTGGAGCGGAAGCGCGTTCAGCATGGCTAGTCGCTTGCTTATGCATCTCCGTAAAGCTGCGCGGTGCATGTGTGGCGGCGGGTGCGGCAGCGCCACGGCTTTGCAAAACTTTGCTGGTAAAATGCGATGTGTGCAAATGATGTTTTTGCGCCTCAAACTCCTCTGAAATTTGCACTATCATTTTGGTCACTTTGCCATCCGCCGCCGCCTTTATCACTTCAGCGATGGGGGTTTTTACAGCCGCAAATTTTTTGGCAAGCTCAACCACCATATCATTTTGTGGACCATCTTTATGCCCCTGACACACGGGGGTAGCATCAAGCACCTCTGCATACATCCCAACGGTGAGCGGTTGGCCAGCGGCCTCAACCGCCTTAGCGTCTGTATATTTGGTCAACAACGTATTGGGAGCCAAGGCAGGCACACCAAGCATCTGCGCACCTTGCAAACCCATCCACGCCATAGCATGTGCATCTTTACCTCTGAGCGCACGCACACTGAGCAACAAACTCGCGCCCTGTAAAAGCTGGGTAATGCCAACACTGGCAAACAATTCGCCGCGTGCAGCGTGCAGCAGTTCGGGGATATTATTGCCTGTCACCACATCCACGGACGAAATTTCTTTGCCGGTGATGTCTTCACACATTTGCTTGAATGCATCAAGCTGCCCGAGGAACCCATGCGCAGAGTGCAGCATACCAAACGCAGAGGTCGCAGCAAATGAGCCATTCATTAAGGCTGATCCAACCGTAATCCCCTTCATTGATTTGGGGATAGCGGCCGCCGCGCCCGTAAACCCCTTAGCGTGCAGCACTCCGGCCAAATTTTCTCCCATCAGGCGACCTGGCGCTTTGAAACCAAGCCACCCCAACGGCCCAACTAGCATGGGTGCTAATCCTGCAAAACCAAAGAGTGGCTCTGCTTTGCCTGCCACCGCATCAAGTTCTTCTACAACCTGAAAAGAACCCGGTGTACTCGCCTTCAGATGGCTTGGACGCGCAGACGCAGCAAGCCGATGATGCGACACGGACCGCGTACTACCACCCAAAGATCCTACTGGTGCAATCATAGCCTTCTAGCCATTCTCAAAAAACACTATTCCACAATTAGAATTTTAGCGCATTTTAGAGGGCTATCCTATGGTTTTTTTATGACTTTTTTGTGACAGTGGAGAGTGTAAAAATGACTGCATCGTCATAAAGCGCGGGAATCATCTGAATATTTTGAAATATAATAAGAAAATGACGGATTCCTTTATCTCACCTACTCGCTGTAAGATTGGGTGCATCCACCGAATCACCCGGATTTCGAACCGATATCCATTCCTCACGACGCTTCGGGCCTTTTCCTACAATGGATTGAGCAACATTAACCGCAGAATTGAGGAAAGAATCAGCAAAGGTCTTCTCTGGCAGTTTGGCGGGGATATTTTTGGCAAACATCGCCGACACTCCCGATTCCCTATCATGAGATTGTTGAGCAATCCCTTTGAGCCCAACTGAAATCACGCGTTCAATATCCTGATAGGAATGTTTAATAGCGTCCTGAGAAATAGTTCGATTATCAGCAGCGTAGATATTTATTTTTCCCATGCCTATTAGATACACAATTTCCGACATCCCAAACTTACCATCGTGCTTATTATAAGCGTCAGCCATCTTCTCCAAAAGGGGGCGAAGCGCCTGATGTTCTTCAGCATTTCCAATATCAATTCTCTTTAGATGAGCATCATCGCGCGTGCGCTGATAAACCCCCATCAAATCATCGGCTTTAATATTCTTTCCGGTGGATTCAATGTTTTCACTGAGCTTGACAATCTCATAATGGCTTGTTTTGGGCACGCCATATGTTTCATAAAGCCAATAACCAGATTTACCCGCCAATCCAGGGCCAACATCTTTAAGCTTATCGACAAGATCATATTTCGCGGTAGCATTAGGCATCAGCGTGCCAATCGCGTGCGGCAGTAAAAATAGAGCATCCGTCGCATAACGAATGGGCTGCAAACGCGTAAAATCTTTATATGCCTTGCGGGCAATAATATTCTTGCTGTGCTGAAAATCAGAAAACTTCAATTGTTCAGCTGGAATTCCTAACTCAGCAGAAACGGCATCCCTACAATCTTCGCTGACCATCTTAGATTCAAGCCCCATGAACACTGTCGTCATAGCAGCAGAGCAAAGCCCAGTCGCGGCAAGAGCAGTCCGAAATGCTTTTTTAGGATCACCTTTATGAAGCAAGGTGGCAGCAAGCAAAGCAACAGGGAAAACTCCGTATTGCAAAATACGGTCGGTCTTACCGGCGGTGGTTGCATAATAGTGGAAATAGGTCATAAACCCGCCCCCATGCTCATCGCGAGCACACTGCCATCACGCTTGGGTTTGTGTTTAGCCGCCTTGCTGGCAAAGCCTTTTTCTTCTGGCTCAGCGTCATCATGCGCAGCTTCGGATTTATCTTCGGCGGCCACTTCTTTTGCGTCTTCTTTATTCGTTCCAATATCCGCCGTGGCTTTTTTATGTTGCTTAGGCGTCGCTTTAACAAACTCTGTCCACTCACGCTTAAAGGCGTCGGGATTTTCCTTTTGCTCATTGAGCATGACGGTGGCGATGAGCGATAATATTTCCTTGTGATGCCCTTCCACCACCGATTGCAGCGCGTGGTCTTTTTCGTCACCATCCATCGCAGAAAGCAACTTTTCCAGATGCGCTACGCTTTTTTTCGTAAGCCCAAGATTGCGCAGTTCTTCAGGGCTGGATTCTTCAACAACACTCGAAAGCCCCTGCATATATTTTTCAACAATGCCATACATATGATCGCGCGCTTGAACGCGAGCAGCCCGGATTTCTTCTTCTTTTATGCCAGCCTGCTTGAGCACCTCATCCGGCAACAGCGCCATGAAACATGATTTTTCAACGCCCTGCAGCGACTCGATATCTTTTTTGATGTTCTGCTGGATGGCTTCTTTGTTGGTGAAGGCTTTGAAAAATTCATCAGCGGTGAGGTCGATTGCGTGCCCCGTTTTTGCCGACATTTTTTCGATGCAATCTTTCAACTCATCTTCATCCGCAATGGAGGTTTCTCCATTTTTTCCGCGCTTGACGATCTTGTGTTCGCCCACCAGAACAACCAGCGAATCCGCATCAATAACGCCTTTGGCCAAAGCTTCCGCAATAAGTTGAGACGACTCCTGCAAACGCTCCAGATTCACACCAGCGATTTCGCTGCGGCCACGGTTCTTTTCATTCTGCTGAACGATATCAACAACATATTCCGCCAGCGACTTGCCTTCAATATGGATGCTGTCCGGCTCTGGTGGCGTAAATTCACAATCGCTGCCTTTGCGCGTGCAAATACCCTCAACCTCGTGGCGCAGGGTTTTTATCATTTCCCATGCGGTGGGGGAGTCGTCCACCTTAGTCGAAATAATGGATTTGAGCGCTGGGCTCGCGATAGCACCCAGTGTCAAAGCATGGTCCATAATGTTGTCGGAGTTTACGTCACCCTGTTTGCGAGCCTTGCTGCCAGAGAATTCTTCCGCCACTTCACGTGCGATTTGCTTTGTGTAATCATCATCGCGATATTCCTCAGGAAGAACACTCAGTCTGCGCTCTATTTCTGCCTTCACAGGGTCTATCTTGACACCACTTTCTGAATTAGATGCTCCATTCTTCTTGAACATTTTACCAAAATCGAGCGGTTTCTTGCCAAGCCATTCATTCTGCTGCTGCAGAGCTAACATCACGTTTGGCACCAACGTTGCCAAATCCGCCGTCATGTCTTTAATGGATGCGCTCCACTTGGCACTCGCACGGCTATACTCAGTACTCATTACTTCATTGATTGCAGTTTGCGCCCCCGTAGCCTCAACCACAGGCTTGAATTCTTTAAAAAGCGCATTGCGCTTTTTAGCAAACTCACTGCTAAAACTTGTTAGATCAGAAATCTGCTGGAAGAAAACCGTGCTCCATAAGAATGAAAGGCGCCCTACGGTATCAGCATTTTTTGCAACCGCAGGGTTAAGACGCAGGGCATGTGCCCCAGCTTCAAATAATTTCCCTACGGTCGGCGCACCAACTTTGTTGATCCAAGGAATGAATTTGGAAGTAACCGCGCTGATCACAGGCTTAAATTTAGAGTCCATCTCCATGCCAAGCCAGCGAACTTTGCCCTCTTTGCCTTCAACATCTTTGACAGCGATGACGTTCTTAACGGTATCTTGCAGATGCGCTTTATTTTCCTCGATAAGCTGCTCGTGCTGGTATTTCACATCTTCGTTTTTGCTTACCATGCGCGACCTCCACGGCTGGCAGGCGCGGGCGCGCTCACAGTCCAGTTCCAAAGTTCAGCAGTGTTGCCACAGGTCGACATTCACGCACATCCAAACTTAGGCCACTCATGGCCAAGCGGTTAAAACACTTCTACTCATCACGAATTATAGCAAAATACACCTATATACGACTAGGTGTTTTTTATGACAGTTTCGTGACGAAAAAGCTGAATTTCCATGAAAAACGCCTCTTTTTCTCCATTTTGTCATAAAACTGCCGAAAACAAAACAACCCATTGTTTTTAATGGTTTTATAAATCACGGAGAATAGCGCGTTTGACTGCACTAGAAAGCTGCGAAACCACTTGCCGACGCGTATACTTTATCAACCCATTGACTAATGAGGACTTTTTTCTTCCGCGCCTACCGCGCCGTGCGGGAGAAACCCCATCGTTATTCTCCTCCAGCGTGCTATCCGCTATCCCGCCTATGCTCCGCTCGACAAGGCTAGCCAGCCTAGAATTACCCTCCACGCCGTTTAAGCTGACCAGCACATTTTGCATAATGGCGAGCTGTTGACGGATCTGGTTTATGTCTGCGGAATTTTGCGTATCCAATTGCGGAGGAATATTTGTGGTCATGGTTTATCCTTTGTCTTGCAAGATGTTGGGGAACGAGGCATGCTAGAGAAATGAGCATTCAGAGCCTGATAATTTGGTTTTTTGTGTGGAGCGCATCGGTGGTCTGCGCGCTGTGGTATTTGCGCGAAAACCGTAAACTGGCAGAACGCTGGCAAACCGAACTTCCCACTGATTTGGCACATTCTTTGATTGAATTCACATGGCGGCGCAGCCTACAGTTTTTTGCTGTTCTGCTATGCGCTTTACTTGCCATGGCCATCTATAGCTGGCAGTTGACACAGTCACAAAAGGCACTTGAACATATCACTATAGAAAGAAACGATCATGAACGCAAAATGAACGACCTTAAAAAACAGGTGAAGGCCGCAACGGATAATGAAATAAAACTCAAGGACGAAATCAAAAGATTTAATGACTCAAAGACTGCGAACGCTCAAAAAGATCAACCATCAAGCTATTATCCTCCCACCGCGCAAAGCGGTATCGAAGCATTATACAGCCCTGAAAATGTAGCCAGTGGCAGTCAGGCCGAAGTAGACCGCCTGAAAAAGCAATACGAGGAAATATTGGTCAACAATATGTACCTCAAAAAATGCGGGAAAGCCCAGCCAACCGATATTCACATCATCATTTCCGCCCTCAGCCAAGCGATGGCTTCTGTCAATGCGCCTGGGCGTTTGCAATATGACATCCTGACATCAGCGCGTGGTTCTTATAACGAAATATATTCCAAAAGCGCATGCGACACCAAAGAAATGGTGGCACTGAACGCGCAATACCGAAAATATATTGACGCCATTTCTAAACAGCTTAGCGACTAGACTTGCCGCATTAATCCGCGAAATTGCATGTTCCCCTGATAGGTAAATCCATCATTTCCGAGCATCACTTTGCTGGTGACAAAACGTAGCGAAACCAGCGACTGCCCTTCGATGGTGAGGCTAACTTGATGTAGCACCGTATATACCCGCTCCATGATAGAAATAGCCTCTTTGCGCCCACCTTCGCGGCTCCAGATGTTGAGCGTCACCTGCTGCTCCATTCCTGCGTCTTCTACATTCGACCACTCACGCGAAGTGACCTCGCCAAAAGCAATATAAGGAAATGCGCTGTTTTGCGGCGTATGGTCATAGACGCCACGGATGAGGGCGATGAGCGCAATATCATTGGTCAGTGCCTCATAAATGCTTTTTTGTAGCGTAATCACACTAAAATTCGACATGCTTATTGTCCTTATTGTCACAAAAGTTTCATAAAAAGGGAGTGTTCGGTCACAAAACTGTCACAGAATCTTGCTAGAATGGGTACATGGAGCAACACACCTTGATACACCCCTCGGGGGATGCAGATGTAGAAGGCGCCCGCCGCCTCTTCCAAGATTTTTTTTCTGAATATCAGCCCGTTTTCACCAAGGTAGAGGTCTATCTTGGCCAGCTTATCCGCGAGGCTCCCGAATATGCGGAGGGGTATCAACCCTGGCGCAAATCGCTGCACGACCTATCGCGCGGTGTGTTTCTAACGGTCAAAAATATTCCACTGCCAAACGCGGAAGCATTCATGGAGGCACTCAAAATGTTCACATTCGAAGGCGCAATTCATTTCCTGGAAGACATCTGCGCCAATTGCCGCATGAAGTTAGAACGCGAATGGGCGCAGCAGTTCCGCAAACATGTGGATATGCTACTTTTTGCCTTCGCCATTTTGCACCGCCAGATGCAACCTGCGCTCGTCCCCGTTAGGTAGCCACACCTTCTTGAACTAATAATTCAAGCGTATCGCGGCGTTCATCCACATTGAACACCGAGCGAATGTTGAACGTGCGGCCATCAAATACAAAGCGCATCCCGACCGTAATGCCAGAGCGATAACGCAATAAAACTTTATGGCTGGCAGTGGATTGCACTTGTCCGGCGAAAAGCTGCTCATTGCCGCTGACGGGTTTGATTTCCGCCCAAAGCTCAGCAATATTCTGCCAACTTTTTGCATACCCCCCCACCCCATCGGAAAGGCGCACTTCTTGTTGTAACAACAGCTTGTGGCGTAAGCGCGATGTGGTATTTTTTTTGCCGCGGAGCATCATAACGCCACCTCGCGATACGGTGCATAAAAACCAATGATTTGCGCAGGCAAACCGCCCTCGCCCATATCACCACGATTGTCATACATCGCTGCAATGTGTGCGAGCATACCGATTTTTATCGGGCGAGGAACAGCCGTTGTATCGCCGAAACCGGCGACATACACCACCTCAATTTTATCCCCGCCAGTGAAGACAGAAAAAAGTATTGTGTCTTTGGCCTCATTTAAATAATAGGTATCAGCGCTTAGAATTTGCGGTGTGTCCTCAGCACTGAATACCGTCACACTGACTATCGACTGCACAGGGCCAAGAGGCAGCGCCACACCACACATATCATGATAATCATAGCCTGCTTTCCATGTTTGAGTGATGAGCGAGCGGCGCAAAAAATGCTCCGCCTGCATGCGCGCGGCCACAATCAGATCGCCGATCAACACATCTTCATTGTGCCCGTCCACGCGCAGGTAAAGCTTGGCTTCCGCCAGAGTCACTGGCTCGCTAGCAGGCGCGACAACGCGGCTTAGCATCCGCTTGGGGTGATGCATAATTCTCTCCTTATAATACTAGAATTTTATTTTTGTCATTCCTGCGAAAGCAGGAATCCTGTAGTTGCTTCATGCTTTATTGCTAATTTAGGATGCCTGCTTTCGCAGGCATGACAAAAATTAGCCGGCTTTCTACCGCCCATCCGCGAGCGATGAAGCTGCGGGCGAGTGTGTCGGCCACGTCATAATGTTCTTCGCGCTCGAATAAACGCAAAGAAAACCCGTCCTCGCTCCCGCGATGGGTTGTCAGCATAAAAATGTGCATAAAATAAACTGTTTAAACTTTTGCGCGAGAGTGGTGCGCCGCAATCGCAAGAATACCTGCCGCCGCCCCCATAAGATTAGGGACTTCGTGAATAACCGCAGTTACAGCAGTTTCATCAGAGCGCTGTTTCGACCAACCAAATGTTTTTTGTAAAATGCCGGAAACCCCCCGAATCATCTCGTCTGAGGGCTTTGCCAGTAAAGTATTGGCCAAGATGAGAGAACCGTAGTGAACGCCTTCATCCCAAACGGCAACCGATTTATCTGTGGGACTTAGCTTTCTCAAATCCCACCATTGATGTTCATCACCAATGCCCATCACTTTATTCATACCACGGCGAGTGGCTAGCTTTATCAAAAGCGATGGAACCCAAGCAGCACCAAACAACACCGTCATACGAGCTATATCATGAGATCGCTGTTCGCGGTTTTTTTCTTTATCGGGTTTGCAGGTTTCGAGTTTGCAAACAGTTGTAAGCGATTTTTCAATCACATCCAAATTGGGTTCTACAACCGCTTTTGCAATAGCTTTAGTCGCCCCCTCCGTTAATTCAGGGGCTACTTTATCCGCTTCAGCAACAACCCCAAGCATAGCAGCAATAGAGACGCATTCGGCAAAAATCAGCGAAATAGACTCTCGGGCGATTTTGTTCCCGACAGTCAACTCCCCCGCCTTCACCAAGTTATCAATGCCACTCATCTGCAATTTTGCCTTACAAAGCGTTAGACAGACTTCTACACCCTGATTCTAGCACAGCAGGCGAAAATTTGTGTGACAGTTTTGTGAAAGTTGCCTAAAAAGGCTAAAAAAAGCTATTCAGAAGGTTTTTGCGCGGTTTTCTCAGCGTAAGTCGAGATATTGCTGGCGATTTCCTCGGCTTTTTCTTTGCCGCCGATATCCAGCATGGCATCATGGTTGAAGCCATATTCGTTGGTCATTTTAGCTTTAATTTCATCGGAAGGCTCACCCTCGCCCGCCTCGATAACAATACCGTAATCCTCGGGGTAGAAAGTGCCCTGTTTCTGGGCTTCCATAAAGGCTTCCAGCTTGTCAGCGCGGATGGCTACATAGGCAAATATCTTGCTGCCATCAGGCGTTTCACCGCGCACCAGCAAGATGCAAACGGTTTTCTCAGCAATAATCTGTTCAGAGCGCGATAATTTAGCCACGTTCACCTCTATTGGTTATTCAAGAGCTTAACTCATACTACCCTTGTACGTCAAGTAGCTTAAATAAGCGTTAACTGACTTTATGAACACACAAAAAAGTCTTTTTTGGCAGGCGATGTGGCTAAAATACAACGGTTTTTAGGCTTTTTTATTGAAAAAACTCGCTGCAGCGAGGAAAGCGCGAAGCGATGGATACCGAGGGAAATGAGTGTACAAATAAGTACATGACATTTTCCGAGGAGGCTCCATCGCAAGTAGATTTGCCGCTGCAGTAGAGTTTTACGCAGAGAGCTTCATAATCTTGATAGCATCAAAATTAATCACATCCCCGCCCACGCGTTTGGTGGCGTAGAATTTGACGAAGGGTTTTTCGGTGAATGGGTCGCGCAGGATTCGAATACCGCGGCTATCGACGATCTGATAAGCCGACTGAAAATCCCCCACCGCGATAGAAAGCGAGCCGGTCGCCGCAACGGGCATGTCGGCAGCAAGGCTAACTGGAACGCCAAGGAGCGTGTCAGGCGTGCCCGCAGCTAAGCCCGGCTGCCAGAGATATTGGTTGGTGCTGGTTTGTTTCAGCAGACGAACAGCCTGAACAACCGTACGGTTCATCAGGAAGGTCGCGCGTTTGCTATAAGCGTCCTTCAGGCTGTAGAACAGGTTGATGAGCGCGTCAGCAGTCACAGTACCGTTGGTGCCGGAGTTGATTTGCTCAATTTGCGTACCCCAAGTCGTGCCCGCCGCATAGCTCAGGATGCCTTTGGGTTGGCTGGTTCCATTGCCGCTGATGAAGGCGGTGTTTTCTTTGCGCGAGAACACGTCGGCAATTTTGTTCGATAGCCACGTTTCGATATCAATTGCCGCATCATCCACCAAACGCTGAGTGGCTTTTGGCTGCGCATAGAGCTCATTGGTCGCAATGTGGCGCTTGGCGATGGTTGGGCTTGCCGTTTCTGTGACTGCGCCCGTTTCCGTTGTCCAGCCTGCAGCCGCTTGGTCATGGTCGTCGATAATATCGAGCGAATCAGAAGAAATAACCTCTACCGAAGCCAGCTGGCGCATAGGCGACGTTTCAAAAACTGCCTGTGCAATTTTAGACGACATGGTCGGGGTCACCAGATAACCACCATCCGGGTCAGAGCCAACCGAAAGCGCTTTGGTCTGGAACGCTTCCAAACCCGCATCCATGCCCTTGCGCAGGTAATTGCGGAAGGCCTTGCCATATTCACCGTTCTTGGCTTCATAGGATTTTTGTTCGGCTTCATTTGCGCTCAGCACAGGGCGGTTATACGCAGTCTCTATCTGGTCGAGGCGGCTTTTATAATTATCCAGCGCCGAGCTGATATTGTGCAGATGCTCGTTGTAAAGTGGGTCAGCGCTGCCTTTGCGTTCGATATCGCGCAGGCGCATATCATTGACCTGTTTGAACTGTTCCCAAGCATTGCCAAGCGTGGCAACGCGATCAGTAATTTCACTGATGCTCATATTTCTATTCCTTATAAATGTTGAAAAATAAATTAGACGTGCAGTACTAAAATCGCGTTATCCAGAACGGCGCATAACTCGATGAGCTGGCCATTTTTCTGGAGCGATTTAAGCTGCATTTCGTCTTCAGCGGAGTGTTTGACCACCGTCACACCCGCCGCCTCGTTTGCCGGAAATGTCACCAGACTCACCTCCCACAACTCCACCTGCGAAAGCAAGCGAACTCCGGTTTGCGCATCAATGGAATAGCGCGTGGGTGAATAGCCTATAGAAAGCCCGCTGACCGCGCCAGCTTTTAAAAGCGCATAGGCTTCTTTTGCGCGCTGCACATCAAGAAGCAACCGCCCCTCCACATACAGCCCGCGCGCATCTTCAAACATACGATCAAACACGCCGATAGGTTCCGATTGCATGTGTTGCCACAGCAATTTGATCTCACCGACGCGGTTTTTTAGCGTATCTGAAAATGCCCCGCGCAGCATCATGTCGCGCTGGTTATCCACCACGTCAAACACGCTGGCATATCCGGCAAAGCGCCCGCTTGCGTCAAGAGATTTCACTTCCAGAGCGCAAGACAAGCGTTTTCGTTCGCGCATAGATGCGCTGATTTTTCGTTCGTAATACATGATTTACCTATAAAATAGACGTTGTTGTGCATCTAGGAGCTAGGAACTAGCAACTATCTGTCAACTGCCAGCTGCTAATTGCTATTTTTTATCTGCGACAATGCGGAATTCGACGCGAACAATATTTTTAACGCTGCCCTCGTCCTGCCACTGGCCTTGGCCAACGCCAAAATCCTTGCGTAGTAAGGTTACAAACCCCGTGGCAATTGCCCGCCCCCCAGTTGGATAATCCAACTCAAAATTGAGCGTTGCGGGTTTTTTCTGGCCGCGAATGGTCAGCTCGCCATCGGCATAATAGCTATTGGTCGAGGGCATACGATTGATTTTTTTAGAAACAAAACTTGCCTTGGCAAATTTATCCACCGACAACCAATCCGGTAGTTTAACGTTGCTGGCCAGCTCATCATTTGCAGCGACAACACTTGCGGTGTTCACCTCCACTTTGATGTGGCTTTTGTCGAGCTGATTTTCATCAAACACGATGTCGGTAGAAAAATCTTTGAACTGCCCTTCCACCGGCGCACCATTGAGCGTGGCGATGAATTTCAAAGAGCTTTTTTCTTTTATCGTTAAATAGGCAGCGGGTGGTTGGGGCGGTGTAGCCGTGGGTGTTGGCGAAGTTTTGGGCGCTTTATCCGCCGCAAAAACAGGAGAAGCCGCCACCATCAACACAAAAACAACAAACGCTCTTAGCATATTATTTCCCCTTCAGACCAAAAGGCAGCATACGACGCAAAACAGTATCTTTAAAATAAAAATGATGCACGAGTGCCGCCAACGCATGAACCGCCACCACGCCCATTAAAATCCACGCAAGTGTTTCATGAATTTCGCCAAGATCTTTCGCCAGTGCCTTATCGGGCGCAAGGAGGTTCGGCATGGTAAAAAGGTCAAACACCGCCACAGGAAAACCCGCCGCTGATGAAATGCCCCAGCCTGTCAGCGGCATCGCAAACAAGAACGTCAGCAATACATATTTCGTCGCTGAAACACCGCGTTTTTGAAGTGGACCCAGCGTATCAGGCAAAGCAGGTTTAATATTGACCAAACGCCAAACCGACCAGAAACACACGATGAAAAGCACCGTGATGCCCATCGATTTATGCAGGCCATACAGCCTGAATTTATCGGGGCTGTTTTCCATATCGCTCATGGTGAGGCCAATCGTGATGATACACACTATCAACACCACCGTTGTCCAATGCAAAAGCTTGGTGACTGCGCCAAACGCCGACGAAGTATTTTTAAAACACATACGCATCTCCATAAAAAATGATGGAGGCATTGTGTCCCTATCCACGTAAAGAAACAATGATTTTTTACACCACTGCCCCCGCGCGTGGAGGATAGCCCACCGCCGCACGTTTTTCATTTTCCGTGAGGAAATTAGCTTTCTCCACACGATCCCAGATTGCCTGATTGCGCATGGCAAGGGCAGAAATTCCATCCGTATCGGCAACCAATTCCACCCCGCCACCCATCTGCGGCGCAAGCCAACTATTGATGGCATCGACCGTACACATCACCAGGGGAACCACCGTCTGCTCCCACAGGCTCAGCCTTGCTTCCTGCAAGTTAGAATAGGTATTATCCCCCGGAATGCCGAGCAGTTGCGGCGGCACCCCAAAGGCCAGCGCAATATCGCGCGCGGATGCATTCTTTGCCTCGATAAAATCCATATCTTTGGGCGTCAAGCTCATCTCTTTCCAGTCTAATCCGCCTTCTAAAAGCAGCGGCCTTCCCGCATTGGCCGCGCCTGTGAACTGCTCATCTATCTGGTTTTTCATGCGGGCATATTGCTGATCAGAAAGGACGCCACCCCCACCATGTTCACTGGTGACCACCAGCGCCCCGCTTGGCCTTGCGCCATTTTGCAGCAGCGACTGATTCCACGCGCCAGACTGGTTGTGCTGGTCGATGCTATAGGCCGCAGCCTCCACCGGCGAAAGCCCATACCAGTCATTGAGTGGATGGAATGTTTTCAAGTGCAAAATGCGGCTGCGGCCAGTGATTCTATCCACCGGAAAATCGACTGACTGTGCGCCAACACTATAACGATAACCCGCAGGTAGCGTGCCCTTCCCCGCGATGATGGCTATGCGGTCGGGGCGCAGCAGATGCAGCTCGCGCGGCGGCGTATCTTTCGGGCCCACCGCCTGAATATACGCGTTGCCACCGATGAGGCGATAGTGATATAGCCCTTGAAAAAAATCACCCAGCGCATGAGTCGGGCTTGGCTGACGCAGCAAGTCGAGCAGCGGATGTTGCTTGATTTCCTTGCGGCCACCGCGCACACCAACCGTAAAAAGTTTCAGGCGAACGCTCGATGCCGACACCGACACAAGGTTGATAGCGCGATGGGCAATGACGTTTTTCACATAGGCTTCATGCGAAAATTGCGCATAGTTTCTGTCCGTCCACACGGGCTGGCCGGGGGCGACCATGTAAGCGCGCATGCCATATTCAAACGGAAGTTGTTTGCGCGAAATGTCGCCGCTATTTTTTTTGCTGAAAAAACGTCGCAGCGAACCCAGCCCGCGCGCAGAAAATGTCTGCAACTCAGTCATGCCTATCTCCTATGTGGGTTGATTGTCACCCCGCATTGATTGCGGGGTCTGATGTTTTGGTCGTCATTGCGAGGCTAAGCCGAAGCAATCCAGTTCACAAAGATATGGATTGCCGCGTCGCCTGCGGCTCCTCGCAATGACGAAGCAGCGACTCACACTTTTTCGAGCCTATATTTAAGTTGTACGCAGAGAAGAAATGGTCAGGAAGAGGCTTTTTTGATTTTTTTTAAATCGCTTTATAAAGGCGATTGGCAGCGGCCAGCCTGCAAAAACTAACCGATATATAAAAATGCCGCACTGACGAGCGCGGCATTTGTTGTGGTGTGTGTTGGCAAATGGCTGTTTTTATACAACAGACGCCTTATCTCTGCCGGGTGGTTTTGCAGGTATGGAAAGCGTATTCGCGGCACCAGAAATTGTAAAATTAGTTATATTGGAGATTTCAATTGCTGACACTTTAGGAGGGGACGCCGCGGCACGATCGCTTTCTTTTGCTTTTGCCTTTGCCTTTTCTAATATCAATTTTTCAAGCTGATTAACAGCTTCAGGGGTCATCAGCTTCTGCTGGCCCTGCATATAGGGGCTAAGTGGCAGTTTGACAGGGTTTTCCAATTCAATCAACGTGCCGTCTTTGAGGCGTATTTTCTCAACAGTTAGTTGCCAATTATCTTTGAACTCGCCCATCCAAGCCCTAGCTTCATTGGCTCTATACCCGCCAGCGTATGCCACATGTTTTCCATCCCTGTCCAGAAGCTCCACCGCTGCACGCCCAGGATATCTTTTTCTGTCAGTTGACACGGTTTGTCCAGCCTCAGTCAAGGTGCTTTGGCCCTTCAATTCATCAAAGCCAGGTTGCCCAAGATTATCTGTACCGGCTATAATACCAGTTACCCAGCCCCCCCCATTAGTAGCGGTTGACTGTGAATTTGGCACAAATTTTTCACTCATAATTTCCTCTTATCCTCAGCGAGCTTTACACCAATATATGCATATTATAGCAAATAATTATTAAAAAATCACCAAGATAAAAAGTTATTCAACTCAATACATATGACATATAGTTGCAAAACGAATTTCTGTCAATTTTTCGGGAAATTCAACCCCTTAGGCGACGCAGTAAAAATCTCATATCCGGTCGCGGTCACTGCCAGCGTGTGCTCAAACTGTGCAGAGAGTGATTTGTCACGCGTGGTCACCGTCCAGCCATCGTGGCGGTTGAGGATGGTTTCATAATCGCCCACATTGATCATCGGCTCAACGGTGAAGAACATCCCTTCTTTTAAAACGGGTGAAGCCCCCTCGTCTTCATAATGCAAAATGCTCGGCGCGGTGTGGAAAATTTTGCCAATGCCGTGGCCACAATAATCACGCACGACAGAGTAGCCATGCTTCTCGGCGTAGGTCTGGATGGCGCGGCCAATGTCGTTCACCGTTGCGCCGGGCTTTACCTGCTCAATGCCCAGCATCATCGCATCATACGTTACCTGCGTCAGGCGCTTGGCTTTGATGGGTGGATTGCCGACAAAATACATGCGGCTGGTGTCGCCGTGCCAGCCATCGACAATAACCGTCACGTCGATGTTCACGATGTCGCCGTCTTTGAGTTTGAGTTCGCCGGGAATGCCGTGGCAGACCACATGGTTCACCGAGGTGCAGATGGATTTGGGGAAGCCGCGATAGTTCAGTGGTGCGGGGATTGCGCCTGCGCCGATGATCATCGCATGGCACTGGGATATAACTTCTATGCTCTAATATCAATCCCTAAATCCTAATGCCTAGAGCCTAATCCCTATGATAAATGCCTGCCTGCTGATTATCGGCAATGAGATTCTTTCTGGCCGCACGCAAGATAAAAATCTGGCGTGGATAGCGGCGCAGCTGAACGAAACGGGCATTAAACTGGCCGAAGTGCGGGTGATTCCGGATGTGGAGGCCACGGTGGTGGGGGCGCTGAATGAATGCCGCAAAAACTTCAATTATGTGTTCACCACTGGCGGCATCGGCCCGACCCACGACGACATCACCTCCGCTTGCGTGGCCAAAGCATTTGGCGTGGCCATAGAACGCAACGCCGAAGCCGAAGCGCTGCTGGAAAAACATTACACCCGCGAACAGCTGAACGAAGCGCGCCTGAAAATGGCGGAAATTCCCGTGGGGGCATCACTGATTTATAACCCCGTCAGCGCAGCACCGGGATTTCGCATCGAGAATGTGTTCGTGATGGCGGGCGTGCCGCGCATCATGCAGGCCATGTTCGACGGCATTAAAAATGAGCTAAAAGGCGGCGAAAAAACCCACTCGCGCACCGTGGCGGCTTATGTTACCGAGGGGGTCATCGCCGCAGAGCTGACCGCCATTGCGGAGCATTTTGCAAATGTAGATATCGGCAGCTACCCGTTCATACGCAACCAGCGCCTCGGTACCACGCTCATCGCCCGCAGCACCGACACCGCCGCGCTTGATTTAGCGCAAGCCGAGCTCAAAAAAATGCTGCTATCGTTTACCGATGAAGTTGTGGATGAGGATCTGGCCAGCGCCTGAACCCATTAATCCTTTTTTTACTCCTGTTTGCTAACGATAAAATAGTCTGCACCTAAAACAGACGATTGAAGTCGCAATCTTACACAGGAGAAAATCAATGAAACTTCCTTATATCCTCTCTCTCTCGCACTTGTTTTAACCGCTTCTAACGCGATGGCTTTTGACTGGAGTGCTTGCACCGCTGAAATAGCCAAATATTGTGCTGGTGAAAAAGATGATGAAAAAATCTGGGCCTGCCTCCAGAAGCACGACATTGATTTGTCTGAAGGCTGCGATAACAACGGCCACAGCAAATACGAAGCTGCAACCGGCAAAAAGAAATAACAATATGACACGGTGGGGAGGACAGAAGTTCTCCCCATTACTTTAAAAAAATACAAACAAGTCGCAAACACAGGAGCTAGGTATGGCACTCACTATTAAAAATAAACTGATTTTTATTGGGCTTTTGGCAATTATTGCTCTCTCTGCCAGTAGCTATTTGTCGTATGTGAGCGGTCAAAAACTGAACACTATGAGTGCGATGTCTGCTGTTTCTCAGACCAATGCTGTTCTCGCGCAACGCGTTATTCTTCACCGGCAAGAAATTCTACAGCATATTTATATCGCTGCGCTCCATCGCGCCAGCAACCAAATATCGCAAGTGGATTCCGACGCAATCAAAGAAAATTCAGAGAAATTAGTTTCTTATGAAGGACGCCTGGTTAAACGAGAGCTTGGCTATGTCAAAGCTGAAGATATGCAAAAGGCGCATGATTTGGCAAAAGAGCTTGATGTTTTGGTGCAAGTCCAATTTCCGGAGATGATTGTGAAGAATGCGAGTGATAGAGAGTTCTTGCATTTCATCGATACTGTAACGCAAAAGAGCGATGAGCTGGGTGTTATTCAAGCTTCTGTCAGTCAGGCTGTGTTTGATGAAATGAATCGTGTTGCCGATGACATGGTGACCATTATCAATGCATCTAACCAACAAATTATTATTGTCCTTGGTGTGGCTCTCGCACTCATGATCCCACTACTTACACTCACCATTTTGAGCATCACCCGCCCTATTAAAAAGATGACAACGGCCATGTCTGATTTGGCAAGTGGTGATATGGCTGCTGAAATTCCAAGCGTTGGCAAAAAAGACGAGATTGGCGGAATGGCACAAGCCGTGGTCGTATTCAAACAAAATATGGTTGAAACGGAAAACCTTAAATTGGAGCAGGAAAAACAGAAGGAACGCAATGAAGAGGAAAAACGCGCAGCGATGCATCAAATGGCGGACAGTTTTGAAGCCTCTGTTTCGGGAATTGTTTCGCAAGTTGCTAGCTCCGCGTCTCAAATGAAGGCCGGAGCACAAAGCGTGAATGAAATTGCTGAGAACACCAAGCAGCGTTCTAATACCGTGGTCAATATTTCCACCGAGGTGGCGCAAACATCTTCGCAAGTGGCTTCCGCTGCCGAAGAGCTAACCTCTTCTATTAAAGAAATCAGCGCGCAAACGCAAAAATCGAGCAATATATATCCCTTGCAGCTGAAGAGTTGATATTTCAGGCGAGTTTGGGTGTACCGATGATACGGAAGTTATCGGTGAGTTGGTCGGTCCAATCGCGGGCT
>RFOF01000041.1 GCA_009926845.1 Alphaproteobacteria bacterium
GCGCTGGCGCTGGCCGCCAGACAGGCGCACGCCGTGCGCACCAATCATGGTGTCGTAGCCGTTTGGCAATGCGCGGATGAACTCGTCAGCGGCGGCGTTTTGCGCGGCGCTGATGATGTCGGCCTCACTTGCGCCTTCGCGGCCATAGGCGATGTTGGCGCGCACGGTATCGTCAAAGAGCATGGATTCCTGCGGCACAAACGCCATCGCGCCACGTAAGCTCGAAAGTGTCACGTCGCGGATATTTTGTCCGTCGATGGAAATCGTTCCGCTTTGCACGTCATAAAAACGGAGCAACAAATTCATTAGCGTGGATTTTCCGCCGCCCGATGCGCCTACGAGCGCGGCAGTTTTGCCTGCTGGAACGCGCAAATTCACGCCGTGCGCACCACCAGAATTCTCGCCATAGCTGAAGCTGACATGCTCAAAAACAATTTCGCCCGCGCTGACATTTAGTGCCGCAGCATCCGGTTTTTCGGTGATAACGGCTTTGGTGTCGAGCACGGCAAACAATCGGCCAGCGGCGGCTACGCCTTCTTGCAGCGTCCCATTCATTCCGGTCATGGAACGAACTGGCTTATAGGCCATGAGGAATGCGCCGATAAATGAGGTGAACCCGCCGGGAGTTATTTTTCCATCGAGCACCTGCGCGCCGCCATACCAGAAAACCAGCGCAATGGACACGCCGCTGAGAATTTCCATCAGCGGGGTAGAGGCGGCCTGCACGCGCGCGGATTTAAGATAGAGGTTTGAAAGCGTGTTGATGATGTTTCCAGCGCGGCTGGCTTCAAACGACTCACGGTTATAGGATTTGACGGTGCGCACGCCTTGAAAGATTTCGTCGAGGGTGACGGTAAAATCGCCGAGCTGCGTTTGTGTTTTGTCGGAAATTTTGCGCATACGTTTGCCAAGGCGAAGGATAGGGTAAATGGCAAACGGGAAGGCAACCAGCGCGATGGCGGCCAATTCTGCATTCTGATAGATCATCAGGCAGACGAGGAAAATAGTGGTGAGCATGCCCTTGGCCAGTGCGGTTAAAACATTGGTGAACGCGTTGCGGAGTAAATTAATATCGTTGGTAAAGCGCGAAATAAGGCGACCAGAGGATTGTTGGTGGAACAGACCGATGTCACTTTGGATAAGGTGGCCAAAAAGCCGCGTCTGCATGTCGGCGACGATGCGTTGGCCAACAAAACGCATGAAGAAGATGTTGCCATAATTGCCTGCTGCACCGAGCACACCGATGCACAAAATGGCCAGTGGAATGATGGTTAGCATCGATCGGTCTTTTTCGATGAATATCTTATCGAGCGTTGGCCCAATCATCCACGCATTGGCGCCCGTGGTTGCCGCCACCACCAGCATGCAACTCACAGCGAGAGCTAGTTGCAGCTTGTAGCGCGACAGATGCTCACGCCAGATGCGGCGCACGAGAGTGAAGGTGGAATCGGTGTTGGCTTTTATCATCATCGCTTACGTTCCTGCCACGGTCATCGCTTCCACGCGCAGGGTCGGCGCATTGGTGGCGTAGCGAAATTCAAGGTCGTTGGCTGGCGTCAGGTTTTTGAACATATCGCGCAGATTTCCGGCGATGGTTATCTCGGAAACGGGGTAGGCTATCTGGCCATTTTCAATCCAGAAACCGGCCGCGCCCTGGCTGTAATCGCCGAGAGTTTTTTATTCGCCACACCTTCGCCGTCAAACGGGCGCGAGCCAAGGCCGCGAACGATATGTGGGTTGTCGCAGATGGTGACACCGCTCGCAAAAATTTGCTCGCCCATGGAGTCTTTGAGGAAGCTGGAGCCACGCGCAATCGATGCGCCCGAAATGCTGCCCGCGAGTGTGGAAAGCAAGCTGCGGCTGACGCGCGGGTCGAAGATAATCGGCACGTTGCAGGTGGCAACTTTGCGCGGGTTCATGCGTGCAAGCGCCCGGTGGCTGGCGTTTGCACCAATGTCACTGGCGGCGGCTAAATCGCTGCGATGGCGCACCGAGGAATAATCATAGTCGCGCTCCATGCCCGTTCCCTCGCCCGCGAGCACGGAAACTGAAAGCGAAAAATGGCTGCTGGCATAGCTCTGCGCAAAATTTTCGCCATTGTTGTTGATGAGGAGGTGAATATTGCTGCGGCTGTAGCTCGCGTCTGCGCCTTCGGAGTTGGTAATACCGGTCACTGCCAGCGCGGATGCTTCCGCTTCTTCGCATCCGTGGGTGAGCCACCCACTGCTTGGCTCCACATCATCACAGAGTTCGAGCGCAGGAACATTCTTTGCAAAAAGCGACGAAGGGGCAAGCGCCGCAAAAGGGTCTTCAGCCGATGCTTTAGCCATTGCGCAGGCGCGCTCGGCGAGCTCCTTTAAAGCCTCGGGGCTGGCGTCGGTAGTGGAGACCATGGATTGTTTGCGGCCAAAAAAAGCGCGCAGGCCAATGGCCGCGCTTTCTGAGCGCTCGATGCCTTCGGGCTTGCCAAGGCGGCAGCTGGCAGAGACGCTCAGCGTGTCAAACATCACCGCATCAGCGCCATCAGCACCGTGTTTTCGTGTTTGCTCTGTCAGCCAATTGAGGGTTTCCAGTGGGGTCATAGTGTCTTGCTTAAAGCAGTTTGTGTCTTTTCGCAAATGATAGCGGTTATCCTGTTGGGTTGTCGAGGCTGTATTCCTCGGAGTTATCGTGATAGGCGAATAGCTCGGCGTAACGCGCCCAGCTGGTAATTGCGTTTAGCACTTCATCTGCATCTTCCTCCGCCATGTGGTCTTCCAGGCGGGTGATAAAGCGTGTGCGCGGCGCGCGTTTGCCCGGGCGGTCTTGCAACACGCGGCAAATATAAGCGGCGAGGGGAATATTGTTCATCAGATGTTCGGCAAAAATCTCTTTGCGTTTTTGCGTATCCGCATCGGCAAATTGCAGCGCGGCGGTGGTCAGCATCACGTCGCCCTGCGCCACATCAGCAAACTTTAAAATACGCAGACTTTCCACCACTTGAAATATTTCGTCAGTACCGAGCTGCAGAGCTTGATCAAGTGCAGGAAGATCTGCGCGGCCATTATAAGGCGCGGCTGCCAGCGCTTCGACGAGACCTGCTATTTGGTTGGGCGAAACGCGCGGCAGTTTTTCGTCAATGCCGATCTCGCCGCCGGGCAGGCGCAGGCCGAGGGTTTGCGGCTTGGCGATGCCTGTGGTCATCAGCGTGTAGATGCGCTCGACCATATCGCGGAAGGCGGGACTTTGGCGGTCGCGCGGGTGGGGAATATCGACGTTGATTTCTTCAGCGATGCGGCCAGGGTTGGCCGCGAAAATCAAAATGCGGTCACTCATCAACACCGCTTCTTCGATGTTGTGCGTTACCAAGAGCACTGATTTCAGCGGCATTTTGCGCTCGATCCACAGATCGATAAAATCGGTTTTGAGCGTTTCTGATGTCAGTACGTCGAGCGCCGAAAACGGCTCATCCATCAACAGTATTTCGGGGTTCACCACCAGCGCGCGCGCAAAGCCCACGCGCTGTTTCATGCCCCCCGAAAGCTCGCGCGGATAGGCCGACTCATAGCCGTCCAGACCAATCAAATCGATGGCATCAAGCGCGCGCTTGCGCATTTCTTTTTCAGGTACACCAAGGGCTTCAAGCCCCAGCTCCACATTTTCTAAAACCGTGAGCCATGGAAATAGCGCGAAATTCTGAAACACCATGGCAACGTGGCTGGCACTGGCGCTACTGGCAAAGGAAACCTTGCCAGAGGTAGGGCGTAGCAGCCCCGCGATGATGCGCAGCAGCGTTGATTTTCCTGCGCCGGATTTGCCAAGCAGAGAGACGATTTCGCCTTCATGCAAACTGAGATTAATGGTGTCGAGCACCTTCAGCGCGCGGCCATCGGGGCGCTGAAAACTTTTATCCACGGCAGTGATTTCAAGTAGCGTATTTTTCATTCAAACCTCAGCTTGCGAGCAGCCATATCATATAATGGCTGCCAGAAGAAACGGTTAAAAAGCACAACGATGAGCGCCATCATCACCACGCCCAGCGTGATGCGCACAAAATCGCCGCTTTGGGTCATCTGCGCAATATACGAGCCAAGCCCGCGCGCAACAAAACGCTCGTCGCCCCATGTGACGAGCTCGGCCACGATGCTGGCGTTCCACGCGCCGCCCGATGCGGTGATGGCGCCGGTGATATAATAAGGGAAAATGCCGGGCAACGCGACCTTGCGCCACCAGAGCCAGCGCTTTATCTGAAAACTTTTCCCTACTTCGAGCAGCTCGCCGGGGAACATGGTGGTGCCCGCAATCACGTTGAATAAAATATACCACTGTGTGCCGAGAATCATCAGCGGGCTGAGCCAAATATCAGGGCTGAGCTTGTAGTGGCTGATGAGCAAAACTGCGATGGGGAACAGTAAGTTCGCCGGAAACGCCGCTAGGAATTGCGCCACTGGCTGCACCCAACCGGCAAGGCGGGGGCGCAGGCCAATATACACCCCAAGTGGCACCCAAATGAGCGAGGCAACCGCAATGAGCACCACCACACGCAGCAACGTAAGCATACCCAGCCCTGCCACTTCGATGATGTCGCGGGTTTCAATGCTGGTGCTGAGAAACATCACAATATGTTTGACTGCGAGCAACACCACGGTGGTGAGCAACACATACCAGATATAATCAATCAGCCGCTCGCCGCGCTGGGGAAGTTGCAGCGACGGGTTGTTGAATTTGAGTACGCGCAGGCAGGCCACGCGATGAAAAAACCAGCCAATCGGCTTTAACCATCGTTGCGCATGGCGACTTCTTTGGAACAGGCTGAGCAACCACGAGCGCGGCTCATGCTCATTATCCAGCGTCTCCGGGCGGAATTTATTGGTCCACGCCACGAGCGGGCGGAAAAGAAATTGGTCATACAAGATAATGACCACGAGCATCGCGCCAATGGCAGCGCTGATGGCGGGAATGTTGCGCTCGGCAATCGCAAGGCCGATATAGGAGCCAATGCCCGGCAGGGTGATGTGCTGGTTGCCCACCGTAATCGCCTCGGAGGCAACGATAAAAAACCAACCGCCCGACATCGCCACCATCATGTTCCACACAAGCCCCGGCATGGCAAAGGGAAGCTCCATACGCCAGAATTTCTGCCAACCGGAAAGGCCGAACACGCGCGCGGCATCTTCCATTTCCGAAGGCACAGTTCGCAGGGATTGATAGAGGCTGAAGGTCATGCCCCAGACCTGTGAGGTAAAAATCGCGAAAATGGCCGCTAGCTCCACCCCCATCATGCTATGAGGGAAAAGCCCAACAAATGCGGTGACGGTAAAGGATATATAACCGAGCACGGGGATGGATTGCATGATGTCGAGCATGGGAACCATTACTTGCCCCGCCTTGCGGCTTTTGGCGGCGAGGGTGGCATAACACAGGGTAAATAGGAACGATATCGCTACCGCAACGAGCATTCGCAGCGTCGTGCGCATCGCATATTCGGGCAGATTGGCAAAATCGAGGGTGATGGTGTGAAATTTCAATTCGCTGATAGGAGCGGAAAACTCGCGCATGCCCCACGCCACGAACGCCAGCATCCCCCCCACCAATGCAAAGGCTACAAGGTCAAACCAAGTCAGGCGCGAGCGCACAGTGGCGCGTACCGCCGAAGTTTGGTCTATGGTATGGCGTTTAATATCCCACATGGCCTTGCCCTTGGCTTGCTAAATGACTGTGGCTTACTATTGGCTCCTTATTGTGCATTGCCCGCTCAATGTCAACCCACGGCGCCATCACCCTATTGCCAAATGCCCGCAAAGGTTTTAAAGCTTTGCGCATGAGATATATCCGTTTGCTGTCTTTTTTGCTTACAAGCCTTTTTCTAGGCGGTATTGCCTGCGCGCAAACGCAGCCTGCGATTGATGCCGAAGGGTTGCAAATGCTGCAAGCGGTGCAAAAAACCATGATGGGTGACTACAAAGGCGCCGAATCTGAATATAGTAGAGTTATTTCTATTAATCCTCAAAAAGTAGAGGCTTATTTGCAGCGTGGTGTGGTGCGCCGTGAATTAGGGAATATATCAGGTTCGCAGGCCGATGGGAAAGCAGCTTCAAACCTCGCCACAGCTTCTATCCAGAAAAATCCGCAAGATGCAGAGGCTTATCACCAGCGCGGCATGGCGGCGCGTTTACTCGGCAATTATCCGCAGGCCAAACAAGACCTCGAAATGTCACTGTCCCTTGGCGGGAACCCTGATTGGAAAAATGACGTGCGCGATACCGCACTAGAGGAAAAAGCCAGCAAGGGCATCCGATTACAATAAGGTTGATTTTTGGTCTGCCGTCTTCTAAAGACGCATGCAGTGCGGGTGTAGTTCAATGGTAGAACGTCAGCCTTCCAAGCTGAACACGAGGGTTCGATTCCCTTCACCCGCTCCATTTCTCTAGGAGCAGTAAACCGAGGCTGACTCTTAGTTCCCCTGTTCGACAGAGGCATTATACACCAGCCTAATTTGAATGTCATCCTAAAGCCATTGCTACGCTGGTGCTACAGGAACTGAAATCAGGCATTTCTTGGATACCCTATAAACGCAATAGGAAGCCCGTACAGCAGGGATGTTTTCTAGCTATACCAAACATCATTTAAGAGTGCTTTGGCCTCTCAGGAGCCATTTATGCAAGCCCCCTCCCTATGGGGAACATTCGCGCTGACTTATTGATATATGCCCTCACGTAAATTTATGCCATTTTTACCAAGTAAATTACTTCCAAACTTCGGTAGCACTTATAGAAAATGCACGGCTACCTTCTACATCTTCTATGAATGATGCCCATAAATCTTTACCTAATCGCTTAGAGCAAAATGCTCCCGCCATACTTAGGAAGGCGGCTAATACTTCTCCTAAATCGTCCGCATAACCCGATAACAGTTTCTCTGTCCTAGCACCGCCATAACCCAGAAAGAACGCCTCTCTATAATTAGCTTTTCCACGATAGCGATAGGCTTGATGAAGAAATGAAATTGTTTTGCCAGTCAATCGCGCATCTCTTAATAACCTTGCATCTTTGGTTCTGAAGTCAGGAACATCAAGTGCTTTAAATTCTTTAGAGCCAAGTATTTCCTGCTCAACGTTCCACTTGCTCCATTTAGCCGTTCCCGATAAATAGCTGCAACATCCTCCATAAGCGTCATCTGCGCTAGTTGGCCTTGTTGTTAAAACGAAATCATTGCCTGCCTTGAGGGCGGCTATTTCTGATTCATATACAGTTTTTACCAAGCTGGAAACGCGCAATGCAAAAGGCTCCATTACCAAGCCTCTCAATGACAATTGGTTATCCCATGCCTTAGCTGTTCCTGCATGGGTTTCCTGCATTGTTCCAGACTGTGCAGTAATCATTGCGCTACAGGCGTGGTAGATGCCGTAATACCATGCAACAATCCCTATCCGTGATATGTCAGCATTATTTGAAATAGATTGTAATGCCATTAAACCAGAAAGTTGATGCAACCCAAAAAGCAGTTGCTCAAAGACTGTATTCTCTTGATGCTCATTAAAACTATGTTTGGTTACGCCATTATAGAAACTTCTTGCATTATCAAAATTAACTTCTTTTTCTTGGCACAGTATAACCAAGCTCCTCATCCAATTTATAGTGGATGGCAAAGCAAATCTAGGGTCGGGAACTCCTTCTAATTCCGATAGTGTTCCCGTGGTTGTTAAGCGTTTATATAATGAAAAAGACATAGCTCTGAACAACCTTAGTTATTACTTTAGAATTCACCTCTTTTACTGAATGATTGCTACCAACGCTAGAATATAAAGAGTCATGTCACAATCTTGTGCATTAAGCATATACCGCAATCTTTGATTTAAGTTATGACGTTCATAGCCACTTGGTTGCCATTCCAAGCTAATTTATGCTATACATATTCCACGGAATGCAGGGAGGGTTTTACCGGACAAACAGTTGGTGGGTTGCCGAAGCTGGGTTAGTACCGTTAAGCTGTAATAGGCGGTCGGGAAGGCTTGGTGGGTCGCATTTCTATGCTTGTGCTGCACGAAGCTTACTGTCGGTAATGGGCTTGTATTCTATGGATGTTTTCTAAAAGGGTGGCTTTTTGGAAGCTGTTTGTTTGTGCTTTTTCTGATTTTTACCTCCCAAAATAGCATTTGTAGTAGAATAGAGTTCATACGCAAAACAGATAGATAGCCGCGCATAAAGGCACACCTAATTACCGCCACTTTTCTCTATAATAAAGACTTTGTAGCCACCCTTTCCACGCTTTGCAGTGTAGGTGATGTTTAGTGCCGCCAGACGAGCTTTAAGGCGTTTCCCGCCTGTAGCTTGGCTTGCCATCCGCTCCATATTCCTATCTAGGATTTTCAGCTTCTTCTGAATTCTATCTGCATCGTGCTTGCCTTCTGCGAGCTTCGATAGATGTTTAACGAGCTTGTCTTCATCACGGCATTTAGGCTCTGGTTTCTCATTCCCTAAATGGATGACGTTGATATTTGGCATCAGCGATGTTACGCCATCAAGCACATCATGGCATTGTTTGCTGTTGCTCAGGAATAGGAAAACATTGGTTGGCTCGCACCCTCCTTCATTATCCACTACTCGCCTACAGCGCACCCGATTGATAGCTTGCACAAGGCTGGTGATGATGTGTCCCGTTTCGTATTGGTTGCCAGCATATTCTGCCTCATCAATATAGTCTTCTATCGCGTAAAGCGTATTGGTTTCTTCATCATAATCGAAAGTATCAACTTCGTACTTTTCATCAGTTTCTTTGTGCCAATTCTTACAGGCTGTGACTGCATTCTTAGGCGTTTGTTTATCGAGAAAATGCAACCCGCAAATGACTATCGAATCATACTTCTCCCAATCATTCTTTCCTGCAATAGCCCCCCAGTGCATAGTTGCTGAGGTTTTATATTTCTTTTGCATTTTCTCTAGCCGTGGCTCAACTGCTTTACTGGTGCAGAATAGCACCTGATTATCCTTGCTCAGATAAGGTGAAAGTTTCCCGAGGGTCTTTTGGAGTTCTGTTTCTGATTCATTTATTAAAGCGGTCTTGCCAACGCTATGCCCCCAGAATACGCGCAGAGTCACATTCTTGTAATTCCGTATATTGTCAGGCAATGCCCGATATTCGCGAACGCTGCATAACAATCTATATAAGCGGTTTGGGTGTGCAGTTGCATCAAGCACTACTGCACTTTTAACGTCAGGAGGCAGCACCACAAAGGCACTGGTTAGCTTGTAAACATGAATTACTTTTGTGAAATGTGCCCAGTTGGATAATATAAACTGCAATCCACCCAGCACCTTTTCATATTGTTTATATGGCAATGTTTTCATGTCATCACGGTCAGAATCTTCTGCCTCTGACGGGGACTTTTTGAGTGCTTCAACCACTGCATTAAAATCATAGGGTGTGCTGATGTTCCAATCATCTGCGACAATCATTGACTCATTGTCATCAGCTTGTTGGCATCGTGATAATAGCTGTATGATAACCGAATCAAGCACTGCCATTTCGTTCTTGAATTTAGCCCTTATTTTAGTTGGCACTGTGGCACGAACAAACATTATATCTTCGGGCGTGATTGAAATATGCTCTACGAAATTCAGCACCTCATCAATGACTATGAGCTTGCGTGATTCATCCCCATTCCATTTAAGAAATAGATTCCAATTTGAGTGCTGTCTTTTGTTATTCGCCTCTGCGGCCATAATGCGTTTGAAAGCGGAATGCGTCACGATAAGAATAGGGGATTCATTACACTGTGATGCGGCTTCTGATTTATTATCCCCATGATAGGAAGTTGCAATTTTACTGCCAGCTAGCTTGTTGATATTATCTCTTAATTTATTCGCTGCTGGCTTAAATTCTGTGACAATTAAAATACCGATAGGCACGGCAGATTCTGCCATCAACGCACAATAGCGTTCCAGCCCCGTTGTTTTTCCTGTGCCTGTAGGCATTGGCACGATTGCCCAGTTGTTCTCTGGGGCATCGGTGATTTGACGGTTGAAAGTGTCAGCTAGTTGACCCCACGCCTCTTCTAAAACAGGGCTTGGCTTGAGTTTGTACTCACGCCATTGCTCACCCATGCTTTTGATGAAATCAGCGCGATTAACACCATTTATTCGTTTATTATCAATGTGTTGAGTTTCCACAATTACCGCCACTTTTGCCTAAGAAAGAAGAGGGTAATGTTATGGCAATAGTCATTATTTAGCCAGCGTTTTCGAGGCGGTCTTACTTATATGTCCATAATTAAGTAAATTGCTGACTATTATAGGGATTATTTTACCCCACAAATCCTCGTTTTCGAGCTTCCGCAATCATCTTGAGTTGCTTGCCATTGAAGTATTCACGCACAAAGGACTTGGCGATTGGTGCTGATTCAGCCGCATCGTAATATCCCATTTTGAATACTCGCCCATTTGCCTCCATTGGTGAAATGCCCTGCGAATGCAATCCAAGATACATAAACGCCCGAACGGTTAAGCGGCCTCGGCGCAATGTCCAATACCAGAGTGCGGCAATGACGATTAAAAGAAATGGTAGTCCCGTTGCGCCCAAGATTGCAAATCCAATAAACAGGCCGACAAGAAATATGATTACTTTCTTCATGGCTGGCTACTGACTGGTGCATTGAGTGGTTCTGCCAAAGGACGAGCAAGAGGTATAAATGGGACGGGGAGGTTGAAATCCCTGCAATGCTTTCCCGATTCGCACTTGTTCTTCCGCATCAGCGTTTGCCATTTCTTGCCGCACCTCATTATTTAGGCGCTCCATTTCAGCCTCCAAAAGGGCAAGGTCATATTTTCTGCGAGCCTTCACCTGTTCAAAGCTAATCTTCCCCTGACTATATAAAGCCGCATTTTCTAAGCTGACGAACAGCATTTTCTTTAATGGCTCTGGGTACGGAGTAACTGGCAGTAACCTCGCCTCAATCAAGTCATTTACGCACTCAGTGGTTTTGAGAAACTCTTTAGGTGACTGTTTTTCACCCTGCTTACCCTTGGTGCATTTAGGAATTTCCATGGCAATTTGAGCCTGAGCATCATTCATTGCCGTCCTCCATGTTTCCATCGCTGCGTCATGCTGGTCGAGATAATTATGGCAACCTGTAAGCAACAACAATGCCGCTAATAAATATGTTGGAATGATTTTCATGATAACGCGCTCCATACAGTTAGAAAACTTACGGCCACTAGATTATGTTCTGAGTGGCCGCGGAGTTTGTAACCGTCCGAGAACGGCGCAGCGTATTCGCTTGCGCTATTATATTCCGCTGCCTCCGCGACCATAGGTCGAGAAAGCAACGTCATTGGTAACGGCCTGACGTTGTAGTAGGCCGCTCGGAGGGGTTACAACGCCCCGAAGGTATCCACTACGAAACCTCTGCCGCAGATGCTACGGCAGGGGTGAGCGGAGGTCAACGGTAATTCAAGTGGTTGCCACACCCCCCACCATCGCATTTACAGCTTTATCCAGCGAATCACGCACTGGAGTTATATCCAGCCTTGCATAAATAGCGGTGGCGTGTTGGCTGCTATGGCCTAGTGACTTGCCGATGACATAGCTGTTTGCACCTAATGCTGCTTGCCAGCTACCCAGTGTTCGGCGCAAATCATGGAGACGTAGGTTCGTTATTTGAGCCTCCTTCAATATCGCGTTCCACACCTCCAACGGGTTCTTGAGATGACCACTTTTGCTTCTGGCACTTGGAAATACCCACTCGCCATTTGTCTTCAATCTGCGAGCCTTGAGAATCGCTAATGCCTGCTCGACCAATGGCACGATATGAGGCTTTCCATTCTTCGTGGTGGGTATTGTCCACCTTGCAGAATCGAAGTCTATATCCTTCCAATTCATCGCTTGGACATTGCTTCTTCTAGCCCCCGTAAAAAGGCTCAGAAATAGGTAATCCCGCACATTCTCGCAGCTTGCCTTGTCCAGTGCCGCCAGAAACCTTTTCATCTCCTGTGAGCTTAAAAACCGCTCTCGTGAGTGTTCCTTAAATCGCTTCACGGCATAGGCAGGATTGGGCTTATTCCATCCCCACTCAATAGCCTTATTGAACATGATTCTAATAAGGGCGTGAGCATGATTGGCGGTAACAACGCCTTTCTCCTTTCCTAGTTTTGCATGAAGTTCCCTGATGGTTTGTGCGGTAATGTGAGAGAGCTTCTTGTCCTTCCAATGGGCGAGGTTGAGTTTGTGAATAGAAACGTCATATTTCCATGACGAGCGATGCAGTTTCGCATGGCGTTCGAGATACATTTCCCAGAGTTCGCCAAACGTCATTTCTATGCGTATAGCCCGTTTCTTTTCCTGCGGGTCGATACCTTCGGAGATTTGGTAATGTACCTTTTGCGTCTTTTCTCTGGCCTGTTCCAGCGTGATTTCGTCAGCACGGGCTAGAATGATGCGTTGAGGTTTTCCATCCACCCTGCGATAAACGAAATAGGTTTTCACGCCCTTCTTGGTGACATAAAGCCCCAAGCCTCTCGTGTGGTCGTCATAATAGTAGGTTGTGGCACTGCCCTCAGGTTGGATGGCGAGAATGGTCTTACTGGTGAATTTGAAGCGATGTTTTGTCATAATCTGTTGCTACTCTGTTGCACGGTTGAACATGAAACAGGGGCTTTTCAAGATTATTGACTTCGGCTTGCTATGAATAACTCTTTGAAAGATATAAAGCGGGTATTTAGTTCAATGAGGACGGACGGCCTTCCAAGCTGAACACGAGGGTTCGATTCCCTTCACCCGCTCCATATCCGCCTTTGCTCATTGGCGATTGTTGGTTTTATTATGGCATACAATATTAAAAAAGAACTGGAAAACCTCGCTTTTGATTATGGCGAGTGCCACTTTGATTCACCGGCTGTCATTACACCCTCCGGTTTTAAGGCATTTTTGAACGACGAAAGCTTTCATAAAAAAGCCCGTCCAACCGTTGAATTTAGTACACCCAACAATCACCGGTTTAAATTTTTCATTGACCTCAAAGAGAAGGTTGATGGGCATTATTACCTCATTTTGATCGAGTCGGAAATATTTGAACGAGCTTTTGGCTTCGACCAAGGCAGCGAAATAAAGAAAATATTTAAAAGAATGATGGATCGTATATTTGAGAATTTGAACCAGTTCCGACAAAAAGGTATGAGCGAGAAGGGATTGAAAAACAACAAACCGCTTAAGGTGCAGCTTGTTGAAATTTGACCCCTTTTCTATTTCCTAGAGATTGAGAATAATGTTGCCAGTTACCGTTTCTACTTTAAACAAAGAACTCTACGAGCAATCTTTAGTTTTCACATACCTATCATTGACAACCACAAAATATCCGCTACAACGGCGGCGAACATAGCATTGTTCTGGCAGCAAAATCAATTCAACACATCCTGTTAGGAGCATAAAATGAGCAAAGAGAAATTTGAGAGAAATAAGCCACACTGCAACATCGGGACCATTGGTCACGTGGATCATGGCAAGACGTCGTTGACGGCTGCGATCACG
>RFOF01000042.1 GCA_009926845.1 Alphaproteobacteria bacterium
CGCGCCATAAGAGTTGAAGTCGGCGGGGGCCACACCATTTTCCGACAGGTATTTTGCCGCTGGCGAGGTTTTCGAGATGTTGCCTGCAGGTGAAATATGGTCAGTGGTGATAGAGTCACCAAACACGGCCAGAATGGTCGCGTTCTTGATGTCATGTGTGGCATCGCTCGATGCGGCTTGCATGCCTTCAAAATAGGGCGGGTTCTGAATGTAGGTGCTTTTTTCTGGCCAGCTATAGGTTTTGCCTTTGCCAACGGGAATATCCTGCCATGCTTTTTCACCGGCAAAAACATCCGCATATTTTTTGCGATACATTTCTTCGGTCACGCATTTCATTACTGTGTCGGCCACTTCTTTATTCGTTGGCCAGATGTCTTTTAAGTAAACCGGCTTGCCGTCTTTGCCCGTGGCAATCGGTTCTTTGGTGATGTCAAAATTCATGTTGCCAGCCAGCGAATAAGCAACCACCAGCGGCGGTGAGGCGAGGTAGTTGGCTTTGACCAACGGGTGAACGCGGCCTTCAAAGTTGCGGTTGCCAGAAAGCACAGACGCGACCACGAGGCCTTTGTCTTTAATTTCGGCTTCAATTTCGTCTTTCAGCGGGCCAGAGTTGCCGATGCAGGTGGTGCAGCCATAGCCAACGAGGTTAAAGCCGATGCTGTCCAAATCTTTATCAAGGCCAGAAGCCGCCAGATATTCTGTCACTACTTTGGAGCCAGGAGCCAGCGAGGTCTTCACCCACGGCTTTGGCATTAAACCAAGTGCGGCAGCTTTGCGGGCGACGAGGCCAGCGGCGATCATCACATAAGGGTTGCTGGTGTTGGTGCAGCTGGTGATAGCGGCGATGGCAACGCTGCCATGGCCGAGCTTGTCACTGGCCAACTGGTCGCTTGGGGTTTTGTTGTCTTTGTTGAGTTCGGCAATGGCGCCAGAGAACGAGCTATGCGCAGCGGAAAGCGCCACGCGATCCTGCGGGCGTTTAGGGCCAGCGAGTGATGGCTCCACTTTGCTCATGTCCAGTTCAAGCGTGTCGGTGAATACGGGGTCGGCGTAGCTTTCATCACGCCACATGCCTTGCGCTTTAGCATAGGCCTCCACCAGCGCCACACGGTCAGCGTCACGCGCAGTGAGTTTTAAATAGTTGATGGTTTCCGAATCGATCGGGAAAATGCCGCAGGTTGCGCCATATTCAGGCGCCATGTTGGCGATCGTCGCGCGGTCGGCAAGCGGAAGTGAATCCAGCCCCGAACCATAAAACTCAACGAATTTACCCACCACACCTTTTTTGCGGAGCATCTGGGTGACGGTGAGCACTAAGTCAGTCGCGGTTGCGCCCTCTGGCAGCGCGCCTGTGAGTTTGAAACCTACGACTTCTGGAATCAGCATCGACACAGGCTGGCCGAGCATCGCGGCTTCTGCCTCAATGCCTCCTACGCCCCAGCCGAGAACGCCAAGGCCGTTGATCATCGTGGTGTGCGAGTCAGTGCCCACCAGCGTATCGGGATAGGCAACGCCATCATCCACCCACACGGCCTGCGCCAGATATTCAAGATTCACCTGATGGCAAATGCCGGTGCCCGGAGGCACTACGCGGAAATTGTTGAACGCATTTTGCCCCCAACGCAGGAACTCATAGCGCTCGTTGTTGCGTGCCATTTCAAGGTCTACGTTTTCAGCAAATGCACCCTTGGTGCCATAATTATCCACCATCACCGAGTGGTCGATGACGAGGTCAACAGGTGAAAGCGGGTTGATTTTTTGTGCGTCGCCGCCGAGTTTGGTCATCGCATCGCGCATCGCCGCTAAATCCACAACGGCTGGAACGCCTGTAAAATCCTGCATCAGAACGCGGGCAGGGCGGAAAGCGATTTCGCGGTCGGATTTTTTATAGGCCACCCACTCGCCAAATGCTTCAACGTCTTCTTTGCTCACGCTCACGCCATCTTCATAGCGCAGCAGATTTTCCAGCAGCACCTTCAGTGAAAATGGTAGGCGGCTTAAATCCTGCTTCAGCGCTTTATAAGCTTCAGGCAGGCTGAAATATTCATAGCTCTTGCCGCCAGCTTGGATGGTTGATTTTGCGCCGAACGAATTCTTAGACTTGTTTTTCACTGTGGACTCCCTATTGATAGATAAGAAAGAATAACCGACTATCCACCTTAAAGACCAATAGTTAAAGCTTCGTTTATGCTGACAGCATCTAACCTCACTTGTATGCGCTCTGACCGCATTATCTTTGAAAATCTGGGTTTTTCGCTTCAGGAGGGCTCTCTTTTGCTGCTAAAAGGGGGCAATGGCGCGGGAAAAACCACCCTGATTGAGGCCTTGGCTGGAAAAGTTCGTCCAGATAAAGGGGAAATTCTATGGAAAAATGCGCCGATTCAGGACAATGCTGAATTTGCCCGTGAGATTATGCATATTGGCCACAAAAGCGACATTCGCGAAGATTTGACCGCCGTGGAAAATTTGCAGCTGTGGGGGGAGATATATGACACCAAAATGCTTATCGCTGCCGCATTGCATTTTTATGATCTAGATGCGTATGAAAACATAAAAGTGGGTGAGCTTTCTGTCGGGCTGCAGCGGCGCGTGGCATTGTCAAAATTGATGTTTGCACCAGGAAAACTTTGGCTGCTTGATGAGCCAACCAATTTTTTGGATGAAGATGCGATCTTGCTCACCACCAGCCTCATCGAATCGCGCGTGCAGCAAGGCGGAATTGTGATTGTCGCTACTCACATTATGAACTCTGCGGTGGGGTCGCACACACTGTCGCTCGGCGATTTTGTGCCAGAGATTAGCGCGTAGCAGCGATAAAAGCGTCTATCAACTCCGGGGATTTTTTGCCTGCAGAAATTTCAACGCCGGAGGACACATCCACCATTTTTGCGCCGCTTTGGGCGATGGACTCGCGCACATTTTCAGGCGTTAAACCGCCGGATAAAAACCACGGCAACGGGCACGAAAACCCGCGCAGAATTTTCCAGTCAAATGAAACGCCATTGCCGCCCGGAAGTGTTGCGTCCTTTGGCGGTGCGGCATCGAACAACAGCATATCCGCCACATCATAAAATTCTTTTGCGTTCTCAATATCCTCGCTAGAGGCCACTTTGACGGCTTTGATAATTTTTATTTCGGGGAATTTTTGTTTTATTTCCGAAAGGCGCACGGGCGATTCACTGCCGTGCAGCTGCACAAAATCTGGCGCGAAAATGCTCTGCACCTGCGAGAGGAAAACATCCTCAGGGTCAACCAGAACGCTCACGCTCTCCACATGTTCTGGCAATAGTTTTTTGAGTTCTTTGGCGCCTTCAAGCGAGATATGGCGCGGAGATTTCAGGTAATAGACAAAACCAGCAAACTGGGCGCCAGCCGCCGCGGCAGCATTCACACCCGCCGCATCGACAAGCCCACAGATTTTGACGTGCGTGGTCATTTGAGTGTTAGGCGGTCTGACGTTTCCATGCGCAGCGCCTTGTTTTCATTGAGCAGCGCATCAGCTCTGCGGCACTCTGCGCGCAGCAAACGCCGCGTGCGCGCAAGGCGGAAACTGATGGCCAGAGCGCCAATGAGCAGCCCTACAGCAAAGCAGAGCAAGGCCAAAAGGAATTTGGGGATTTCCACCACGTATGGCAGCGGGAAGAAATTCAGCCCGACAAAATCGCGGTTGCTCACCGCAAACACGACGAAGGACGCAGCTAAAAACAGGAGAAACAAAAAACCAAAAAAACGTTTGAGCGAGGACACTACGCAATCATTATTTGGTCATTACGGGCGCTTTGTTGATGCGCTCGCGCAGCTCTTTGCCGGTGCGGAAATAGATCGCATGGCGCTCGCCGATATGCACTTCTTTGCCGTTCTTCGGGTTGCGGGCCTTGCGTGCTTCGCGCTTGCGAACGGAGAATGCGCCAAAGCCGCGCAGCTCAACACGGCCGCCATCGACCAGCGTTTCAGAGATGTCGTCAAAAATGGTGGAGACCAGCGTCTCAATATCGCGCTGATAGAGGTGTGGATATTTTTTGGCGAGGGCGAGAACGAGTTCAGATTTGGTCATATGCAGGTCCTTGAAGTAAAAGGATTAATGTAGATCAGGATGCCAGATTGCGCTCATTCCGTCAAGCCCTACGCGACTTTTTTGGAAAAAACGCCCTGCCACGCTCTGAGTCAGGGTTTCGAAGAAGTCCTGCGGCTTTTTCACCTCAACATCTTTGATCTCGAGGCCTTGTTTTATATGCTTTTCTTTGGTTAGCCACGCCATGGCGTCGTCTTCGCCGCCAATGGCATCAATGAGTTTTGCGTCTACTGCGCGGCGACCACTATACACACGACCACGGCTTTGAGCGGCGCGGATTTAATGATCATCGGCTCGATGCCGATTTTTTTGGCTAGTTCGGTAATTTCAGCGGCTTCAATAATCACGCCGATGGAGCCTGTAATCGTGCCTTCGCGGGCAACGATATGGTCAGCACCAAGGGCTATCATGTAGCCAGCAGATGCCGCCACTGAGCGCATCACCGCCACGACAGGTTTTTTTGCAGCGAGTGCACGCAGGCGCAGGAAAACTTCCTCGCCACCCACCGCGCTGCCGCCGGGGGTGTCCAGCCACAAAACAACCGCTTTGGCTTTAGGATTTTCAGCGACTTCGTCAATAAGGTTGTAGATTTCTTGGTCGTCACCAATGATGCCATCGAATGTGATGCGCGCGACAAAATCTTTTTCAATCGGAGAGTTGATGGAGGTACGCTCGACCACTGCAATGAGCGCCAGCGCCGCAAATACAACCGCCAGAACGCGCCAGCGCGCTAGCTGCGACTTAAGATAGATGCGGTCGAGAAGTGTATCTGCGTTGAGTGCCATAATAGTGAGTCACCAGTCTTTAGTCGCCAGTCGCCAGAATAGACTGGAGACCGGCGACTGTAGACTGAAAACTGCTTATCCTTTTTTCGCTTTTTTCGCTTTGCCTTCAGCAGCGGCTTCGTTGAGGGCTGCGCCGAGGATGTCGCCGAGGCTTGCACCGGAATCCGCAGAACCGTAGTCGCTGATCGCTTTTTTGTGCTCATCGGTTTCCAGCGCTTTGATGGAAGCAGTCACCTTGCGGCTTGCTTTTTCAACAGCGGTGATCTTCACGTCAACGCGGTCTTTCACAGCGAAACGGTCAGGACGTTGATCTTGACGTTCGCGAGCCAGTTCCGCTTTTTTGATGAAGCTGGTGATGCCCTCGCTCAGTTTCACGGTGATACCATCATCGTGCACTTCAACCACTTCTGCGGTGACCGTTGCACCTTTGGAAAATTCGGCCAGTTCGGTTTCAAACGTGTCTTTTTCAAGCTGTTTTACGCCGAGGCTGATGCGTTCTTTTTCAGGATCTACAGCAAGGATTTTGGCTTTCACCATGTCGCCTTTTTTGTAGTTCTTGATAGCTACATCGCCCGCTTCCGACCAGCTGAGGTCAGAGTGGTGGATGAGGCCGTCGATATCGCCTTCAAGGCCAACGAAAAGACCGAAATCAGTGATGTTGCGGATTTCGCCTTCGATGATATCGCCAGCGTTCACTTTAGAAGCGTAGATCGCCCATGGGTTCTCTTCGCACTGCTTCATGCCAAGGCTGATGCGGTGTTTGGAAGAATCGATATCCAGAACGATAATGTTCACATCCTGGCTGACCGAAACCAGCTTGGAAGGATGCACGTTCTTTTTCACCCAAGAGATTTCCGACACGTGAACGAGGCCTTCGATGCCAGGTTCTAGTTCAACAAACGCACCGTAATCGGTGATGTTGGTGATCTTACCGGAGAGTTTTGCACCCACTGGATATTTGGTTTCAGCGCCCTGCCATGGGTTCTGCTCAAGCTGTTTCATACCGAGCGAAACGCGCTTGGTAGCTTGATCGAACTTGGTGACAATAACCTTCACAGACTGGCCGAGGCTCAGCACTTCGGAAGGATGGCTGATACGGCGCCAGCTGATATCGGTTACGTGGAGCAGGCCGTCGATGCCGCCCATGTCGATGAACGCGCCGTAATCGGTGATGTTTTTAACAACACCATCGAGAATCTGGCCTTCAGCGATTTTACCGAGCAGTTCATTGCGCGATTCAACACGTGATTCTTCGAGGATAGCGCGGCGGGAAACAACGATGTTGCCACGCTTGCGATCCATTTTCAGAATCTGGAAAGGTTGCGCAATGTGCATCAGTGGGGTCACGTCGCGGATTGGGCGAATGTCCACCTGCGAACCAGGCAAGAACGCCACAGCGCCTTGAACGTCCACGGTGAAACCACCTTTAACGCGACCGAAAATGATACCCTCAACGCGTTCGCCGTTGGTGCAAGCTTTTTCGAGCTTGATCCACGCTTCTTCGCGCAGTGCTTTTTCGCGGGAGAGAACAGCTTCGCCGTTCTTGTTTTCGATTTTTTCGAGGTATACTTCAACTTCATCGCCAGCGCGCAGCTCTGGGGTAACGTTGTTCACCGCAAATTCGCGCAAAGGAACGCGGCCTTCGGATTTCATGCCAACGTCGATGATGACTACGTCTTTTTCGATGGAAACGATAATGCCTTTAACGACATTACCTTCGGATTTGCTGCCGCTTTTGATTGATTCTTCAAAAAGCGCGCCAAAATCTTCAACTTCAAATGCTAGTGCTTGAGCCATAATTACTTTCTTTGGTCGGCAAAATGCCAACCATTCTGGGTTGTGAAGCTGGCGAAAGCTTCGGGTTATACATAAAATTTTTGCGGGTGACTTTTCGCCAAGCCCCCGGCTGTATGAAAACAGGGGGTCATTTATACGGATAAAGCAGCGGAAATCAAGGGAAAAACGTAGGGTTTATAGATGCTGCGCTTACCTGACCGCTACATACTATATATAGTGAGGTATAGGGGGGCGCCACCCCGTTAACATTTCTGTGAAACTTCAGTTTTTGTAAGCGTAGTAGAGGAGGGGGTTGCTACGCGGGCGAGCGTTGGGAATTCTGTGGTTGGGCTATATTTGTCAAAGTATACTTTATAGGCCTTTTCCAAATCTTTCGTTTTATATGCTGGCGATAGGTTTTCGTAAGACGCCTTTACCAAGTTTTCCTCAGCCTTCTGCATACCAACATCAGAACTGATGCGTTTTAGCACCAAGGTGTAGTCGTAAGGATCTTTTGAAATTTTTGCACTCTCAATCTCTGCTTTCGTAACAGGTTTGCGAGTCTCTAATTCCTTCATTTCACCGCGAAGTTTTTCTGTAACCGATTTTTCATCTCTTCGTGCAATTGAAATTTTTATATGCAAGTCGAGCGCGGATTTACGAGCTGCAATACTGGTGACAGACATGCTCTCTAATTGAGTTGCGGGCAGATTCGAAAGAGATTCAGGGGGGAGGGGCATGGAGTGAGATTCCTAAATCCTTGGTCAAGATTCATCCTGATTTTATAGTATTTAAGTTGGGAATAACATTAAAATATCAACATCAGGGTGCTTTTTACCTCTAATTTCATGATATTTTAACCTCTTAGGGGTATAAAAATGGCATGAGTAGCAAAGAACTTCCGAATGTATCGCACATCCCCGCGCTGCTGGCGGCCGAGCTGAATATGCTCTGGTTGGCGCACGAGGCCGTTGGCCTGTCGGGCTATATGTGCCTGTATACCAACGCCGAACAAATCCCCTTCCGCAGCAAAACGCCGGGCTTTAAATTCTGGTTCTCCAAGGCCGAAACGCCGCAGGCGGTGGACCTCATCATGGAGCATTATAACCACAGCATCCTGCCTAATTCGTCGCTGCTGCTAAATCCCATCATCCACGAAAAAACTGGTGAAGACAGCTATAAGCCGCTCGGCTCGGGCTTTATGTGGGCCACTGCGCTGGCACTTGGCGTCCATCGCCTGCAGGAACAATCCTCCGAGCGTCTTGCCGAGCTTGGCGCGCTGGCCAGCAAATTCCACCGTGGCGACAGCGACGCGGCGGGCCTGAAGATCATCGCTTTTAGCGATAAAGTGGCGGCGGTGAGCGAAGGCGGGCTGACGGTTGAAGGTTGCCGCGAGATCTATGACCTCGCCGACATCCGCAGCGACCAATATTGGTATTCCTACATGCTCTCTGGCATTGGCTATCTGACCAACAACGGTATCTTTTTGCATGACGACGTGTCGTACCTGTTCCCAAATGGAGCGATTGAAAATGACGACGCCTGCCGCGCGATGATTACCAAAAGCGCGATTTCTTCCAAGCGGGTTTTTGATTCGGCGTTCTGCTGGGAGTCGTATGATCGCATTCATTCCCTGTTCAAAAAATTCGGCACCAACCGCGAACGTGTGCCGCAGAATTTGAAGTTCTTTGAGCTGGTCGCGCGCGATACCGATTTGTTCGACGCCACTGGCCCCATGCGCAAAGGCGCGGAGGAAATGTTCGAGTTCATTGTGCCTGGGCTTATTCCACGCGGCGCCGTAACGCTGCTGGGCGCAACCGGTGGCACAGGTAAATCAAGCGCGGCGCATCATCTGTGCGTTCTGTCTTCCATTGACTATGAACCGGGCGAAGAAGCTCCGCGCTGGCTTGGCCAGCGTGTAGCGGTCGAAAAAACCAAAGGCATCTGCATCTATTTCTCGGGTGAGGACGGCCCACCCATTATCAATGCCCGCGCGTCTATCTTCGACCCTGATGGCCGCGCGCAACGCCTCATGTTCCAGCGCACGGATTTTGGCGATGGTGTGACGTTCGCACAGCATTTAAAACGTCTGCATAAAATCCCGAATGTGCCGCTAATGGTCATCGACCCTGCGCGTAAATACCTGACGGGTGACGAGGATGATTCGGGCGTGGTCAGTGACTTTTTTGAAGCCATCGAAGAATTCGCCATCACAAAAAATTGCGCCGTGGTGGTCGTCCACCATTTGCAAAAAGGCGCGAATCCAAAATCTACCCGCGAGGTGCTTGACCTGCTGCGTGGTTCGCAGGTGTTCATCGATCGTCCGCGCGTGGTCATCGGCATGTTCCGCGAAGGGCCATACGCCGTGGCAGGTCTTGCCAAAAACAACATTCCGCCAACGCTGGGCATGATGACCGAAGAGCGCGTTTTCGCCCGCGACCCGAAAAAACTGCAACTGGTGTGGCTGCCTGGCAAAGAAGGGGTGCGCGACGCCACGCTGTCGGAAGAAGAATTGGAACAGCTTGCCAACGAGGCGCAATTGAAAGCCGGGCAATAAGCCTCTGGTAATCTGCGATAAGTAGGCTATATATGTCCTTTAGTTGAATCGTTGGATAGAGCTCAATGCCCTCATATTTATTGTTTTTCCTCGCTATGTTTGGTGCTGCGAGCATCGCCTATGCTGCGGCGGATGACGTTGCAAGCGGCGAAGCGGCGTTTTTAAAGCAGGTCGGGATGGCAGCGAGCGATGCGCCTGTGGTTGTTGCAGCAACGCCCGCCCCCACCGCAATTGAACTGCCACTAGAAACGCCTGCGGCCACAGCAGAGCCAGTTATTCTGACGCCGGAAGAGCCAGAAGCGACGCCAGTAGAAACACCAGTAGAAACACCTGCGGCCACACCGGTGGTGCAAAATCCATTCACCGCGCCTGCGCCTGTGCTGAGCGAACCACCGAGCGCCACGCCTGCTGCTGAAACCAAAACAGAAATCAAGGCTGAAACAAACGAAAGTTTTACCCAAGCCCTCGCACAAACCTACACCAACAACCCACGCATCAAGGCGCAGCGCGAATTACTCAAAGCCGTGGATGAAGGCGTGATGCAGGCGCTTTCTGGCATGCTTCCCAATGCGGCAGCAGGCTATGATGTGGGGCGTGAACGCCTGAGCAGCGCGCACCAAGACTGGAATTATGGTAATGCAAACAGCAAGTCGCTCACGGTCACGCAAAACCTGTTCAATGGCGGTGAAACCTATGCCAGCTTTAAAGCCGCTAAAGACCGCGTCAAGGCAGGGCAAGCGCAGCTAACCGCGCTGGAGCAAGTGGTGCTTTTTGACGGTGTGGTGGCCTATACCGATGTGGTGGAAAAACAATCGGTGCTGGAAGTAAATCAGAAAAATGTCGATGTGCTGACCAAACAATTAGAGGCCACGCGCGCACGTTTTGAAGTGGGCGATATCACCCGCACCGACGTGGCGCAATCTGAGGCTCGCCTTGCCAAAGCAAAGGCAGATGAGCGCCAAGCGCTGGGCGATCTGGATGCGTCGCGCGCTACTTATAAACGCGTTATCGGCGTAGCGCCTGCAGAAAAATTGGAACTGCCACCACTGCCAAAAAATCTGCCTGAAAATCTGAATGATGCTTCGCAGCTCGCGCTTTCATCAAACCCTGATCTCGAATCGCTTCGCCACCTTGAAAAAGCAGCGCAAACGAATGTCGATGTGAAAACGGCTAGCCTGCTGCCGGATGTAAGCCTGCAAGGCAGCATGGCGCGCACAAATGGCCCGAGTGCATTGAGCGGAGCAAGGCAGCTAGACAATGATGCGCTGATGCTGAGTGTCAGCATTCCGCTTTATCAATCTGGCGCGGAATATTCGCGCATTCGCGAAGCAAAAAACCAAGCGCAACAAGCAAAATTCTCTGCGATGGACACACAAAGCGCCGTCATCGAAAATGTTGACCGTGCGTGGCAAGATTACAACACCACCAAAGCAGTTATTGTGTCTTCGCAAGAGGCGCTCGACGCTGCAGAAGTAGCGCTAGAGGGCATCAGACAAGAAAATCAATCGGGCCTGCGCACTATTCTCGATGTGTTGGATACCGAGCAAGAGGCGTTTAATGCGCGATTAAATTTAGTGCGTGCGCAGCGCACCGAAAAAACCTATGCCTATCGCCTTCTGGCCGCCGTTGGCCGCCTGACAGCGAAAGATTTGGGCTTGCCTGTTTCGCTGGTGAATCCAGAGGAACATTATGAGAATGTAAAATATAAGTTGATTGGTACCGAATAATAGTTTTTTAATACAAGCGGATTAGAGTTTTATCCAAACGACATACAACATGTAGTAGTAAGGTATTTAATAAGGCAATGGTGGCAGATAAAGAACAAGCTCCCGCAGGTGATGAAGCGGATGTGTCGATGGAAGATATCCTTCAGTCCATTCGTCGTATCATCGCCGATGAGGATGATCCTAATGCTGCAGTTGCTACGCCGGCAGAAGAGCCTATGGCTGCTGGCTCCGATGTGCTGGAACTGACCGATATGATCGAAGAACCCGCCGCCGCGCCCGATGATGTGCTCGCGAAAATCGATACCATGCTCGCGCCTACACCTGTTGCCGTTGAAACACCTGCGCCCGCCCCCCTTCCTCCTGAGCCTGCACCTGCTCCGGCTCCCGTCCCAGCACCAGCAGCTCCCAAGAAGGAGGCTCCTATGCCCGCCATATCTCAAGATGAGATTGATTCTCTTCTGTCCTCGCAAACAGTAGAAACGGTGTCTAGCACCCTGCACAAAATTGATGAGGCACTTGAACCGCCACCGTTCCACGCTGAATCCCCCGCGTTCGATTCTGGCAACACGGTGGAAGGCATGGTCAAACAAATGCTCCGCCCAATGATGAAAAGCTGGCTCGACGCCAACCTACCCATCATCGTCGAACGCATCGTCGAACGCGAAGTGCGTAAGTTGATAAGATAGTGGTTAGGGGCTAGTCTTCAGTTGCCAGCAAGTAGTTTTTTGCGTATATCCATACTTCATTTTCTAAAGACTGAAGACTGGAGACTAGATACTATTTATGACTAAAACCTACGGAAAATCACGCCTCCCCAGCCGCCATGTGACCGAAGGGCCAGAGCGCGCCCCGCACCGCTCGTATCTTTACGCCATGGGCGTAACCGAAGCGGGCATCCACGCGCCGCTGATTGGCGTTGCCACCACATGGAACGAAGCAGCACCGTGCAACATCACACTTGGTCGCCAAGCGCAGGTGGTCAAAAAAGGCGTATCAGCCGCAGGCGGAACCCCGCGCGAATTCACCAGCATCACGGTCACCGATGGCATCGCCATGGGGCATCAAGGCATGAAATCCTCGCTCGTCTCGCGCGAAGTGATCGCGGACTCGGTGGAGCTCACCATGCGCGGCCACTCCTATGATGCGCTGGTTGGCCTTGCAGGCTGCGACAAATCACTCCCGGGCCTGATGATGGCGATGGTGCGCCTGAACGTGCCATCCGTATTCATTTATGGCGGCTCCATCCTGCCTGGAAAATTCAAAGGCAAACAAGTAACGGTAGTGGATGTATTCGAAGGCGTTGGCAAACATTCTGCTGGCAACATGAGCGCGGAAGACCTGCATGAACTTGAACAAGTGGCCTGCCCATCGGCTGGCTCGTGCGGCGGTCAATTCACCGCCAACACCATGGCCTGTGTGTCGGAAGCCATCGGCCTTGCGCTGCCCGGCTCTGCGGGCGCGCCTGCACCCTATGAATCACGCGATGCACTCTGTTTTGAATCCGGCCGCGCAGTGATGGAACTGCTGAAAAACAAAATCCGCCCACGCGATATCGTCACCCGCAAAGCACTCGAAAACGCAGCGGCAGTGGTGGCCGCAACGGGCGGATCAACCAACGCCGCGCTGCATTTGCCCGCGCTCGCGCATGAATGCGGCATTGATTTTGACATGCACGCGGTAGGGCTCGTGTTCAAACGCACGCCATACCTCGCTGACCTGATGCCCGGCGGCAAATATACTGCCAAGGACATGTATGAGGCGGGCGGTGTTCAGGCGGTGATGAAAACGCTGCTCGATGGTGGTTTCCTGCATGGCGACTGCATCACGGTGACCGGCAAAACCATCGCCGAAAACCTAAAAGATGTAAAACTCTCGCCCGACCAAGATGTCATCTATCCTTACACCAAGCCGCTGCGCGCTGAAGGCGGCGTGGTGACACTCAAGGGCAACCTTGCCCCCGAAGGCGCTATCGTGAAAGTGGCTGGCATGACGAACCTTGTTTTCTCCGGCCCGGCGCGTTGTTTTGATTCGGAAGAACTTTGCTTCGAAGCCGTCGATAAAAAACAATTCAAGGAAGGTGACGTGCTCGTTATCCGCTATGAAGGGCCAAAAGGCGGCCCCGGCATGCGCGAAATGCTGTCGACCACCGCCGCGCTCTATGGCCAAGGCATGGGCGACAAAGTAGCCCTCATCACCGATGGACGTTTCTCCGGCGGCACACGCGGTTTCTGCATCGGCCATGTTGGCCCAGAAGCGGCTGTTTGCGGCCCTATCGCGCTGGTCAAAGATGGCGACATCATCACCATCGACGCCACAAAATCGAGCATCTCGGTGAATGTGAGCGACGAAGAATTTTCTGCCCGCCGCAAAGC
>RFOF01000043.1 GCA_009926845.1 Alphaproteobacteria bacterium
AACCCGGCCCTCACAAGATTCAGGGCATTGGCGCAGGCTTCGTTCCTGACGTCCTCGAAAAAGGCGTGATCGACGAAGTCATAACCATCGGCAACGAAACGGCGTTCATCACCTCGCGCCGCGCGGCAAAACTTGAAGGTCTTGCCGTTGGCATTTCCTCCGGCGCAACGCTTGCCGCTGCGCTGGAAGTCGGCGCTCGCCCAGAGATGAAAGGCAAGACCATCGTGGTCATCGCCGCATCATCCGCTGAGCGCTACATCAGCACGGATTTGTTCGCGGAGTAATGAAAACGTGCCTAACAGCAGGTGACGAGCGACGCTACGCACGCCATCTCGTACTACCGGAAATCGGGGAAAGCGGGCAGCAAAAACTGCTCGCTTCCTGCGTTCTGGTGGTAGGTGCTGGTGGGCTCGGAAGCGCAGCGCTTGGGCACTTAGCGGCCGCTGGCATCGGGCGGCTCATCATCGTTGAGCATGACCGCGTGGAACTTTCCAACCTGCAGCGCCAACTGCTTTTTGAAACAGCGGATATAGGAAGACCCAAGGCCGACGCCGCGCGCGACCGATTAGAAGAAATCAATCCTGATTGCAAAATCGACATTGTCCCCGAAAAAATCACCGCAGAAAACGCCCGTGAATTGGTGCGCCGCGCTGATATCGTCATCGATGGCAGCGACAATTTCGAAACGCGTTTTGGCCTCAGCGAGGCATGCTTTCTTGAGAAGAAGCCTCTCGTCTCGGCGGCCATTTCTGGTTTTTCCGCGCAGCTTTCCACCTTCAAACCCTATCTTGAAAATGCGCCATGCTATCGTTGCTTGGTGCCCGAAATTCCTGAGCGCGCGAAAACCTGCGCACAGGAAGGCGTCATTGGGCCACTGGCAGGCATGATGGGGAGCATGCAGGCGCTTGAGGCCATCCGCGAGCTTCTGGGGCTTGGTTCGCTCTCTGGCCAGCTTCTTATCATTGATGCGCTGACGATGGATTTTCGCAAAGTGATTTTACCCCGCGATGAAACCTGTCCCCATTGCAAATAGAATTATTCGTCTCATGAATGAGCCGAATAATTCTCAAAACCTCAGCCGAAAGCTGGGGTTTGCGCCGCGAAGCGAGCGTAACATCTTTCTTTGCAAAAATCTCTGAGCTTGCTACAACTGCATCCATGCAGCGCTTTTTTATTTATTTTTTGTTTTTGTATTTAAGTTCAGCCCCGCTATGGGCGGCGCCAAGCAACACGTCTGGCTTGCCTATTCCACGTTTTGTTGCACTCAAAGCAGATGATACGAACGTGCGCACCGGCCCCGGCACGCGCTACCCCATTTCATGGGTATATCACCGCGCGAATATGCCGGTGGAAGTGGTCGAGGAATATGATCTCTGGCGCAAGATACGCGACGTGGAAGGAACCACTGGCTGGGTGCATAAAACCATGATTGTTGGCCAGCGCACAGTGATGATCAAAGGCAAGGAAGCGCGCATCGTCCGCCGCGAGCCCAAAGAAAAAGCCGCGCCACTGCTGAAGTCAGAGCCGATGGTGGTGGCCAAGCTCGTCGAATGCGAGAAAGACTGGTGCCGCATCCAGATTTCCGGCCGCAAAGGCTGGATTGAAAAAACCGCCCTCTGGGGCGTCTATCCTGAAGAAGTCTTTGATTAGATGGCGCGCCCCATCACCCAGATAAGTGCGCTTAAATCACAATAGTTGAGCCGCGCATTCGCCTGTGCGCGCACGATGGGTTTAGCGTGATACGCCACACCGAGGCCAGCATTTAGCAACATCGGCAGGTCGTTTGCGCCATCGCCAATGGCCATCACTTCCTCGGGCGTAATGCCCAGTTTTTTGCACTCATCGAGCATCGTGGCGAGCTTGGCTTCCTTGCCCAGAATCGGCGGGATGACGCGGCCCGTCAGCATGCCATTTTGAATTTCGAGCTGGTTAGAAAAATCAGCATGGAAACCGAGTTCTTCGCGCACGCGCGACGTAAAAAACGTGAAGCCACCCGAAACCAAAACGCAGCGCGCGCCCTGCCCTCGCATGTGCGCCACCAAGGCCTTTGCCCCGCCCATCATTTTCACGCGCTCGTCATACGCCTCCTGCAACATTTTTTCCGACAAACCGCGCAGCAGCGCCACACGCTCGGTGAGCGCGGCGGCAAAGTCCAGCTCGCCGTTCATCGCGCGGTCGGTGATGATAGAGACTTCCGCTTTTTTACCGACAAAATCGGCCAGCTCGTCGATGCATTCCACGGTTATCATCGTCGAATCCATGTCGGAGATAAGCAGTTTTTTGCGGCGCGTGGCTACGGGCTGCACGATCGCATCATAAGGCTGGTCAGCCACCACCTGCTGCACAAACACATCCACCGCATGCGCATCTGGGTGCTCGACAAAAAAGTCGCAGGCGACGCCCTCTTTGAGCGTGTCTATTTTTTGCACGACAAGCCCTTGCGTGGCGAGCGACGCGGGCATAGACTGCACGAACGCCTCCAAGAGCGGTTCTTTTTCGGGGGTGGCAAGTAAAGTGATAACAAGATTCATGACAGACAAAATAATAATCATTACCGGCGCGACCGCCAGCGGAAAATCAGCGATTGCGCTTTCCTTAGCGCAAAAGTCGGGCGGTGTCATCATCAATGCCGACAGCCAGCAGATGTATGGCGATTTGCGGGTGCTGACCGCGCGCCCAAGCGAGGCAGATGAAGCGCTCGTGCCGCACAAACTCTATGGCGTTTTGAACGCGGATGAGCCTTGCTCGGCGGGCAAATGGCTGCGCATGGCGGGGATGGAAATCGACTGGGCGCTCAGCCAAAATATCACGCCGATTGTCTGCGGCGGAACGGGGCTTTACCTAAAAGCGCTCACCGAGGGCATCGCGAATATCCCCGAAATTCCACCAAATATCCGCGATCAGGCGCAAAATGACTACGAATTTATGGGAAAAATCGCCTTTGAAAATCGCCTGCGCGAAATCGACCCCGCGTTTTTTGAGCGCCTGAAAGTGTATGATAAACAACGGCTTATTCGCGCTTATGCCGTGTGGCTAGGCAGTGGCAAAACGCTGAGTTGGTGGCAGAGCCACGAGGTCACCCCGCCCTATGCAGCAGAAAAAATAAAGCTCTATCATGTTGATATCTCACGCGAAAACCTATATGACCGCTGCAACCAGCGCTTTGGCCAGATGCTGGAGCAAGGAGCGCTGCAAGAGGTTGAAAACCTTATGAAAAATCCACCTGCCGCTGACAGCCCGATTATGAAAACCCTTGGCCTACGCGAGCTTTCCGCCCACTTAAATGGCGAACTTTCCCTCGCGGAAGCGACTGAAAAAGCGCAACAAAATACCAGAAACTATGCCAAACGCCAACTAACGTGGATAAGAAATCAATTTCCGCAGGCAACCTCGATTCGAAGCGGATACGATAATTTTTGACTTTTGCCGTGGCTGCTGTAATTTCGCGCCTTAATTCCTAGTTAGGAGCGATGCATGACCGCTAAAAAACCTGCTAAGGCCAAAGCCAAAACCGCCCCCAAAACCACGGCTAAATCCGCGCCCAAGATTGCCATCATCATGGGCAGCACGTCAGACTGGGAAACCATGCAGCATGCGGCGCAGATTCTCGATGCACTCGGCGTAGCCTATGACCAGCGCGTCATCTCGGCGCATCGCACACCCGACCGTTTATACGAGTTTGCAGGCACCGCGCACACGCACGGTTTTGAGGTTATCATCGCCGGTGCGGGTGGCGCAGCGCATCTGCCAGGCATGGCCGCCGCAATGACGCATTTGCCCGTGCTTGGCGTTCCGGTGGAAAGCAAATCGCTCAAGGGTATCGACAGCCTTCTTTCTATCGCACAGATGCCCGGCGGCGTTCCCGTTGGCACGCTGGCAATCGGCAAGCCAGGGGCGATCAACGCTGGCCTGCTTGCGGCTTCTATCCTCGCGCTTAAGGATGAAACACTCTCCAAACGCCTGCAAAAATGGCGCGAAAAACAAACCAAAAGCGTGGCCCTTCGTCCATGAATCATGCCCTTCCTCCCGGCTCTACCATCGGCATTTTAGGCGGTGGCCAGCTTGGCCGCATGATGGCGATGGCGGCAGCCGAAATGGGCTATCATGTCCATATTTATTGCCCGGAAAAAGACTGCCCCGCTGCCGAGGTCGCGCACAAAACAACCGTTGCAGCGTATGACGATGCAGCGGCGATGGCAGCCTTTGCGAAAAGTGTGGATGTGGTGACGTATGAATTTGAAAATATCCCCGCCGCACCGGTAGAAAAAATTGCCGCTATTGTGCCTGTGCGCCCCAGCCCGAGCGTGCTTTCTACCTCGCAACACCGCACGCTCGAAAAAACCGCTATCCAAAAACTCGGCATCAAAACAGCTCCCTTTGCGCCAGTGAAAAATGTGGATGATTTAAAAATTGCCGTGCAAAAAATTGGCCTGCCTGCCGTGCTCAAAACCGCAACGATGGGCTATGACGGCAAGGGGCAATGGAAGATCCTTTCTGCGGAAGAACTGCCCGCCATCCCCGCGGGTGATTATGTCCTCGAAGGTTTTATCAACTTCCGCATGGAAATTTCGGTTATCGTCGCGCGCGATGTCGCGGGGAATATCGCCTGCTATTGTCCGGTGGAGAATATCCACAAAAACCACATTCTCGACCAGACGATCGCGCCTGCGCGCATCTTTCCCCAGCTTGCCGAAAAAGCCGAAAATATTGCCAAAAAAATTGCGGAAGGTTTTGGTCTTGTCGGCCTGCTCGCCATTGAAATGTTCGTCACTGATGACGATGAAATTCTGGTCAATGAAACCGCGCCACGCCCCCATAATTCTGGCCACTGGACGATGGATGCCTGCATCACCAGCCAGTTTACGCAAGTCATCCGCGCGGTATGCGGTCTGCCGCTTGGAAACCCCGAGCGTTTGTGTGATGCGCGGATGCTCAACCTCATCGGCGACGATGCAGCTGACTGGCAAAAACACGCGGCCACGCCAAACGCCAAACTCCACCTCTATGGCAAAAAAGAAGCCAGAGCAGGCCGAAAAATGGGCCATGTCACGTTTTTGGAAATAGCACCTAGAAAATAAGACTGCACACGAGCACAAAGCGGAAATAGGCAGGCACACTGGCGTCACGCTCGCGTCACATAGGCCGCCCAGACATCGATTTTTTAATCACTTCAGTCCGCAATGCTGCTCGGCGCGTCATAGAACGCATCGTTTAGCAACACGGCGAGAACGAAAGAGCCAACGATGGCGGCGATGCCAAACAGCCAGCTAAACAGCGTGTCGCCGATATTGAGGCCAGAGGCGATGATCCAAAACGGAAACATACCCCGCATTTCCGGCAGCACGCAGGCCAGCGGCACCAAGAACGCGCTGAGCATGACGAAAATCGTAGTGCGGTCGAGGAGTTGAAGCATGCGCGGCTCACTAATGTAATTTACAAGCTACCCACAAAATCGCTCAGGCCATCCTGACGGGTTTTTTTCAGTCGTTCCGCTTTCAGAATCGTATCGATTTTTTCTAATGTTTGGTCGATGTCTTGATTGATCAGCACATAGTCATATTCCTGCCAATGGCTAATCTCTGCCTCGGCTTTTTCCATGCGTTTTTTGACCACCTCGTCGCTGTCTTGCGCACGCGCTTTCAGGCGACGTTCCAACTCATCCATCGATGGCGGGAGAATGAAAACGCTCACCAGATCGTCGGGTTTTTTTGCTCGCAGCTGCTGCGTTCCCTGCCAGTCGATGTCGAACAATACATCGGTTCCGCGGCTGATTTGCTCTTGCACAAATTTTGCTGGAGTGCCGTAGAAATTTTCAAACACGCGCGCATGTTCGAGCATCTCGCCACCGGCCACCATCTGGTCATAGCGGGCTTTATCGACGAAGAAATAATCCTGCCCATCGACTTCGCCGGGGCGGATGGAGCGCGTAGTCACCGACACCGACATCACCATCGTTTCATGCGCAGCAGCGTCGGCATAGCTCGCGAGCAGGCGGCGTGAGAGCGTGGTTTTCCCTGCGCCAGAGGGCGATGACAGGATGAATAGCAACCCGCGACGTTTAAGCTCCATATGCACTTGTAGCGACATGACTTCCTCAGTTCAGATGAGATTGGATTCCAGCGGCGATCTTTTCATCGGTCGCGCCATCAGGAAAATGGCTTAAATAAGCGCCATCCTTTCCCATAAGATACAGGAAAGATGAATGATCGACCATTTCTTTGCCTTCGGCCTTAGCATAATAAGCTTTGTAGGCGGCGGCGGCGACCTTGACCTGTTCTGGCGTTCCCGTTAGCCCAACAAAGCGCTTGTCGAAATTGGCTAAGAACGTTTTGAGCACAGCAGGCGTGTCACCTTCAGGGTCGATTGTAATTAGCAACGGCACCACCTGATCTGCCTTATCGCCCAATTTTTCCATGACGCGCGTCATCAGCGCGGCAGTGGTTGGGCATATATCAGGGCAGCGCGTAAAACCAAAAAACACCAGCATCAATTTCCCGCGGAACATGTCGTCGCGCACTTCTTTTCCATCTTGGTCGATGAGCGTGAACGCGCCACCAATCAGAGCCTTTCCAGTTTCTTTGGCAATAAAGCGCGAAGAAATGGATACCAAGAAAATGAGTGTACACTTAAGTACATGACATTTTCGAGGAGGCTCCATTTCAAGCAGATTTGAAGCCAAAGTAGAGTTTATAGAGGTGCCCAACAGATAGAGAACCGTAATGATACCAAGCGTCAACGTCAACCCCCTTCCCCCTGTCGCTGCATTTGCAGGTAGCGGCATGCCGGGAACGATTGCCGTGCGCCCAGAATTTGACAATGTGGTGCCGCCTGTTTCTAGCGCAGAGGTGCATAATAATGCAAGGGGCAACAACACGCAGGTGGCCATTTCGCCTCCCGAAACGCCTGACACGGCCGCGCCCTCACAAAATTTCGCGTCTTATTTTTCAAACAACAGTGCCGACGGCATCGCCACTGCGCAGACCAATTTTTTTGCCCAACTCATAGGGCAAGGCGGCGGGCAAGATGCACGTGCGCTTCTGGTGGTCTATGAAAAATTAGTGCAGCTGAGCGAGGTGCGCTACAAGCCTAGTGATGCGGGCGTTCCCGAGCCTGAGCCTGCGGGCGTGTTCGGCAAGTTGGTGCAGCAGGAAAAAGCTGTGGCTCGCGAGCCGCAACGCACGCTGCCGCAAGCTCCATCGCAGCCCGCCAGTGATGCCCCCGCCCTCACCGCCAGCACGCTTGCGCTGCCCGTGATAAAATTGACGCGCGACACACGCAGCGGAAGCATCGTTATCAGTGTCGCAGATGATGTGTCCGAGGCCACCTACAATAATGACTATGCGGCGGTGCTACCCCAGCAACCCGCCAAACTGCCTGAAGCCAGCGGCGCCTATGTCGCCGCCATCGCCCGCAATCTCTCTGATGTCGGTCATCAGACAATTGAAGAAGCTTAGGCCCGCGGGTGGGCGTTGGTATAGGCTTCCATCAGGCGTTCACGGTCGATGTGGGTGTAGCGCTGGGTGGTCGACAGGCTCGCATGGCCGAGCAATTCCTGAATCGAGCGCAAATCGCCGCCGGAAGAAAGCAGATGGGTGGCAAAACTATGGCGGAAGGCGTGTGGCGTGGTCGATTCTGGCAAGCCGAGCGCACCGCGCAATTTTTGCAATTGGCGCTGAAAGATGGCTGCATTTAGTGGCTTGCCCCGCACGCCCAGAAAAAGCGGGCTGCTGGCCGTGAACACATGCGGACAATGCGCCAGATAATCCTCTATTGCCTCACGCACAATCGGCAGCACCGGAACCATGCGCTGCTTGTTGCCCTTGCCGGTGATGGTGATGTGGTCGCCCCCCTGATTTATTTGTGGGCGCGAACCATAGGTGAGTGATAATGCTTCGCTGATGCGCAGGCCACAGCCATAAATAAGCACGAGGAGCGCCAGATCGCGTTTGCCGACCCAAACCTCGTCTTGCAGCGCTTCGATGCCTGTAAGGGCGGTTTGCGTTTGATCTTGCGCCAATGCTTTGGGCAATGCCTTTTTCATGCGCGGCCCACGAATATGGAACACGGCGGCGTTTTTGATTCTGCCCTCGCTCTCCAAACGGCGAAAAAAACTTTTGACGGTAGAAAGGGCGCGAGCAGAGCTGCTGGCTTCGAACTCTCCGGTGCGGCTGGCGAGCCATGCACGGATATCACGCGCTTCAAGCGTGGCCAGATCGCGGATGCCCACACGCTGACCGAGATGTCCACTCATAAACGCCAGAAAATGCTCGATGTCATGCGCATAGGAGATGGTGGTGTGTTTGGATGCGCGACGCACTTGCGCGAGCCATTCCAGCCACTCTCTTATGGCCTTAGCAACGTCAGCTGTGGCAAAGGCGCTGATGCTCATCAATAATTACTGTTCCAGTTCTGCATTGCCGGAATAGTCGGAAATGCTGGAGTTTGCGGCGCATTTGGGTCAATGGGCTTGGGCTGGTCTTTCATTGGCTCGCCCGCGTCCGGCTGCGACAAATAGAGGCTCAATCGTTGATAATAATCTTCACTGATAGCTTCGACGCCGCGCTTGAGCGCATCCTGCTCGGACACAAAGGTCGAAAAATAGCCGTTGGTCAAATTATTATAGCTGCTTACCTGGCGAATATTCCCAGAGGTGACGGCTTTCTCATCTGAATTGCGATAGAGCGTATATTTAGAATCGAGATACATATTATAACGAGAAACTGTTCCATCGCGCGCAACCCCGATAGCACCTGTTGTTTTGGTCAAATTTGCGGAAAGACGATAGGCTGGATTAGGGGGCACAACACCATTGGGATTGAGCTTATCCTCCAAGCGCATGCGCAGAATCTGCCCTTCGCGGTCAGGAATCGGGTCGATACGCACACCGGCAAAAAGCTGTTGATTGGTTTTATTTTTCGCGTGCATCGGCTCAAAGCCGCACGCGGAAAGCAGCAGCGGCAACGCAAGAAAAACCAAAAATCTATTTTGCCACAACATTGACGATCCTGTTTGGTACAACGATGATCTTCGCCACTTGTAAGTCTTTAATTGCCTCTTTTATCGCGGCAAGTTCAAGCACTTTTTCTTCCACCAGCTTCGCGTCCATATCTTTGGGCAGTTCAAGCGTGGTTTTCAGCTTGCCGTTAATCTGGATGGCGATGGTGATGGAATCATCCACCAAAAACTCAGGAATAGCCACCGGCCACACCACATCAGCCAAGGTGTTTTTGTTGCCCAGCTGCTCCCACAATTCTTCCGTCAAATGTGGCATGAAGGGGTTCAGCAGTTGAATCACCGTTTTGATCGCTTCGGCAAATGCCCCGCTATTTTGCGCATCAAGCTTCACGCCTTCAAGGAAGTTGGTCAGCTCGCGAATGCGGGCAATGGCCTTGTTAAAACGAAAGGCTTCGAGGTCATCACCAATGGCAGCAATCGTTTTGTGAGTGGCTTTGCGAATCGGCAAACTCGCGTCGTTATCCTGCAGCGCCGCGCCAAGCGCTGCTTTATTTTCCAGCACCAGCTTCCACACGCGGTTGATATAGCGCCACGCGCCTTCAATGCCGGCATCGCTCCATTCCAGGTCGCGCTCGGGTGGGCTGTCTGAAAGCATGAACAGGCGCGCCGCGTCCGCCCCATAAGTTTCCATGATATAGCGCGGGTCAACCGTGTTCTTTTTGCTTTTGCTCATCTTCTCGATGCGACCAACAGCAACGGGCTTTCCGGTTTTGGTTTCGGTGTATTTGCCTGCGCCAGCGGGGGTGATTTCCTCCGGCGAAAGCCATTTGCCCTCTTCGGATTTATAGGTTTCGTGGCAGACCATGCCCTGCGTTTCTAGGCGCACGAACGGCTCTTTGAAATCCACCATGCCGCATTTGTTCAGCGCGCGGCTGAAAAAGCGCGAATACAGCAGATGCAGCACCGCATGCTCGATGCCACCGATATAGCAATCCACCGGCATCCAATAGGCCAGCGCCTTGGCGTCGAATGCTTCTACAGCGTGAGGCGCGGTATAGCGCGCAAAATACCAGCTGGATTCGAAGAACGTGTCAAACGTGTCGGTCTCGCGGCGCGACGGCTTGCCACACTGCGGGCAATCCACATGTTTCCATGTCGGGTGGTGGTCGAGCGGGTTGCCGGGCTTATCGAATTTTACATCGCGCGGCAGCTCAACAGGTAGCTGCTTTTCAGGCACGGGCACAATACCACACACCTCGCAGTGAATGATAGGAATCGGGCAACCCCAATAGCGCTGGCGGGAAACGCCCCAGTCACGCAGGCGATAATTCACCTTAGCAGTGCCGCAGCCCTGCTTTTCAAGCTCGGAGGTGGCGGCTTTTTTAGCCTCGTCCACTGACAGGCCATTTAAGAAATCAGAGTTTACTAAAAAACCATCGCCAAGGTAGGGTAAGTCTTCAGTCTCCAGTCTCTGGTCTCCAGAAGATTCTACTATACTGGCGACTGGCGACTGGGGACTAACAACCGGAAGAACCGGCAACCCATATTTCACCGCAAATTCAAAGTCGCGCTGGTCATGCGCCGGGCAGCCGAACACCGCGCCAGTGCCATAGCCCATAAGCACGAAATTGGCGATGTAGAGCGGGTGCTCAGTTCCGGTAAATGGATTGACGGCGACTAGGCCAGTATCAAAACCTTTTTTCTCGGCTTTTTCGATGGCTTCTTCTGAGGTGCCACCGCGTGCGCATTCAGCGACGAACTCCGCCGCCTCAGGATTATGGGCCACAATATCAAGCGCCAAAGGATGTTCAGGCGCAATGGCCACGAAGCTCATGCCATAGAACGTGTCTGGGCGGGTGGTATAGATTTCGATGTTGCTCTCTATGGGATCTTTGCCGGGTTTTTTGCACAATACTTTGAGCGTCACCATAGCGCCGTAGGATTTGCCAATCCATTTTTCTTGCATGAGCCGGACCTTATCAGGCCATTTCTCAAGTGTATCGAGCCCCGCAAGCAAGTCCTCACAAAAATCAGAGATACGCAAAAACCACTGCGACAAAGTGCGGCGCTCCACCGGCGCGCCCGAGCGCCAGCCCTTGCCGTCAATCACCTGCTCGTTGGCCAGCACGGTGTTGTCCACCGGATCCCAGTTGACGAGCGCTTCTTTGCGATAGGCGAGGCCATTTTTGAGGAAGCGCAGGAAGAATTGTTGCTCATGCTTGTAATATTCAGGAGTGCAGGTCGCGAGCTCGCGCTGCCAGTCATAGGCAAGGCCGATGAGCTTGAGTTGCCCGCGCATGGTGTCAATATTGGCAAACGTCCAGTCGCCCGGGTGCGAGCTGTTTTGAATCGCTGCATTTTCCGCAGGCAGGCCAAACGCATCCCAGCCCATCGGGTGCATCACGTTATAGCCTTGCGCGCGTTTGCTGCGTGCTACGACGTCACCCAGCGTGTAGTTGCGCACGTGCCCCATGTGAATATTCCCAGACGGATAGGGGAACATCTCGAGAACGTAATATTTTTTCTTTTTTTCGTCCTCGGTGGCGGCAAAAGTGTTTTTCTCGTGCCAATGGCGCTGCCATTTGGCTTCCGTTTCACGGACATTATAGCGTGGAATTTCTTGCGTCATTTTCTTGTCTTTTATACTGTCATCCCCGCCTTGTGCGGGGATCTAGAGTTTCAACATATACGGCCTGAGATCCCGGATATCTAGCCTCGTTTTTCCAAAGCAAGCTTTGGACTCGGCTGATTCCGGGATGACAATTTTCTAAGCGGTAAACCGCTAAGAAAATATGTCACTTCCCTAATTGCGCCACACGGAGTTGGCGTGCGCGGGTGAGAATCGTGTCTTCCAGTGCGCGGGCTGTGTTGTCGGCCACCTTCTGGTTGCGCCAATTGCTGCCACCTGTGTTTTTCTGGCGGAATACGGTGACTTTCACACCATCAGCGCGCAGCGTCTTATCGAGGATAACTGCGTTGACCTTGAAGCGTTCGCCGGGGGTTTTGGGGTCTTCATACCAATCGGTGAGGATGGTGCCGCCAAAGGGATCCGCCGAAGTGATCGGCATGAAAGAAAGCGTGTCCAGCGTCGCGCGCCAGAGGAAGATGTTGACGCCAATAGCGCTTGGGCCACCCGTGTCTTCTGTTTTATCGCCAGAGAGCAACAAACCATCATCACCGGTTAAGCGTCCGCGTGCTTCACGGCGCAGATCTTTGTTGCTTTTAGGGGTTTCAGGAGCCTGTGAATCTATGCCAGAGCATGCTGAAAGGGCGAAGATAGCGGCAAGTGCGACGAGTATTTTTTTCATGGATGTGTGTCCTCTTACAATTTGAGGTCACACCATACACAAAGAAAAAGGGCGGTGCAAGCACCGCCCTTTCCCAGTATCGTATCTTCTTCTAAATTAGAAGGAGAGAGCTGAACCCACGAGGAATACAGTGCCTTCGTTGTCGTTAGCAGTGCCGGTACCTGGACCGTCAACTTCAACCAGGCTAACTTCAGCATATGGAGTCAGGCCAGGAGCGAGTTTATAGTCAGCACCAAACGAAAGGTTGGTGAACTCGGTATCGGTGGTGGTAGAAACTTCGTAGTTGGATTTCAGGTAGGTAACCGAAACGCCGAATGGGCCAGTTTCATACGCTGCACCAACGGTCCAGAAGTTGTTGTCATCGAGACCAGAGTTAGCAGCACGATAGCTGTCACCGAGATCAGCATAGGAAGCAGCAACGCTGAAGCCCATGTAATCAACTTGACCGCCAACCTGCCAAGTGCGCAGATCTTCAGCAGTGGTCGTCGATTTGCCATGTTCACCGGTAGCGCCCAATTTCACGCCAACATCGCTGAATTTGCCTTCATAGTTTACAGCACCCAAGAGGATGTTTTCTTGGCCAGCAGTGTCAGTGCGAACAACGCCGGTACCGGTGTTGCCAGCAACGTTGCTGAACACATAGCTTACGCCAGCTTGAAAGCCAGAGAAGCGTGGGGTGTAGTAGCTGATTTTGTTGATGTTTTCTTCAGATTCATCACCGAAAAAACCAGCGGTACCATAGGTGCCGTAGTCCAGA
>RFOF01000044.1 GCA_009926845.1 Alphaproteobacteria bacterium
CAAGTAAACAAAGATATTGAAATGGCTCAAAAATTGAATGTAAGAGGAACACCAACTTTATTCCTAAATGGAATCAGAATGGATCTTCAAAAGAAAGATTTAAATACAGAAGTTCTTATAGAAATCAACAAAGCTTATCCATCAAACTAATAAAACTAAACTTTAAATGCACTTGGACAAATGTCATTTAATTTACACTCAGCACAAGAAGGTTTTTGTGCTCGGCATACATATCTTCCGTGCAAAACCACATTGCCAGAAAAATTTCTCCAAAATTTTTCTGGCAAAATTTCCATTAAATCTTTTTCAATTTTTTTAGGGTCAGTATTTTTGGTTAAACCTAAGCGTTTAGAAACTCTTGAAACATGAGTATCAACAACAATTCCTTCGGCTTTGTTAAAGGCTTCGTTCAAAATTACATTAGCTGACTTTCGAGCAACCCCAGGAATTTTCATTAAATCATTCATGTTTTGAGGAACCTCTCCGTTGAATTGTTGTAAAATAACTTGGGCAGCTTTCTGAAGCCGAACCGCTTTTCCTTTGTGAAAATTCACTTGTCTAATTATCGCAGTAAGTTCATCTAAATCACTATCAGCCAAACTTTCCCAAGAAGGATATCTCTTGAAGAGTTTATATGTCACTTCATTTACTTTTTTATCAGTAGTTTGAGCCGACAAACAAACAGCAATCAACAATTCTCTGGGATTTTCGTGAATTAACTCTGTTTCTGGAGAAGAATTATGTTGCTCAAGCCTGTTTGCTACTTCTAAAACTAACTCTTTCAAATTCATAATTAGAATAAAGACCCTTGATTTTCAGGGACTGGCAAATTATTTACTTGTTTTGTATCGACATTTAATCTTTTAAGGAGTGATTTAAAATTCAATTTTTGAAACATTTCAGTAAGTTCTTTTGTTGGAGAAAAATTAAAATTGCAATCAGAAAGATTAAACCTAACAGGAGCATCGGTTACAATTGTTGCAAGTTTCAAACTCATATATGCAGTTTCAACATTTTCAATTAATTTTTTTTGCAAAGATTCGGGTTCGATTTCGTTTATATGTTTGTAGATATCCTCAATAGAAGAATATTTAGATATTAATTTTTTAGCAGTTACTTCTCCAATACCATAAACTCCAGGAATGTTATCAGAAGTGTCTCCTCTTAATGCTTTAAAATCTACAAGTCTTTTTTTGTCAAACTCAAGTCTTTTTAAAGCTTCGGCTTCGTCAATTTTTTCAAATGTTCCTTTGGTGTTTGGAATTAGCACAAAAACATTTTTATCAATTAATTGCCACATATCTTTATCATTTGAAACAATATAAACTTCTGCTTCATCTTTTAGATTTGTAACTAAAGTTCCAATTACATCATCTGCTTCATAACCTTCACAGTTTATTGTCTGAATACCGAGTAAGTTTATTGCTTGAAAAACATACGGAATTTGAACTTTTAGCTCTTCGTCCATTTCTTTTCTTTGAGCTTTATAATTTGAAAACTCTTCAGATCGAAAAGTTGGTTTTTGAGAGTCAAGAGCTGCTAAAACACAATCAGGTTTGGTTTCTTTAACTAAAGATATAAGCATAGAGCAAACTCCATACACTGCATTAGTTGGAGTATTATCCGGAGCTCTAAAAGATTTTGGAATTGCATGAAATGCTCTGTGTAAAAAATTAAAAGTATCAACAATTACAACTTTTTTCATGATGACTTATTAAGAATTTCATTAAATTCTGTTGAGTCAATTGTTTCTTTTTCTAATAGTCTATTTGTAACTTCGTCTAAAATATCTCTATTTTCTTTCAAGATTTTAACTGCTTGTTTATAAGAACTATCGATTATTTGTTTAATTTCTGCGTCGATTCTTGCGGAGGTTTCTTCGCTATAAAGAGGGCCTTCTCCAAGCTCTTTTGCTAAGAAATAACTTCCATGATGACCGTCAAAAGAAATTGGACCCAAAGCACTCATTCCAAATTCAGTTACCATTTTTCGTGCTAAAGAAGTTGCTCTTTCAATGTCACTCGAAGCTCCAACTGTTATTTCATCAAAAATAATTTGGTGAGGATCGGCTGGCCAGTGGGCAGTTAATATCGCTTTTCGATCTTGGTCGTTATCCCAATTCAAATAAATACTAGGGAGTCCGCCGTGAGACAAAATATCGCGAGACAAAGTTGTCTTTCCAACCTGCCTCGGTCCGCCCAAAAACACCATTTTTTCATTGAGGTCTTCTAGAATATTTTTTTCCAGATAACGATGGTTCATTGGAAAAATAGTATAAAAGGCGCCTCGAAAAATTTCAATTTTTTTTGCCTATAATTTAAAAAAATATAGAGTTTTTTTGCTTATAGGTGAAAATTGTCGAAATCTAAAACGCTTGTCCCACGCGATCAATACGTGCGATAAGTTGCGGATACACCAAAAAAACGAAGGTAATTTCTTGACCCTGTCGAATCACTTTTACAGAAAGCACGTTGCGTAACCCTCATTTAGCTGTGCTAAACGCCGCGCGACTTACCCACAGCGAAAACCGCACACTTCATCCCAATCTGCTCGCTGTCGCGGGTAAGCGATTTCGCCTATCCGCGTTGGGGGACGTGAGATATAATCTTCGAATCCATTTTTAATCTTAAAAACATTTTTATAGCGGGTCGGATATCTGAGTTTTTCCGCTGTATCGTAATTAGGAGCCAGAGCTTTGCCTGATTCATTTCCCGATAATATTGCTTCTAATTATGGCGATAATACTTTATCTAGAGAAAAAGTTTGTCTGCATGCTGATTCTATTGCGTTTAAAATTCGCAATATTTCCGACAGAATTCCAAAATTCGGTCTGGACGACTATTCCGATGATGCTGTTCATGGCCGGCTTGAGTGGTTGGAACAGGCTCTGAATAAGAAGTTGGAATATATTAGAGGTCGCAAAGTTCCGAATAAAAAATGGGAAGGTAACATTGAAAATTTAATCGGGGTTGCCCAATTTCCGTTAGCAATAATGGGCCCGATTCTTATAAATGGGCAATATGCCAACGGAAAATACTATGTGCCATTTGCAACCACTGAAGGTGCGATTACTACTGTTTATAATACCGGCAGATGCTTCTCACAAAATTTTTATTCAATACCGCGGATGCTCAAGGTATGAATATGATTAATGTCGCAACTTTGGCTGCATGTGAGTTTATTGAATCCCAAACTGGGTACAAATTTACAGAACGCTCAAATTATTCAGCGGTTAAAAAAATCTCTGACCATATAAATATGGAGACTTTTGGAAAATCAGCGTTTGCAGAAGCACGGATTCCTCCGTCTCAATTAAAAAAGCTCCGAGTTACGCCTAGACAAATGGAATCTTTATGGAGAAAAGGGTATTTAGCCAGTATGCGCTCTAATATGAGAGGTATTAATTGCCAGGTGGCTAACTGTTTGGCAGGAATTTTTTTGGCGTGTGGCCAAGACATGGCAGATTTGACTTCGTCTCATGTTGCCACATCAAATTGCGAAGTTCTTGAAAATGGGGATTTGTATATCAGTTTGCACATCCCATCTTTACTGGTAGGTACGGTTGGCGGAGGAACGGGTACCGGGACCCAAAAAGAATGTTTGGAAATAATGGACTGTTATGGAAGTGGAAGAGTTATGAAATTTGCCGAGATAATCGTTGCTGCACCAGACGGTGACGTTGCGGCCGGTGGCATGGCTTTTGGCCAGCGGGAATGCGCCCGCGCGGCGCTCCAGATCATTGAATACGCGATAGCGACCCTCGCGCTTTAACTGCGCGATGCTGGCCTCAAAAAACTGTGCGTAGTCAAAATCAGTCATGTAAAATTTTATATCCCCTGCGCGGTGGCCTGCCCTTGACCTACATCAACCGGCGCAATTTATGCATCAATCCCACAGAAAAAGCAAATAATAGCAGCGCGTTCAGCTGATGCGCCAGCGCCAAAGCCAGCGGAACTGCATATATCAGTGTCAGCACGCCGAGCACAAATTGCACGAAAATCAACCCCATAACAACCACGTAAAGGCGCGAAATAGCTTGGTTTTTACGCTGCCACCACCACCAAAGCGGGAAGCCAAGCGCCACAACAATTGCAAGTTTTCGGTGGATAAACTGCAGCAAAACTGGCGTATTCGTGGCTATATCGGCGGGTGCTAACTGCCCGTCCATCAGCGGCCAAGTGTTGTAGATAAGGCCAGCGTGCAGCCCAGCCACCAACGCACCAAGGATGATTTGCGCACAGAGAATCGCGAACCACAATGTCATGCCAGCGTAGGCTGGCATCCACGTTTTTCTATTCAGCCCAGTAAGGCGTGGATCCCGGCCTTCGCCGGGATGACGAACATCAAGCGCCGCCCACAGAATCAGCGCAAATATCAAGAATGCCAACGAAAGATGCATCGCGAGGCGAATGTGGCTCACATAGGGGTTATCCACCAGCCCACTGGCCACCATAAACCAGCCCATAAACCCTTGAACACCGCCAAGGGCAAAAATGGCGGCAAGCCGCAGGCCAAATCGCCGTGAAATCTTTTTTCGCACCGCGAAATAAACCAGCGGCAACAGGAAAACCAACCCCACCAGCCGACCAAGTAAACGATGCAAAAATTCCGGCCAGAAAATGCCCTTAAACTCATCCAGACTCATGCCGCTGTTGACCTTGGCAAATTGCGGCGTGGCGCGGTAAGCGTCGAATTCCTCCTGCCATTCCTGCAGGTTCAACGGCGGCACGACACCATGGATAGGTTTCCACTGGGTGATAGAAAGGCCAGAGCCGGAAAGCCGCGTGTAGCCACCGACAGCCACCATCAGCGCCACCATCAGCGCGCAGGCGATGAGCCAGTAAAAAACGTGGTTCGTGGTTCGTGGTTCGTGGTTGGTGTTTGACATAGATAGGGTTTATCATCCATTGTCCAAAAGTCGATAATAATGTGGATTTTTTATATATGCTCTCACGAATCACGAACCACGAACCACGAACCACATCCCTCTCCCGCCTATGGCTTCTGCTCGGCACGGCCGCGCTTGGCGTGGCGGGGCTATATTCGCTTATTTTAGTGGTGGCGCGCACGCCGCAATTTAAGGAGATGCCGCTGTTCATCCGCCTGTTCCACGAGGCGCTGGTGGTGCATGTGGATTTGTCGGTTCTGGTGTGGTTTCTGGCGATCGCCTGCATGTTCATGAGCCTGCTTGCAGCCCCTGCCCGCGAAATCATTTATGGCATGGAAAAAGCCGCCCTGCTCTGCTTTGCTTTTGGCTCGCTTTCCATCGCCGCATCGCCGCTGGATAGCAAGGCGGTGGCGCTGATGAGCAACTATATTCCCGTCATCACCAGCCCGATATTTTTCTTCGGCCTTTCGCTGATTTTGTGCGGCACGGGGCTGATGCTCGCGCGGGTCTACACCGCAAAGAAATTCTCAGTCGTATTCGACGCGCCGCTGCAATTTGGCATCTATTCCACCGCGCTGATCGCCCTGCTTTCCATCGCTGGGTTTTTCTGGTCATTCAAACGCATGCCTGACATCATTGAAGGCCAACAGCGCTATGAGCTTGGCTTCTGGGGTGGCGGCCATATTCTGCAGTTCGCGCATACACAAATTTTGATGGTGTGCTGGCTGCTGTTGGCACGCGCCATTATTGTCATCCCGAGCGCAGCCGAGGGATCTAAGATTCCTCCACTCCCTATGGTCGGTCGGAATGACAATTTTATAATTGCCCTGTTTGCCATTGGCCTACTTGCCGCAATCGCCTCCCCACTTGGCTACACTTTGTATGACATCACCTCGATGGAGCACCGCGATTTCTTCACACAGCTCATGATTGGCGGCGGCGGCATTGCGCCCACGGTTTTAACACTGCTGCTACTGCCAAAAATCTGGCGCAAAACGCCGGATAAAAAGGCGCTTTGGTCAACACTCATCATGTCGATTATTTTGTTTGGCTATGGCGGCGTTCTCGGCGGCCTCATTCAAGGCCAAAATGTGGTCATTCCTGCGCATTATCACGGCTCCATCGTCGGCATCACGCTCGCCTTCATGGGCGCGGCGTATCTTTATTTGCCGCAGTTTGGCTATCGGGATGTGTCGCGCTGGAAGCTCGCCTTCTGGCAACCAATTGTTTATGGGGTTGGCCAGTTGATGCACATCTCCGGCCTTGCCTGGTCGGGTGGATATGGGGTCTTGCGCAAAACCCCCGGCGGCATGGCCGATCTGCCGCCAGACGTCAAAGCCGCCCTCGGCTTCATGGGCGCGGGCGGCCTGCTGGCCATCATTGGCGGCATCATGTTCGTGATTGTGGTGATTCGCGCTGTAAGAAACACGCGTTGATAAAAAACATCCCATCAAAGCATTAGCTTTTTATTAAATCCTAGGCGGTTAACTTCAATGTCATGAAAAACAAAACCGGATTTACATTGTTAGAGATTTCGATTGTGTTAGTCATCGTTGGTTTAGTCTTCGGCGGTGTGCTTGTTGGCCGTGAGTTGATAAAAGCCTCGGAAATACGAGCCACAGCAAAGCAGGTGGAGCAATTTGATACGGCCTTTAATACCTTCAAGCTCAAATATGGCTGTATCTCTGGTGATTGTAAAAATGCTGAGCAGTTTGGTTTTAAATCGCCAACATCTCCCTCTCCAGCGATGGTAACGAATGATCCATGGAATGGCAATAACGATGGAATGATCAACAATAATGGCTCATTTGATGAATATTACACAGCATTTTGGTGGCTGCAAAATGCAGGATTGATTGGTAATGTTAAAGATAATGCTTTTAGCAGCATTTATCGCTATGTTCCGTCTGTCATTAAAGGAGGGCAAAAAGGCTATCCAGCAGAGTGGGCGGTCATGTGGATGAATGCAGCAGCGGTTAGCCCTGGAAATCAGTTCTTTTCAGATTCAAATTCTGGCGACGGCCATTATTATTGGCTTGTGTCAGAAATTATGGATGGTAGTGCTACTGCGGCAATAACTGCTAGTTAAGCGCAGGCGATCGACAGCAAGCTGGACGATGGCCTGCCGCGATCTGGAAAGGCTCTTGCTTCCGGAAATGATAGTTACGATTCAGGGCTTGACACCATTAGTTTTATGCCCATATCAGATCCCACAGGTGCATTGATAGGGGCGCCTGATGTAGGGCCTGCAGGTGCAAATTCTAATTATTGCGTTACAAATGATACCATTCCCAAATATAATATTCTTAATTCTAACCGCTTTGTAGATCTAGACGTCAGTTCACTTTGCACTATGACGGTGAAAGCATCCTTTTAATGATGCCCTCAACCACCTCGCACAACAACTTCAAATATTTAGGCTCACTCAACCTATGATCGCCGCCTTCAATCAACGTCAGTGACTTATCCGCTGAGGTTATTCTCTCCAGCAACAACTCGGAAATGGCGTGCGGCACGTCTTCGTCCTTCGTTCCATGCAGAAGGCGCACAGGTACATTCAGCGCAATCGGCGAATCCAGCAACAAGTGCCCTCGCCCGTCTTCAATCAATTTTTTGGTGATGGCGTAGGGCTCATCGCCATAACATGACGGCGCGTAATACACGCCCTCTTCCATCATCTGCTTTTGCTGTTCGGGTGTCATCTGATTCCAGATGAGTTTTTCGGTGAAGTCTGGCGCGCTGGCCACGCCGACAAACGCCACCAACTTTTCCACCCGCGCACGCGCCACCAAAAGCGAAATCCACGCGCCCATGGAAGAGCCAACAAGGATGAATTTCTCGCCCGCCAGTTCATCTATTATATCAAGTGCATCCGCGAACCAATCACCGATGCAGCCATCAGTGAACGTGCCGCTCGACTTGCCATGCCCGGTATAATCAAAACGCAAAAAACGCTGCCCGCGCGCACGGCAAAATTCTTCGAGCGCGAGCGCCTTGCTGCCCGTCATGTCTGATTTAAAACCACCACAAAAAACCATCGTCGGCGATGCACCTCCACAGAGCACATAGGCGAGCTTTTTGTTTGGGAAAGAAAGAAATTGCATGTGATGACCAGATAACCGGATAACTAGATGACCTAGGACTTGACTTACATCATGTTCTGGTCATTTTGTCACTTGGTTATCTGGTCATCCTGTCATCTGGTCATCTGCTATGCCTCACCCACCCGTCATCCTGCAAGTCCTCCCCAGCCTGAAAAGTGGCGGGGTTGAGCGCGGCACGATTGATGTTGCCCGCGCCATTGTGCAGGCGGGCGGCGTGGCGTTGGTGGCGTCTTCCGGCGGGCCGATGGCTCAGCAAGTGACCACAACGGGCGCAACGCACATCACCTTGCCCCTGCACAGCAAAAACCCGTGGACGATTTGGCGCAACTCGCATCGCATCGCGAAAATCGTGCGCGAGCAGCGGGTGGATATTGTGCATGCGCGTTCGCGCGCACCAGCATGGAGCGGCTGGCTGGCGGCGAAGAAAATGGGCTGCCATTTCATGACCACCTTCCACGGCACCTACAACATTCAAAATAAATGGAAGCAAAAATATAACGCGATCATGACACGTGGCGAGCGCATCATTGCCATTTCGCATTTCATCGTCGAGCACATCAAACAAAATTATCCTGACGCAAGCCCAGAAAAAATCCGTATCATCCATCGTGGTGTTGACCTGAAACTTTTCCACCCCGTTTCTTATTCGCCGCAGCGCATGATCGCGCTGGCCAAAGAGTGGAACCTGCCAGACGATTTGCCACTCATCTTGCTCCCTGGGCGCATCACGCGCTGGAAAGGGCAAGACGTGTTCCTACAGGCGCTCGCCAAGCTGCCACACCGCAACTTTTTTGCGGTGATATTGGGCGATGACAAAGGCCACAGCACCTTCCGCAGCGAGCTGGAAAAATTCATCGTCGAAAACGACCTCGTCGGCCATGTGCGCATCGCCCGCCACACCAGCTACATCGCCGAGGCCTACATGCTGTCGAAAGTGGTTGTGTCCAACTCGCTCGAGCCAGAGGCGTTTGGCCGCGTGGTGATGGAAGCGCAGGCCATGGGCAAACCCGTTATCGCCACCAACCACGGCGGCCCGCGCGAGACGATGATAGACGGAGAAACTGGCTGGTTGGTGACACCCGGAGACGCGAACGAACTGGCCTTTGCCCTCGACCGCGCGCTGAATTTGGATGATGAAACGTCGCTGGCTATTTCCAAAGCCGCCATGGCCAACGCGCAGCATTTTTCTATGCAGGCGATGTGCGATGCGACGCTGTCAGTATATAAAGAGTTGCTGGGCTAAAAATAAGCTATTGATTTTTTGAGAAATATCTCGACTCCGCTACGATTTTATTATCGCTAAACCACTGCAATTCCTCATGCAGCGCCGCCACTTTTCCGATAACGATAAGGGTAGGTGCTTCGAGTTTATGCTCCACTGCCAGCGCGGCTATTTTGTTTAGCGTTGTAAGCAACACATTCTGTTTTTGTGTGGTACCTTGTTGGATAGCGGCGGCGGGCAAATCGGCGGGCATGCCGTGCTCCATCAGTTTTTGCGCTATCATCTCAAGGTTCACCAGCCCCATATAGACCACCAGCGTCGTCTCCGGGTCGGCAAGGCTTTGCCAGTTGAGTTTCAGGGCGTCTTCCTCCGCCATACGATGGCCGGTGAGGAAGCGCACGCCGGTGGCAAGGCCTCGATGGGTCAGCGGAATGCCCGCATACGCGCCGCAGCCCTGCGCGGAGGTGATGCCCGGTACAATTTCAAATTCGATTCCGGCGTGGGCGAGTTTCAGTGCCTCTTCCCCACCACGGCCAAAGAGGAACGGGTCGCCGCCTTTAAGGCGCACCACATCCTTTCCCGACTGCGCGAGCGACACTAAAAGTGCGTTGATTTCGTCCTGCGTCATGGCTTTTTGTTTGCAGCTTTTACCAGCAAAAAAACGGGGGCAACCGTGCGGAATCAGCGCCAGAATATCGTCAGACACCAAGCGATCATAGACGACCGCTTGCGCGCTACCAATCACCCGCAGCGCCTTAACCGTTAGCAAATCAGGGTCACCGGGCCCTGCCCCCACTAAATAAACTTTTCCGTTCATTAGAAACCCATTCAAAAACTCGCTTTTGCGATAAAACGCGAAGGAATGGATACCGAGGAAATGAGCATACACAAAGTATGTGACATTTTCGAGGAGGCTCCGTTTCAAGCAGATTTGAAGCAAAAGTAGAGTTTTATTACATGATTGTAACGCCCCTGTCACCTCTTGGTAGTTGCCAATCGCGTATGTTTGTGGAATATATGGAGCCCCATATATGCAACGTATGTATATAACAGTTATTTTTTAAGGAGTTCGTCATGAACGCATCGAAATATATCGCCCTTTTCGCCTCCACCGCATTGCTTGCTGCCTGCAGCCAGCCGATGGGTCAAGCTGGCGGCGGCTTCACCCAGGGTGGCAGCAGCATCAACAAGCAGGACGTAGGCACCATCGCAGGCGCTATCGGCGGCGGCGTTCTTGGTCACAACATCGGCAAAGGCAAAGGCCAAACTGTTGCCACCATCGCGGGCACGCTCCTTGGCGCTGGCCTCGGCAGCTCTATTGGTGCATCGCTGGATAAGGCGGACATGGCTATGTATCACGACACTTCCCAGCGCGCGCTGGAAAATGCGCAGCCTGGTCAGGCTCTGCCATGGAAAAACCCACAAACCGGCAACTATGGTTCGGTGACACCATCTAACTATTACCAAAATTCACAAGGCCAATATTGCCGCGAATACAGCCAGAATATTGTGGTCGGCGGCAAGAGTGAGCAAGGCTTCGGCAAAGCGTGCCGCCAGCCCGATGGTTCATGGCAAATCGTTCAATAAGAAAGAGGCATAAGTGACGGAAGTTGAAAAAGAGCAGGTCGCGCCGGTTGGCACGCTGATGAAAGGCAAACGCGGCATCATCATGGGTGTCGCCAATGATAAATCGCTGGCGTGGGGGATTGCAAAATACCTCCACGCGCAGGGCGCAGAAATCGCCTACACCTTTCAGGGTGAAGCGCTCGAAAAACGCGTCACGCCGCTGGCCAAAAGCCTTGGCTCGACCATCATTCTTCCCTGCGACGTCACTGACGCTGCCAGCATGGATGCGGTGTTTGCCGAGCTGAAAAAACAGTGGGGCAAAATCGACTTTCTGGTGCACGCCATTGCTTACTCCGACAAGAACGAGCTTAAAGGCAGCTACGTGGACACCACGCTGGACAACTTCCTGCTGTCGATGAACATCTCCTGCTATTCGTTCACCGCCCTTGCCCGCCGCGCAGCAGAGCTGATGACCGATGGTGGCAGTATGATTACGCTGACTTACTACGGCGCTGAAAAAGTCGTGCCGCATTATAACGTGATGGGCGTTGCCAAAGCCGCGCTTGAAACCAGCGTGCAATATCTGGCGGCTGACCTTGGCCCGCGCAACATCCGCGTGAATGCTATTTCCGCAGGCCCAGTAAAAACGCTGGCAGCCAGCGGCATCGGCGACTTCCGCTATATCCTCAAGTGGAACGAATATAACTCACCGCTGAAACGCAACACCACGATTGAAGACGTGGGCGGCGCAAGCTTGTATCTGCTCTCCGAGCTTGGCGCTGGCACCACCGGCGAAGTCTTGCATGTCGATAGCGGCTACCACGTCGTCGGCATGAAACGCGTAGACGCTCCGGATATTGCAACCGTTTAGAAAAATCCTGCACCTCAGCTGACGGGCTTAAGTAGCGGCAGGCCATAGCTAGCAAGCCTTGCATCGCCATAAATTTGTGGGCTTTCGGGCATGGTTCTGTTTTTTAGCCCGTCGAATATCGCCTCTAAAATAATATGTATCACCGCGGCCGGATCAGCGTCCGCGCCAGCCACGCGGTGCTCGATGTGTTTGTTGTCGTGTGCTTTGTCAGGCAAGCGAATGGCTACTGTGCGGTTATTGGCGCCCCAGCTGACGGTGGTCGGCGCGTTGCTGTCCGCTACAAAACGCGCATAGGACTCGGGCGTGGGTACAAAAATGGGCATTGAACGCGGCAGCCACGCAAGCAGCCCACCAATGCTATAGGCCAGCGCTTGACTCATCTGCCCGTCATTTTTGAAATAGATATTTTTGCCTGTGCTATCAGCCAAATGTATATGGATATGCAGGCCGCTTCCCGGTTGGTCGGCGCTTGGTTTCGCGGAAAAATCCGCTACAAAATTTTGCTTGGCCGCCGCTTCAGAAATAATGTTCTTTAGCGTGGTGGTATCGCTTACCATTTTGAGCGCATCCTCCGGCTGCAATGAAATTTCATGCTGCTCGCGCCCACGTTCTTTTTCGATTTTATGAATGGTAATTCCTGCCTCAAGGCAACGGGCAGAGACGTCTGCCCGCCAAGCATCAACGCTTCCGCCATCCGAGCCATGCAGATAAAATTCAATCTCGCTGGCGGCAACCACCGTCAGGCCAAAATCAGCAGAAAAACGCGCAAGTAAATCCGTGAGCGACACTATTTAATCGTTGCGTCGATCCACTCAAGCAGCTTGCTTTTCGGCAGCGAGCCAACCTTGGTGGAAACAGCCTGACCGTCTTTGAACAGGATGAGGGTCGGGATGCCGCGCACGCCGAATTTTTGTGGCGTTGCTGGATTTTTGTCGATGTTGATTTTAACGACGGTTAGCTTGCCTTCGCGCTCTTTCGAAATTTCATCGAGTACAGGAGCGATCTGGCGGCAAGGGCCGCACCATTCAGCCCAAAAATCCACGAGATATGCGCCGGAGCCGCCGACCACTTTGGTTTCGAATTCGCTGTCGTCCATGTGAAGTGTCATAAAGTACCTTTCTAGTTGATAGACTATATGTAAGTAGCCAAAAGCGCTTCGTCAAGCACTGTCATCTGGGCGGTCGCTGTCCATAACAATGCGCAGCGAACAGGTTTTTGCGGATAAATCGCCGCCAACACCCGCTGATAGAGCTGCATCTGGTGGATATAAGCCGCGGGAATGGCGTTTTTTGGTGGGCGGCGGTTGCTTTTAAAATCCACGATCCACACTTCTTTTTCG
>RFOF01000045.1 GCA_009926845.1 Alphaproteobacteria bacterium
CGCACACTGCTGATGGCGTCACTATTGACAAAGCGGCTATTGGGCAGGCCAACCCACAGCGCCCATTGGTTTTGAACATCGGGCGTGTCAATTGAAGTGATCTCAGAATAGATGAGGTTGCTGTCGGGTTTTTGCTCCGCGACGGCCTGCGCTGAAAGTGTCTGTTGGCCGTCTGACTTAGAAGCAATGATGTAGTCCTGCGTTTGGTTGATAAGCGTATAATGTTGGTCGGGCAGCGCGGCTTGCAGTTCATTTTGCAATAAAATGGCAGAAACGGTGCCCTGAAATTTCCCCTCTAGGCTATAAATGGGGACGGAAAAAATAATGCCCGTGCGGTCTTTGTTGTCGCGCGTGCGGTTATAGTGTGAATTGTCGCAGGTGATGACGGGCTTGCTGCTGAGCATCGGCACATTCTTGCCTTTGAAGCTTGCGCGCGTGGGGTAGTGCTCTTTTATCCATGCCATTTGCTCACGTAGCGCACGATATTCATGTATCTCGACTTCTTCGGCGTCGTTGTCACTTATCACAATATCTTCACCCGTTAGCTCACGAGATGTACGCCCACCGATCATGCTATCAAACATGAAGTGTGGCTCTTGTGGTTTTTTAGTGCGTGGGTCGATGGCGTCAGGGTTGATGTCCGCCTGCACGATATAAATCTCAGAGATTTTCGCTTCATCATGGAGCGAGTTATAGAGCTGTTGGATGGTTTCATGCGCGTTGCTGTCAATCATCGGTAATTTGCTGTCAATATTGCGAACGCTTGTTAGCGCAGCAATGGTGCGCAGATCGTGATAGATGCTGCCAAAAAGTTTGCTGACTTGATTTTTCACCACTGCCGTGTCGGTGGTGGCATGTTTATGATAAGAGTCTCGCACATCATCATAATCGTGATGGCTTTTCTGATGCACTAACACAACCCACGCGCCACCAAAGAAAAGAAGAACCAAAATAGCAACCAGCCATTGTGGCGTTGCTGGTTTGGCGCTGTTATCATCAATTTGTTTTTTGCGATGTTGAATGAGCGCCAGCATAATAGAAACAAATGCTGACAGCAGTAAAAACAATAGCGCAAAGTTGCGCGGTATGTTGTTCTCAAAATAAATATTATCTAGCATTGCCCTGCTCAGTTTTTTGTATTCGCTTTAGGTTATATAGCAAGCAGACGCATTTGTCATGTTGTTGTCATTGCGAGGAGTGTAAGTGTTTTTCTTGTCATTCCTGCGAAAGCAGGAATCTTAAATTTTCCTCGCCTGCAAGATCCCTGCCTTCGCAGGGATGACAAATACATATAAATTTATCCCACCCGGCTTTTTATCAAGCCTTCGATAACGCTTGGTTGCAGTGGTTTGCTGGTGAATTCATCCATGCCACATTCCATGCAGGCGGCTTTGTCTTCGCTAAGCGCGCTGGCGGTCATGGCGATGATGAGTCGGGGTTTTTCTCCCGCCTCTTTTTCATGCGCGCGGATCTGGCGGGTGGTTTCGCGCCCATCCATCTCTGGCATCTGCACGTCCATAAAAATCACATCATAGGGCTTTTTCTTCATGAGCGCGAGTGCATCGCTGCCGCTGCCTGCAATTTCAACCACGCAGCCCAATTTCTCGAGCGTATATTTAGCCACTTTCTGGTTAAACGGCATGTCTTCAACCACCAGCACATTCGCGCAAAGTGGCAGCGTTGAAACGTCCGCTACTTTTTTGGCCGCCGCGTCTGAAAGCGGCAGATGCAGAGTGAAAGAAAACGTGCTGCCATGGCCAAAATTGCTGGAAAGTTCCAGCGTGCTTCCCATGAGTTGCATCAGTCGCTGGCAGATGGAAAGGCCAAGCCCAGTTCCACCAAATTGGCGGGTGGTGGACATGTCGGCCTGCGAAAAATCATCAAAAATATGTTCGAGCTTTTCGGGTTTGATGCCGATGCCGGTGTCTTCGACGCTGCAATATAGCTGCTCATGCTCGGTGTCATACGCGGCGGAAATTTTGACATGGCCGGTGGCGGTGAATTTAAGCGCGTTGCTGACCAAATTCATCAACACTTGGCGAATGCGGTGAGGGTCGCCGAGCACCGATTCGGGCATGTCCGTTTCATATTCGGTCAGCAGCGGCAGATATTTTTCAGCGGCTTTCAGCGAGAACAACCCTGTGAGGTCACCCAGCAAGCTGCGGATATTAAATGGCACATTTTCAAGCTCCAGCTTGCCCGCTTCGATCTTAGAAATGTCGAGCACATCGTTGACAATGTCCATCAACGCGTCGCCAGAAGTGCGTATATTTTTCACGTGGTCGCGCTGCTCAAGGCTGAGGGGGGAATCCTCGAGCATAGTGGTAAAGCCACTGATAACGTTCAGCGGCGTGCGAATTTCATGGCTCATATTGGCGATGAATTTGCTTTTGGAAAGGTTCGCAAAATTCGCGCGGCGGATGGCATTGCGCAGCTCTAATTGATCGATGACCAGATTGGCCAAATCAGCCAGAACCGCTTTTTGTTCGTCGCCAAAATCATTGCGTGGTTGCATGTCAATGACACACAGCGTACCCAAATTAAAACCATCGGATGTGGTCAGCGGCGCACCCGCATAAAAACGGATTTCAGGTTTGTCTGCGACCAGCGGGTTGCCATAAAAACGCGGGTCTTCGCTCGCATTTTCGACCACCATCACGTCATTGCCCAAAATCACATGCGCGCAAAACGCCATGTCGCGCGGGGTTTCCGTGGCGTCGATGCCGTGGTGCGATTTGAACCATTGCCGCCCTACATCCACCAACGACACCAGCGCAATCGGTGTTTTCAGGATGCCGGAGGCAAGGCGCGTGATGCGGTCAAAGCCATCTTCCGGCGCGCTATCGAGAATGTCATAGCGGCGCAGCGCCGCGATGCGCGAATCTTCGTTTTCGGGCAGTGGGGCGGTTATCCAGCCTTCGGCTTTTTTTGTATCGTTCATATGTCCTCCAAAAAAACAATATAAAGGACAAATGGTTAAAGAATCCTTATGCCGCGCTTTGGGGCGAGTTATAGGCCGCGCGTGCCGTTCCCGTTTCCGGCGGGGGCGGGAGAAGGAGAGGGTTTTTGTGGTTTTCGTTCTAAGTACTTTCTCATAATATCTGAACGCGCAGAAGGAGCTGAGGCTGTCTGTTCTGCGGGCATCTGTGATGAAGCACTCAAATCACTTGCTAATTCTCGGAATGAATCAACTAAACTTTCAGCTTTCCATAGTTTTATAGCTTCTTTCAAATCATCAGGGTTGGGGGTCGTGAGCACAAAAGAACTATGAGGCTGAATGCGGTGAAATGAATCTCTGACATCATTAAGTATGTTGGCTAGAGTTTTAGTTAATCCCATATGCTGAGTCAGGCCACAATTCATGGCGAGCAGCATCATGCGATTAAGTTGTATAGCGGGAACATTTTTCTTCCTGACGGAGCTAACCAACTCCCCATCTTCTGCAAGAACAAATATTTTTTCACTGGGCTGCTGCTGCGATAGTTTTTGGACGAGATACCTAATTGTTTCATCCCCAAGTTGGGCATTATGTGTGGCTTGGCATAAGGGAATCAATTGGCTGCGTGCTTCATCAGCAATTTTGCTTTTTGCGTGCGGTTTATGCGGTTTAATGGTGACTTTAAGAGATCTTTCCGCTGCGCAGCTAGCTTTTATAATGGGGTCAAGGTGCGCCTGAACTTCGGGAGGAGCATCTTTGGTAAGGTTAATATTAGGATTGTCTTTGCTTGGGGTGTTTTCTGGCAGTGCGGCATTGGCAAAAAATGGCGACATTACACCCCTTAGAGCGTTGCATGATTGAATGAAATCACTGTCATGAGTTGAGCCTACATGCCGTCCTGCTGGTATGGAAAACCATTGTTCGATATCAGTATCAGTCAAAAAAGCACATGTTTCAAAAGCACAAATTTCGGGAATAATAATCTTATATCCATTATCTGCCAAAAAAGTCAGGATATTGAGATAACGCGCTTGGGATCCGGTTTTTAAAAGGCCGTTTGGGGGTGGGGGTGATTGTAGTAAATCGAGGGATATTTCTCCAATCAAGTGGCGCAGAGTGGATGTATCGACAATAATCGTCCCACGGTGTTTGGGTTGTGTGGTGTCGTTCATTATTGGCCTATGCCATTATTGGGTGAACAATAAAGAAAATTTAACATTATGGCAGGGCAAGGTCAACCAATAGCAGCTTTATAATTCAAGCTATTGTAAGTATTTAATTTTCCGGCGTGTTTGAGGTCTGTTCCTCAGTTGGGCTTGGCGGGTTTTTTTTCCATTTATAGAGCCATCCGGCGGCGGTGCTGGCAAATGCCCCGCTGCCCATGAGCGGAACCCACCAGCCTTCGACATGCGGCAGGTTGAGCGCGTGCAAAATCCACTCGGAGCTCACCACCAGCAACATCAAAAGGAATGAAAGCCAGCGACAAAATCGATTGGAAAGCCATTGAAGGACGCGCATGGTTGACCTAATTGTTATAGTGAAACAAATGACTCTTTACACAGCCGCGCGGGAGGTGTAAAGCGGTTTGTTATAAGATAACTAAAAACCCTCACCCGCTCCAGCTACACTGTCGCTTCCCTCTCCCACATTTGGGAGAGGGGCTATAAAAGGAAACAAAATTATGGCTCGCCCTTCCTCACTTGATGCTCCGGCGGAAACGCTGGTCCTCAACGCCCTGCGCAAGGCAAAAAAGCCGATGACGGCCTATCATTTGCTGGAGAAATTGAACGCTTCGGGCATCAAAAGCCCGCCGATTATCTATCGTGCGCTGGCCGGGCTCATGCAAAATGGCGCGGTGCATAAAATCAAGGAACTGGGCGCGTTCATCGCCTGCAATTGCCACGCTGACCACAACCACGCCCTATCGGTTTTGACGGTGTGCGGCAAGTGCGAAGCGGTGGGCGAATTGCATGACCACGCTGTCATCGACCATCTGGAGAAATTGCGGAAAAAAGGCGTCGCGCTCGCGCCACACGCGGTTATCGAGCTTCCCATTATTTGTAGCGCTTGTGTTGGCTAGAGATTTTTTTGTCATTCCGAGCGTAGTCGAGGAATCTTCAAAGACCCTTAGACTTCGCTCAGGGTGACAAGAAAATTAGGCGGCGCTGGCTACGGGGGCGAGTTTGCACGAACCATCCGTGTTTGAACCGTGCGGGCAGCTGGTGATCTGCGCCACGTGGGTGCTGACAGGAATCAGCGCGCCGAGGCCGCCATGCTTGATGTGCGCGGCGTTGGCCTCGTCGGTGTCGATGTGCATTTCGGTGGTATATTCGGGGTTCACGCGGATGAGCACATCGCGGAACACAAGGTCGCGCGCGCCATTGCGCACTTCTACTTCCACCATGTCGCCATCTTTAAAACCGAATTTCGCCGCATCCGTCGGGTTGGTGTGGATGTGGCGGCTAGCGACGATGATGCCGTCAGTTTGTAGAGTTCCCGCGGGGCCACGCAGCGTGATGACAGGCGTATTTTGCGTTTGGCCAGATTGGCGCAACGGCGCGTCCACGCCGAGGTGAAACGCTTCGGTCTCAGCCACCTCAATTTGATTTGCGCTGCGATAGGGGCCCAAAATGCGCACGGATTTTATCTCGCCGCGCGGGCCGATAACGTCCACGGTTTCTTCCGCCGCCCACTGGCCTTTTTGCGTGAGTGATTTGTGTATCTTTAGCTCATATCCTTTGCCAAAAAGCGCTTCCACTGTCTCTTTTGTCAGGTGCACATGGTGCGCGGAAACAGCAACCGGAATCGGCGGATAGTGGCGCGGGGGCATGGCGGCAGCGCGAACAACGCGGCTGGTTTCCTGCGCTATCATCCACTGTTCGCGAGTTTGTGTGACGATGACTTTGACGCGGGAATTTTTTTGCTGAATTTGCGGCGCTTCGGAATCGGTGAGTTTTACGGCGCTGTTTAAATCTTCATCGAAAATCAGGCCTAAATAATCGAAGCGTTCGCAGATGCGTTTGCGCATGGAAACCGAGTTTTCGCCGATGCCACCGGTGAACGCGATGACGTCCACACCGCCCATCACCCCTGCGTAAGCGGCGATGTATTTGCGCGCGCGATAGGCATACACCGAGATGGCAAGCTGCGCTTTTTTGTCGCCTTCGCCTGCGCGCTGCTCAATGTCGCGCATGTCGTTGCCTGCGCCCGAAAGCGCGGCGAGGCCACTGTTTTTATAGAGTTCCAGCTCGACTTCTTCCGGCGATAAACCGAGTGTGCGCGACAAGAATGCGAACATGCCGGGGTCGACGTCGCCGCTGCGCGAGCCCATCACGAGGCCTTCGAGCGCAGTCATACCCATAGAGGTATCGACCGAAACGCCGCGCTCAATCGCGCAGACGCTGGCTCCGTTGCCAAGGTGGCAGCTGATGATGCGTAGTTCTGCGGCGGGTGTTCCTAGTTCCTCGGCGACGCGCAGCATCACATATTTATGCGAGGTGCCGTGAAAACCATAGCGGCGCAGGCCAAGATTTCGCCAGCTTTCGGGCACGGCGTAGGTGCTGGCGCGCTCGGGGATGGTTTGGTGAAATGCGGTGTCGAACACGGCTACTTGCGGCACATCCGGCCAGTTCTTGCGCGCAACCGAAATGCCTGCCAGCGCGGGAGGGTTGTGTAATGGCGCAAGCGAGATGCAATCTTCTACAGCCGCGACCACATCATCGCTGATGACGCAGGCATCCATGAGCTGCGAACCGCCGTGCGCCACGCGGTGGCCGATGGCGTCCAGCGTTGTGATGCCCGCGGCTTCGAGCAGCGCGGGAATGCCTTCCACGGCCTTTTCCACGCTCTCTAAACGCTGCAGTTCGGACTTGAAAATCTGCACGTTGCTCGCCGTGTCAAACACAGAGAATTTGACCGATGAACTGCCAGCATTAATAACGAGAGTTCTCATTGGTAAGTATCAATTATTTTATAACAAGCTGCAAAAATTTCAGGTTGTAATTTAGCATTTAGCTTTATAATTTTTTTGTCATAGGTATCCAAAGATTTTCTGTCCCAATGCCTTCGCTCGGAACCTACAGGAAGTCCGGAACATGCACTATAATATTTTTCAAAAACAGGGTATTGCTGAAGCTCCATACTATATAAAATTTTCTTTATGCGAAACACGCCGTATGGCAAAGCGTGTTCATAATAAACAACAGACTTTGCCTCGTTTACCAGCTGCTTCCGCAATTTTTCTTTTCGTTCTGGTGCAACCATAAATCTCTACTTCTGGTGGGCTTCCACGAACCAGCGGAGTTTATCGAGGCCGCTGGCAACTTGCGTAAATAAATCAGCAGTCACTTTATCGCCCAGTTCGTCAGATGTGTCAATCGCGTTGCGGTTCACATCGGCGGCTTTGGTGAGCGCTGCAGCGAGCAATTTGACGCACTTGCTGCCGTCTTGAAAGCCTGCGGGGAAGGGCGCAAGCGAGGAATTTTTTGCCACATCCGAGAGCAAGCCCTGCGCTGGAGCATTGAGTTGCACAGCGCGTTCAGCCAGCTGGTCAACAAAGCCTTCAACGCCGGTTGCCACTTGGTCAAAAAGCTCATGCAGCGCGATGAACTGCGGGCCGCGCACGTTCCAATGTGCTTGCTTCACTTGCAGTTTCAGATCGAGCGTGGTGGCCAGCGCATGCGCCAGAAGGGCAGGCATCGAGTTGGCGCGAGCGGAGGGTTTGGTGCGTGCAGACATGATATTCTCCTGATAAATTAAACAAGATATAAAGCATAGCACAGATGGCGTAAAAAACCAATATGGAGATGCAAATTTCAGCTGTTTCATTTTGGGCTTCATTTTTGCAGCAAAGTGCGTAAAGTGTAGTAGTCGTCATTGCGAGCGTAGCGAAGCAATCCAGTCAATTTAAAATAGCGTGAGAAGAAAGCTGGATCGCCAAGGCCTTTGGCCTCGCGATGACGGGAAAAAAGGATAAAAAATGCTACCAGAGATAAGCGATGAGGCGTTGCTTCACGTCAGCCGCGCGGCCTTCATGGATGAAGAGCAGGCGGTGCGTGAGCTTTTGTCGCAGCTTTCGGTGGTCGATGGCTTGTCGGGCGCTGTCTATGCCCGCGCCAAAAAATACGTCGAAGGCGTGCGTGCGCGCCAGCATTTTTCCGGCATTGAGGCCTTTCAGCAAGAATATAATCTAGGCAGTCAGGAAGGCATCATGATGATGTGCCTCGCTGAGGCGCTGCTGCGCATTCCTGACAAAGCCACTGCTGACCAGCTCATCCATGACAAACTTTCCAGCGGTGACTGGGACGCGCATGTGGGGCTTGGTCGCCCGTGGCTGGTGTCTGCCGGTAGTTTGGGGCTGGAGCTGGCGGGCAAAATTGTTGATCTTTCGCCGCGTGATTTCCTCAGCTCGCTTGCCCAGCGCATTGGCGAGCCGTTGGTGCGCTCGGCGCTGCGCCACGCGATGAAGCTGATGGGCGATGTGTTCGTGCTCGGCCAGAATATTGAAGAGGCGAAAAAGAACTCGGTCAGTTGGCATGAAAAATCCTGCGTGATGTCCTATGATATGCTCGGTGAAGGCGCGCGCAGCAACGCGCAGGCGCAGCACCATTTCGAGCAATATCTGGGCGCGATTCGCGCGCTGCCCGCTGGCGCTCCAGCGGATATGCATTTGCGCGATGGCATCTCCATCAAACTTTCGGCGCTACATCCGCGCTATGAGCTGCGCCAGCGCGGAGCGCTCCAGCGCGAGCTTTTGCCGCGCCTGCGCACGCTGATGCAAGAGGCCGCACGTCGGAGCGTGATGATGACGATTGACGCGGAGGAATCCACGCGCCTTGACATCATGCTCATGCTGTTTACGGCGCTGATGAATGAGAAGGAATTTTCGCAATATCACGGCCTTGGGCTGGCGGTGCAGGCCTATCAAAAACGCGCACCCTTTGTGATTGATTATCTGCGCGATTTGGCGGCCAGCACCGGGCGCACCATCCCCGTTCGCCTCGTCAAAGGCGCCTATTGGGACAGCGAGATAAAGCGCGCGCAAGAGGGCGGTTTGCCTGGCTATCCCGTGTTCACTCGCAAGATGCACACCGATGTTTCATATCTGGCGTGCGCGGCGAAATTGCTCTCTTCTCCGCATCATTTTTATCCGCAATTTGCAACGCATAATGCCCGCACCATCGCCACGATTATCGAGATGGCGGGCGACAAAGAATATGAATTCCAACGCCTGCATGGCATGGGCGATGCGCTTTATGATGAGGTGCTGGCGGATGTGCCGCGCCGCTGCCGCATATACGCGCCGGTGGGGCCTTCAACGAGTCTGCTCTCCTACCTCATTCGCCGCATTCTGGAAAATGGTGCCAACAGCTCGTTCGTGCATGGCATGCATAGTGCGCCGCTGGCGGAATTGCTCGCCGACCCAATCACGCTCACGCGCCAGAATGATTCACTTCCTGCTAATAATATTCCGCTACCGAAACTAATTTACAGCGACCGAATCAACTCGCAAGGTGTGGATATGGGCAATAGCGCCGCTGTGCAAGATATGGAATATGCGATTATCGACCATAGCGAGTTGCTCGCCGAGCCAAAAGTGACGACAACCGATGAGTGCGATGAGGCGTTTTCGCGCGCCACATCAGCCTTTGAAACATGGAAAGCAAGCGAGGTTGAAGCCCGCGCCGCCATGTTGGAGCGCGCTGCTGACCTGCTGGAAGAAAACCGCGCGCAGCTGGTGTTTCTCTGTCAGGCGGAGGCGAAAAAAACACTGGCCGACGCGATCGGCGAGGTGCGTGAGGCGGCGGATTTTTGCCGTTATTATGCGGGGCAAGCAAGGCTTGTGCTCCGGCCACAGCGCCTTCGCGGCCCCACCGGCGAGCAAAACACATTGCAGCTTTTGCCGCGCGGGGTGATGGTGGCCATCAGCCCGTGGAATTTTCCGCTGGCGATTTTCATCGGGCAGGTGGCTGCGGCGCTGGCCACAGGCAACTGCGTCATCGCTAAACCCGCCGAACAAACCCCGCGCATCGCCGCTCGCGCCGTAGAAATTTTGCACATGGCGGGCGTTCCGCGCGACGTGTTGCAGTTGGTGTGTGGCAGCGGCGAAATCATTGGCCGCACCATCGTCGCCGACAACCGAACGGCGGGTGTGGTCTTCACTGGCTCAACCGCCGCCGCATGGGACATTAACCGCACACTCGCTGGGCGCAGCACCGCCATTGTGCCGCTTATCGCCGAAACCGGCGGGCAAAACTGCATGATCATCGACAGCTCGGCGCTCATCGAGCAAACCGTAGACGACATGGTGACCTCCGCCTTTGGCAGCGCGGGGCAGCGCTGTTCGGCGCTTCGCGTGGCCTTTGTACAAGATGACATTGCTGATGAATTGCTTGATGTGCTTTCGGGCGCGGTGGCGCAGCTGCGCGTGGGGGATGCCACGCTTTTTGCCACCGATGTGGGGCCGGTGATCGACGCGGGCGCCTATAAAATGCTCACCAGCCATATTGAACGGATGACGGAAACACAAAGGCTGGTGACTGCTGCGCCGATTCCACCGCAGGATAAAACCGAGTTTTTAATTGCACCGCATGTGTTCGAGATCAGCTCGATTTCAGATTTGCGCGGCGAGGTGTTTGGCCCGATTCTGCACATCATCCGCTATCCGTCGTATGCGCTGGATTTCGTCATCCGCCAAATAAACGCCACCGGCTATGGCCTGACCTTTGGCATCCAAAGCCGTATCGACGAAAAAATACGCGATATCTGCGCGCGGGTTAATATCGGCAATGTCTATGTCAACCGCTCGATGATCGGCGCGACTGTCGGCGTGCAACCCTTCGGCGGCAATGGCCTGTCGGGCACTGGCCCCAAAGCGGGAGGCCCGCACTATCTGCCGCGTTTTTGTGTTGAGCAGGTCATCACCATCAACACCTCGGCGGTGGGGGGCAATTTAGAATTATTGTCATAGTTTTATTTCTATAGAATTCCAGAAATTCCCCTGCTAGATAAAATGGTGCGTTATAAGAAGGAAAAAATATGCGAGTTTCATACGTCAATGGCAGCTATGAGCATCATGCGGAAGCGGCGGTACACATCGAAGACCGTGGCTATCAGTTCGCCGACGCCATCTATGAATATATCGCGTTTTATAACGGCAAGCTGCTCGATGGCGACCTGCATTTAAAGCGCCTCGAGCGCAGCCTGAAAGCCCTCGACATCGCGATGCCCATGTCGTTGCCCTCGATGCAGATCGTCATCCGCGAACTCATCGCCAGAAATGCCCGCGCTGATGGCGGGCTGTATATTCAGGTTTCGCGCGGCGTTGCGCCCCGCAACCACCCATTCCCCAAACACACCCGCCCAAGCTTGGTGATGACCATTTGCGGCGCAAAAACCCCGTCCAATTATGATTTTGATAATGGCGTAAAAGTCATCACCCAGCCCGACATCCGCTGGGGTCGCTGCGATGTGAAATCGGTGGGGTTGCTTCCCAACGTGCTGGCCAAGCAGGAAGCGATGAAAAAACACGTGCGCGATGCGTGGCTGGTGCAGGCGGATAATCAGGTGACGGAAACCTCCGCCGCCAACGCCTATATCGTCACCAAAGACGGCACGCTGGTGACGCACCACGCCGACGAACATATTTTAGGCGGTGTTTCGCGGGATGTTCTGTTGAAGCTCGCGCGCAAAAACGGCATCACCGTGGAAGAGCGCAGCTTCAACCTGATGGAAGCTAAAGCCGCAGCGGAAGCCTTCATGACCTCGACCAGCATCAACGTTCTGCCAGTGGTGAAAATTGATGACACGCTGGTGAATAAAGGTCGCGTGGGCGAGGTGACAAAAAAACTACAAGCGCTCTATAACGCGCACATTTTCAAACAGACAGGGAAACAGCTTTAGTGCTCCCCAAACCCCGCGCGATTATTTTTGATTGGGACAACACGTTGGTCAACACCTGGCCGGTGATTCATGAGGCGCTGAACAACACCTTTCGCGACATGGGAACGCCGCTGTGGACGTTTGACAAGACGCGGCAAAATGTCAAAAAATCCATGCGTGATTCATTCCCTGAGATTTTTGGAGATGCGTGGGAAAAGGCCGCCGAGCTTTATCAGGGGTATTATCGCAGCAGCCACCTTGCAAAGCTGGAAGCCCTGCCGCGCGCGGCGGAGGTGCTGGCGCGGGTCAAGCAGCTCGGCATCTATAATGTGGTGGTGAGCAACAAAAAAGGGCCGAACCTGCGCAAGGAAGTGGCGCATATCGGCTGGGCGGATTATTTTGACAAGGTCGTCGGCGCGGATGACGCGGCGCGCGACAAGCCGCACCTCGACCCTGTGCATCTGGCGTTTGAAAATAGTGGCATAACGCCCGGGCCAGATGTGTGGTTCATCGGCGACAGCGAAATTGATATTGAATGCGCGGAAAATGCTGGCTGCACGGCCATCCTCTATGGCACGCACGCCAAGGAACAACCGCAGTTCAACCCCACGCATTATCACGGCTTCCCCTACCACGCGCATGTGGACGGGCATGCGCAGTTGCTTGCCATCCTCGGCGGCACATAGTGCCGACGGGGATCTAGTGCCACAAACTCAACAAGATCCTCGAATGCACTATGTGCATTCGAGGATGACAGCTAACCCAGCGCTTTGCGTTTTCTGGCCAATTCATCAATAAATTGCCGCAGGATGGGGCGGACGGCGGCGCTGTGGTCGGAGATTTTTTCGATGGTTTCGTCGGGCGCTAAGGTCGCGGGAGAGGCGAAATCGGCAAGGCCAGTTCCCGCATAGCGTGCAAACGGGAAGCCTGCTTTTCGCTCGGCGTTCATGACCGTGGTGACCAAACAGGAGGCGGCGATGCGGGGGAAAAGCACCGTGCGGGCGAGCTGCTCGTCGCCTTGT
>RFOF01000046.1 GCA_009926845.1 Alphaproteobacteria bacterium
GTGTGCGCAGGAAAAAGCGTCGCTGACAAAAATATCGCCAAGACTGGCCAGCTCTTTGGCAAATTCGGAATTACCTTTTTCTTCTTCAGGGTGGAAGCGCAGATTTTCCAGCAACACAATGTCGCCATAGCCCACCTTGTCGATGGCTTCGCGGGCAGGAGTGCCCACACAATCCACACCAAAATGCACCTCAACACCGCCGAGTGCCTCGCTCAAATAATCGACGAGTGGTGCAAGCGACAAATCAGGAACGAACTTGCCTTTTGGGCGGCCAAAATGAGAGAGAATGACAACGCGGGCACGCTTTTCCATCAAGTAGCGCAACGTCGGCAGCACGCGCTGGATGCGCGTTTCATCGGTGATGCGCCCGCCCTGCATCGGCACGTTGAGATCAGCGCGCAGCAGAACCGTTTTTTCTTTGACGTTGATGCTATCGAGCGTGGGGAATGCGGCCATTACATCCCCGCCCAGAGTCTTGCCACATCGAGCATGCGGCAGGAAAACGCCCACTCATTGTCATACCAACTGGCAACGCGCACGAGGCGGTTTCCGGTGACGAATGTGCCGGTTAAATCAGCGTTGCTGCTGGCGGTGCTGTGGTTGTAATCGATGGAAACCAGCGGCTCGCTGCATACATCCAGAACGCCTTTGAGTGCGCCGTTTGCGGCTTTGGAGAGCGCGGCGTTTATCTCGTCCTTCGTGGTGTCGCGGCTGGCGGTGAAGGTCAAATCAACCATCGACACGTTGGCGGTGGGAACGCGGATGGAGGTACCGTCCAAACGGCCTTTGAGTTCAGGCAGAATGAGGCCGATGGTTTTAGCAGCGCCAGTGGTGCTGGGGATCATCGACATGGCAGCGGCGCGGGCGCGGCGCATATCTTTGTGGCTGCCATCCACCAAATTTTGGTCGCCGGTGTAGGCGTGGATGGTGGTCATGAAACCATGCTCGATGCCAACGGCTTCATGTAACGCTTTAACAAGTGGCGCCAAGCCATTGGTGGTGCACGAGCCAACACTCACTACTTGATGCTCTGCTTTAAGTGCCGTGTTGTTCACGCCATAGACGATGGTGGAATCTGCGCCGTCAGCAGGTGCAGAAACGAGCACGCGTTTTGCGCCCGATTCCAGATGCGCCGCAGCTTGATCGCGTTTGTTGAATTTGCCGGTGCATTCGAGCACCAGGTCAACGCCCATACCCCCCCAGGGTATATTTTTCGGGTCGCGTTCATGCAGCAATTTGACGGTTTTGCCGCCGATTTTTAGGTTCTCGCCATCAGCTTCTACGGATGTGGCAAAGCGGCCATGCACCGAGTCATATTTCAGCAGGTGGATATGCGTTTCAATCGGCGCGGGGCCATTGACGGCGACGAGCTCGATGTCCGTCTGGTTCGTTTCATAAATCGCGCGCAGCACACAACGGCCGATGCGCCCAAGTCCATTGATACCTATACGAATTGTCATTTTATTCTACGTTCCACTGATTCAACAATGTTTTCAACTGTGATGCCAAAATGCTTGTAAAGTTCGGGGGCAGGGGCGGAGGCACCAAAGCCGCTCATGCCAATGAAGATGCCATCTGTGCCGATATAGCGTTCCCAGCCAAACGAGGCAGCGGCCTCGATCGCTACCTTAAGAGTATTCTTACCCAAAACCTCTTCGCGATAGCTGGCGGGTTGTGCGTCGAATAATTCCCAGCAAGGCAGCGACACAACTTGCGCAGATATGCCTTTCTCAGCTAGTTTTTTCTGTGCTTCCACGGCGAGCGAAACTTCCGAACCGGTGGCAATCAACGTCACACCGGCTATATCTGCCCCGGACGATAGCACATACCCCCCGCGAGCACACAAATTATCCGCCGTATATTCCGTGCGCAGCGCTGGCAAATTCTGGCGAGAGAGTGACAGCAGTGATGGCGCATTCTGCTGAGCCAGCGAAAGCGCCCAGCATTCAGCAGTTTCCATAGCGTCCGCAGGGCGGAACACATAGAGGTTCGGGATGGCGCGAAGGCTGGCCAGATGCTCGACTGGTTGGTGGGTTGGGCCGTCTTCGCCAAGGCCGATGGAATCGTGCGTCATCACATACACCACGCGTTGCCCCATGAGCGCAGAAAGGCGAATCGCAGGGCGGCAATAATCGGCGAATACAAGGAACGTGCCGCCATATGGAATGAAGCCACCATGCAGCGCAAGGCCGTTCATCACCGCGCCCATCGCGTGTTCGCGCACACCATAATAAATATATCTTCCGCTAAACTGGCCGCTGGCAACTGGCAACTGGCAACTGGCTTTTGTATTGTTTGAGCCCGTCAAATCTGCCGAGCCGCCGATGAGTTCAGGGATGGATTCAGTGAGCACTTGCAGCACATTTTCAGAGGATTTGCGAGTGGCTTCCGTTGGTTTGCTTTCGGCTAGTTTTTGTTTGAATGCGTTGAATGCATCTACCCAACTGGCAGGCAGTTCACCCGCGACAGTGCGCTCAAACTCGCCGCGAACGCTCGCGTCCGCCGCGTCATATTTTTTTGTCCATGCATCAAAATCCGCTTTTCCGCGTGCGCCCGCGTCGCGCCATGCGGCAAGAATACCCTCGGGAATTTCAAACGCAGCGTGCGGCCAACCGAGCTTTTCGCGCGCGCCCTCAATTTCCGATTTGCCGAGCGGCGAGCCATGGCAGCCAGAGGTGCCTGCTTTGGTAGGCGCGCCAAAACCGATGGTGGTGCGGCAAGAGATGATGGTCGGCTTGTCGCTTTTTTGCGCCTTGGCGATAGCGCGGGAAATCTCTGCTTCATTGTGGCCATCCACGCTGTCGGTCGCCCAGCCAGAAGCGGCAAAGCGCGCGAGCGTGTCTTCAGAAATAGTCAGCGATGTCGGGCCGTCGATGCTGATTTTGTTATCGTCCCACAGCACGATGAGCTTGCTGAGTTTCAAATGGCCAGCGAGCGAAAGTGCTTCTTGCGAAATGCCTTCCATCAGGCAGCCATCCCCCGCGATCACATAGGTGTAGTGGTCGGTAAATGCGGGGTAGCGCGCGGCCTGCATGCGTTCGGCGAGTGCAAACCCAACAGCGTTGGCAATGCCCTGACCCAGCGGGCCGGTGGTCGTTTCAATGCCTTCAGCGTGACCAAATTCAGGGTGGCCAGCGGTTTTTGCGCCGAATTGACGGAAATTTTTGATATCATCAAGGCTCATATCCTCATAGCCCATCAAATAATGCAGGGCGTATTGCAACATAGAGCCATGGCCAGCGGAGAGCACAAAACGGTCACGATCTGGCCAGCTCGGGTGTTTTGGGTCGATTTTCAGGAACTGGGTGAAGAGTACCGTCGCCACATCGGCCATGCCCATCGGCATGCCGGGGTGGCCAGAAGCCGCCTTTTCCACCGCGTCCATCGCCAGTGCGCGGATGGCGTTGGCCATGTCTTTATGGGACACGGCGGGGGCGGAGCTTTTCGTTTGTGTTTGCGGCATAGGGGTCCACGCAATTTTGGGCTTTAAGTTTATGAGGTGCATGCTATGTTATGCGAGCCCTTGTTCAAGCATAGGCGGGGCAACTTCTCAACATAAAAAATGTGAAACTCTTGTAATGCGCCATACAAACTCTGAATCCCCGCTTTACGACGCCACCCAGCGCCTGCTTTTGGCCGTAGACAGGCTGGAGGTCGGCACCCAGCAAATGAGCGTTCAGGCCTCCCGCGATGTGCATCAACAGCAGCAATTGCAGCTGTTTGAGCGCGAAAACAAATCGCTCAAGGAAGAGCAGGAGCAGCTGGCCGCATCGCTTTCACATTTGCAATCGCAATATGAGGAGCTCAAGCGCGTCGCCACCATGATTTATGGCAAGCTCGACAACGCCATTTTACGCATTACAAAAATTGTTGATAATAACGCTTGACTAAATCATCGCGGACGCTAATTTCGCGTCCACAAAACATACCGTTCCGGCGTGATAATAGCCGATGCAATGGGGGCGTAGCTCAGTTGGTAGAGCACTTGATTTGCATTCAAGATGTCGCAGGTTCGATTCCTGTCGCCTCCACCACCACCCCCAAAAAACGCATAAATAAACTCAGCAGAGCAAACATTTCTCTGCTCTTATATAACTATTTTTGCTTGCGGAAAAGAATTTGGAGCGGGAGAAGGGATTCGAACCCTCGACATCAACCTTGGCAAGGTTGCACTCTACCCCTGAGCTACTCCCGCTCACAGGAAGTATTGGGTAGTAAGGAAGTCGGATAATATGTATTTTTTATCACATTGCAAGCCTTTACTTTGAAGTTTTTTTGGTGCACCCTGAAACCCGCAAAAACATTAGACAAAATAGGATAAATTATGCCGCAAGTTGATAGCAAATTACTCGAAATTCTCGTCTGCCCACTGACAAAAACCAAGCTGCGCTATGATGCGAGTGCGCAGGAACTCATCAGTGATGCGGCTAAATTGGCCTATCCTATTCGTGATGGTATCCCCATTATGCTGGCGGAAGAAGCTCGGAAATTGGATTAGCCGCGCAGCGCTTTGATGCGCGCGGCATATTCTTTTTCACCACCTGAAAAAACGGCATTGCCAGCAACCAAGACGTTTGCGCCAGCAGCAATCACTTCTTTGGCGGTTTCGGCGTTGATGCCGCCATCAACCTCGAGCTCGATGCTGCGGCCACTGGCGGTTATCATCGCGCGCAGCTGGCTTATTTTGTCGAGCTGTGAGCGGATGAAACTCTGGCCGCCAAAACCAGGATTGACCGTCATCACGAGGATTAAATCGACATCACCCATCACCAATTCGAGGGCAGAAGCGGGCGTGGAAGGCACGATGGAAACCCCCACTTTTTTGCCGCAATTTTTGATGATCTGCAGCGTGCGGTGGAGATGTTTGGTGGCTTCCGCGTGGACGGTGATGATGTCGGCGCCCGCCTTGGCATAGGCCTCAATATAGGGGTCAACCGGTTCAATCATCAAATGAACGTCAAACGGTAATGCGCTGTGTGGGCGGAGTTTTTCAATAACGGCGGGGCCAATGGTAAGGTTCGGCACGAAATGCCCATCCATCACATCCACATGGATATAATCTGCGCCCGCGGCGGTGATGGCACGCACTTCTTCGCCGAGTTTGGCAAAGTCAGCAGACAGAATGGATGGGGCAATTTTTATTTGGTTCATAGCGCTATTATTACGGTGAAAAAGATGCGGCGGCAACCAAAAGATAATGCAAACTTGCGCTATATTTTGTGCGCCAGCTGCGCGCAGGAGGTTGGGTTGGTGGTTGTTAGCGATTCCAGTACATTAAGCAATCCTTAAACAAATGAGTTTAGCATCCGAAACTCAAAGGGTTGTTTTTATGTCACGCAAATACATTACTGCCTTCACGCTGCTTGAGCTGTCTATCGTTATTGTCATCATCGCGGTCATCACCGCGATGGGTGTGGTTTCGACACAGGGAATAACCGAAGCAGCCAAGCGCGCCGCCACCGAAAACAAGATGGACGTCATCGAAAAAGCGCTGATGGATTTTCGGACGGTCAATGGTCGCCTGCCTTGTCCAGCTGATATAACGATTGCCAATGGGGGTGCCAATTATGGTGAAGAGGCCACTACAGCAAATCCGTATTCACTTTCAGATGATTATTGCATTTATGCTAGGCTAGGAACGATTCCGGTTAAGGCACTCGGTTTGCCTGATGAATATATGGTGGATGGGTGGGGTAATCGTTTTACTTACAATATGCAAGGCTATAGAAGCACAGCGATTTTGAATACTGTAAGGCTTGATACAATTTATCCTGTGAGTGACTCAATAATGGTGAATGACGCTGCCGGAGCAGCGAGATCCTCTGCCGTTTTGTATACGTTGATAAGCCATGGCCCTAATGGCTATGAGGCATATACAACCAGTGGCACACAGAATCCGTTAAGTACGAATGGCGAGGAACAGGCTACTGCGTTTAGAAGTGCAGGTCCACCCGTGCAAAAAGACGCTACGTCAGTTTTTGACGATATTGTGCGCTATAAGGAACACTGGCAAATGCAAACAGAGGAGGATGCTCGCTCATGGTCTACCTATCGTGGGCCGCAGATGGTGGCCGCAGGAAGGGCTAATGGAAACATGTGGCTGTATGGATATGATGTTATGCTTAATGGCTCGTGGCTGAGAACACAGGAAATTATTACGCCAGATAGCCTTGCTACAACAGAGATTAAATCCATTTTATTTACACCCAATAACAGACATCTTTTTATTTATTCTGATAACACTACGCGCTGTCGTCTCTATGCTATCACGGGCAAAACATTCACCTATTTGTCTAGCGCTGTGCCTAATTGTCCAGCGACATATAGTACAAATGATGCCGTGGCGATGTCTGATAATGGGTATCTGGCGATTAGTAGCGGGAGCACCGTCTATTTGTCAAAAATGGGCAATGCAGGATCTAGTTTTGTAGAGCTGTCACCCGCGACTCTCAGTACAGGATGGTCTGTAAAAGATATTTCGTTCTCACATAATGGTGATTTTTTGCTGCTTGCAGACAGATCAACAAACGTCAAAATCTACAAACGGAATGCGGATGGTTTGGGCTTTAGTTTGTTGTCAAGCCAGCCTAGCTATTCGGCAGGAACTTTTTTTTCTGCAACTCTTTCACCAGATGGGCGATACGTAGCTTTAATTACCCCTACCACACCTGCAATTATTCATTGCTGGAGGCGCGATGATGACAACAGTTTTACTACGTTGAGTACGATTAATGCTGGATCAGCTAAAAATTGGATGAGTTTGAATTTTTCAATGGACGGGAAATATCTGGCTGCAGTGGCTGTGAACCCCTCTGGATACAAATTATACAAAATAGATGCTGGAGATGTGTTTACACCTATCACTGTGGCTACTCAGCACAACACAAACGTACCTATAAAGTTTATATTTGATCGCTATAACCAGCACGCTGCTGCATTAGATCCGAATGATGGAACAATAATTTTCTTTGCAAGGACTGGGGCTGATTCTTTTGAGTTACACGAACAGCTATGGGAAGATATGGTTCCTTATGCAATTGCCTTCCCCCACTGATTCCTATCCCGCTTTTTTCTCCAGCATTTTTTCTCCCGTCACTTCTGGGGGGAGTTTGAAGCGGGTGTTTTCCAAATCACCATTCATGGTTTGCACGCGTGTTTGGCGGAGTTTCCCGATGGCATCGACCACGCCTTCGACGAGGTGTTCCGGCGCAGAAGCACCTGCGGTGATGCCCACTGAACTGATGCTATCGAACCATGCGGGGTTGAGCCCGCGCGCATCGTCCACCAAATAAGCGGGCTTGCCGATTTCTTCTGCCAAATCTCGCAAGCGGTTGGAATTGCTGCTGTTTGCTGAACCTATAACCAATATCAAATCCACCTGCTGCGCTAAATCGCGCACTGAATTTTGGCGATTTTGCGTGGCATAACAAATGTCGCGCAGCTCAGGGCCAGCAATGTTTGGGAAGCGATTTTTCAGCGCGGCGATGATGTCTTTTGTGTCGTCCACCGAAAGGGTGGTTTGCGTGACATAGGCCAGCGCATCTGCATTTTCGACCTCAAGTTTCGCCACGTCCGCTGCCGTTTGCACCAAGAGCACACCGCCCCTCACGCGCCCGCTCGTGCCCTCAACTTCGGGGTGGCCTTCGTGGCCAATGAGTATAATCTGGCGGCCTTCATTCTCGTAGCGCTGCGCCTCGCGATGCACCTTGGTCACCAGCGGGCAGGTGGCATCGATGATGGGTAAGTCGCGGAGTTTGGCGGAATTTTCGACCTTCTCGGAAATGCCATGCGCGGAAAAAACGGTAATCGCGCCATCGGGGATTTCGTCCACCTCGCCGACAAACACCACGCCCTTGGCGCGCAAATCCTGCACCACCCATTTGTTGTGCACAATTTCGTGGCGCACATAGACTGGCGCGCCATAAAGCTGCAGGGCTTTTTCGACGATTTCAATCGCGCGGTCAACGCCAGCGCAAAAGCCGCGCGGCTGGGCAAGAATGAGTGTGAGTTCGGTCATAGGCGGAGCAGTGTAATCATATTTTTGCACTTCGTCATCCTCTAATAGCATCGTATATATGATGCCGTACTGGATGAAAATGAGATGTATTCCATATGTGCAAGAGATGACAAACCATTTGACACACAAGAAAAAAAACTTCTACATGTTTTAAAATAAACCAAGAGGCAGGAAATATGTGTTGGAGTGGTGAAGCGTCGGCAGTTCTGGCGACGATAGGTCTAGGCAGCACGGTTTATGCCGCTTACAAAAAAGAGCCGATGGTGCTGTGCATGGCGCTGGGCTATTTCTCGCTCATGGAGCTGCTGCAAGCCTTCACCTATTCTGTCATCAACGAGTGCGCCCTGCCGTCTAACCAAATCGCCACGTTGCTCGGCTATCTACACATCGCCTTTCAGCCGTTCTTCATCAACGCCGTCTCACTGCATTTCATCAACCAGAACGTGGCCAAACGCATCGCCCCTGCGGCTTACACGTTGTGCTTCATCGTTGCCATTACCATGATCCTGCAAGTGTATCCTTTTGACTGGGCGGGAATCTGCACACCGGGACGCATCTTGTGTTCCACACATTTATGCTCGGTTTCCGGCAATTGGCACATTGCTTGGGATCTGCCGCTTAATGGTATCGGGAATTCACTGGAAACATCGCCTTATTGGGTTATTGGGCCATTTATGGGCTACACTCTTATTGGGTTTTTAGTCCCCCTTTTCTATGGCTCTTGGCGCTTTACGGTCTACCACATGCTGGTTGGCCCGCTGCTCGCGCGCGCCACCACCAGCAACATGAATGAATGGCCAGCGGTGTGGTGTTTGCTGTCGATTGGCTTGCTGCTGCTGGTGGTCAAAACGCCGCTGCGCAACCTGCTCTATGTTAAAAGCTGGGTGCTATGGCCGAAGAAGTGGATGAATAGCTAGTAGAGGCAGCCCTAAACTTTCCTAAACTTTCCACCAGTCGTTGACTGGGCGGCGATCACAGGGGCTTCCTTCAGCGCCAACGCATGGGCTTTTAAGGTCTTCCTGACGGTTTGAGCAGGCAGAAAGTGCAGATAAAATAACCGCAAGTGCGAGGATTTTTTTCATAACCACTCCATGTGAATTGTGATGCGGATACATTATTGCCTTCCCCATCTGCAATGGCAATAAAATTATACAAAAAACAGATGAAAAACTTTGTGCAAACGGTTGACAAACGAATTTAATTACTTATTGTCGGGCACTCTTTGGTTGCCACAAAAACAAAAATTATGGCACATGTGATCCGGTAGCTCAGTCGGTAGAGCACCTGACTTTTAATCAGGTTGTCGCGGGTTCGATTCCCGCCCGGATCACCACTTTTGCACATACTATAAATCCCGCGTCATTTGCAAAAATTCCACCTCCTGCATCTTTCAATTTATTGATTTAAGGCATTTAATTGCCAGTGAACTTGCCAAATAAAATGGTAAAGCATGCAGGGCTTGGCTGATTATTAAGCGGCGGCGAGCAATTCGGATTACAAATAATACCCAAAATACCCCGCCTGTCCGATGAGTAAAAGGGGTAGGGCGTAGCGCAGGCGAACGCCGAGAAAACCCGCGATGACGCTAAACAGGCTAAAGAGGGTGACCCAAGAAAAGAGCAGGGTGATGATGCCGCCGGTCGCAAAATATTTTTGTGCGGGGAGGTAGCCCTTGTGCAGAAATTTCAGCTGGCGCGATTTGGCAAAAACAAGCAACAACCAACCCAAGCCCCAATTGATGCAGTGGCCGAGAGCGGCGCTGCCAGCGGCGATGGCGGCAGCGATTTGCAATGTGGCGGCGTCATATCCGCCGAAAGATTTCATGGCAAAGAACGTGGTGGGAGAGCGCAAGGGAACGAGCAGCGAGGAAAGCACACCGTCGGTTGCGATGTTGAGGTAGAGTGAATCCATTTCATTCTCCTTGTCATCCCTGCGAAAGCAGGACCCGAAGGGCGGCACTTGCCAATCCTGTAGATGATTTAAGATCCCTGCTTTCGCAGGGATGACAATTAAGATTTGCGAGAAATGACAAAGTTCGCCAATGCACGCAAGTTGTCAGCACGTTTGTCGAACACATCCAGATGCGAGATGGCTTGTTGCACCAAAAGCTGCGCGTGGTCGCGCGCGCGTTCCACGCCCATGATGGAAACGAGGGTCGCTTTGCCTTTGATCTTGTCTTTGCGAACGCCTTTGCCGGTGTCGGCGCGTGAGCCTTCCACGTCGAGCAAATCGTCGGTGATCTGGAAGGCAAGCCCCATGTCATGCGCATAGGCGCGCAGCAGGTTGCGCATCATGCCCGGCGCTTTGCCAAGAATCGCGCCCGCTTCGCACGATACCGCGAACAGCTCGCCCGTTTTCAGGCGCTGCAGGCGAATCACTTCGTCCACCGTCAGTTCTTTGTTTTCTGCTTGAATATCCATCATCTGGCCACCGACCATGCCCCATGTGCCGGAAGCCTGCGCGAGTGCGCCAATCAATTCGCAGCGCACCATCGGGTCAACGTGGACGTTCGGGCTGGCAAGAATCTGGAACGCGTAGGTCAGCATGCCGTCGCCTGCTAAAATAGCCGCTGCTTCACCAAAAGCCTTGTGGCAGCTTGGTTTTCCGCGGCGCAGATCGTCATTGTCCATCGCGGGCAAATCGTCATGAATCAGCGAATAGGTGTGGATGAATTCGATGGCCGCTGCGGTTTCAATCGCTGAATCCATGCTCACGCCAAACAGGCTGGACGAGCACACGGTGAGGAACGGGCGCAGGCGCTTACCGCCAGCCAGTGCTGAATAGCGCATGGCCTCAAGCACGGTGGCTTCGCCATTGACAGTGCTCTCTGAACCCTCGCTGCCACCTGCGGCAGATGACATGGAAATCACCGTCATCCCGTCATTTTCTGGCACGCGCAGCAGCTTGCCCATGCGGGTGGTCAAGCGTTCAGAAACGTCATTCAATGCGTCTTGCAGATTGTCGGGAAGTTTGATGACCATGGGAATCCTTGTTAAATCAGAAATTTAAGATGGGTCGAAGGGGGCGGTGGCGGCGCTTTCGCCCTCGGCCCTCACGATACTTTCTACCTTCAGGCGGGCGGATTTGAGCTTTTCATCGCAGAATTTTTTTAGCTCGGTGCCGCGCACATAGTCGGCAATTGAGGCTTCAAGGTCGCCAGAGGAGCCTTCGAGCTTGCGCACGATGGATTCTAGTTCTTTTAGCGCCTCTTCAAAGGAAAGATCAGCGGGAAGGGAGGATGTTTTTGTATTTGCCATAGGCCGCTGATTTTATGCAAATTTTCGCCGATAGCAAGGGGAAAGTCTTGTCATGCCAGCGAAAGCTGGCATCCAGTTCTTTTACATAAAGCTGGATGCCACATAGCTCTGTTTTCTACCCACTCGCGCTGCTCGTGGAGAAAACTGGCTTCTGGCATGACAAAGTGAGGGATGGGGAAACTAACTAATTCACCACTGCTGTAAATCCTGTCGCAAATTCATAATCCCCGATAACCGTGGCGCAGCGGCGCATTTCAGCCACACAAGCGGTCCACTCGCTGGTGGGCAGTTTGTCCACCTTATCGGCATGTGCCACATCAGCGATGATGAGTTGGGCGATGGAAAGATAATGCCCCAAATTGGAAATGCCGAACACGGCGATGGCCATCGGGTCGCTGCTGGGGATATATTCTTTGCCGTTTGCATTGGTGTGGATGCCTTCGCCTTTTGCCACGCGCTGCATGGTTTTGCGCCAGGCGGCAATTTTATTCATTGTGGTGTCCATAAAATCCACCTTGCTGTCGAGCAGCACGTTGCGAGCCTCGCAGGCGCGCATTTTGTTGATGAGCGAGCCATCAGCGCGCAGGCGGCTGATAACGCGGATGGTGTGGCTGTGGTCTTTGAGTTTGGTTAGGATGCGCTCAGCGGCAAGCAGCGCGGGCTGCGCATCAACAAGCACGGTTTTCGCGCGCTCAGCCAACTTCATCGGCTGATAGCGGGTTTGTAATGCGCCTAAATCTTCAAGTGGGATCATGCCCGCAGGATTAGCGAAAAATGGAGTTGCTGTCTGCATATTTTTTTACCTCAATGATTTTGTTGAAGGTGCAGTGTCGCAGTTTAATACTAATAAATGTTTAACGTGGCCACATTATACCCATTGCGCATTGGTTGCAAAGTCAGTAAATAAGGCCAACTTCACCTTTTTAGCCGCAGGCACACACGCATGACAATACAAGTTATTGAAAATCAGAAGAAAAAAAAGTCATCGTGGGATGAGACCATCCGCACCATCGTTTATGCGATTTTGATCGCGGTGGTGTTTCGCAGCTTTGCGTTCGAGCCGTTCCATATTCCTTCTGGCTCGATGAAAAGCAACCTGCTGGTGGGCGATTATCTGTTCGTTTCTAAATATTCCTACGGCTATAGCCGCTATTCGTTCCCGCTTGGCTTACCACTGTTCAAAGGGCGCATCGGGGGCAGCGAGCCAAAGCGCGGCGATGTGGTCGTGTTTCGCCCACCAAGCCAACCACGCATTGATTTTATCAAGCGCATTATGGGGCTTCCCGGCGATAAAATTCAGGTAAAGCAAGGGGTGCTTTATATCAATGGTGCGCCGCTTCCTCGCCATCAAGTGGATGATTATACCGATAATGAAAATCCCCGTAATGTTCACCCCATTTCGCGTTTTGAAGAAACATTGCCAGAGGGAAAAGTGGTAGGCGTGCTCAAAGAACGCGACAATGATTATGCGAATAATACGCCTGTATTCACCGTGCCTGAAGGGCATTATTTTATGATGGGCGATAACCGCGATAA
>RFOF01000047.1 GCA_009926845.1 Alphaproteobacteria bacterium
AAAAAATCGCCGCCGAGCGACTCGGCCCCGGCGAAGTGGGCTACATCATCACCGGCATTAAAATGGTCGCCGATTGCAAAGTGGGCGACACCATCACCGAAGATCGCCGCCCATGCGCCGAGCCGCTGCCAGGCTTCAAACCCTCGCAGTCAGTGGTTTTCTGCGGATTGTACCCAACGGATTCTGGCGAGTTCGAGCACTTAAAAGATTCGCTCGGCAAGCTGCGTTTGAATGATGCGAGTTTTGAATTTGAAACTGAAAGCTCCACCGCGCTTGGCTTTGGTTTCCGCTGCGGCTTCCTTGGCATGTTGCATTTGGAAATCATCCAGGAGCGCTTGCAACGCGAGTTCGACCTCGACCTGATCACCACCGCACCCAGCGTGGTCTATCGCATGTTGCTGACCGACGGAACCACCATCGAGCTGCACAACCCCAACGACATGCCCGACGTCACCAAAATTGAGAAAATCGACGAGCCGTGGATTCGCGCCACCATCATGACGCCGGACGATTACCTCGGCAATATCCTGGGCCTGTGCACCGAAAAACGCGGCATTCAAGAAACGCTGACCTATGTTGGCAGCCGCGCGATGGCGGTGTATCGCCTGCCGCTCAATGAAGTGGTGTTCGATTTTTATGACCGCCTGAAAAGCTGCTCCAAGGGCTATGCAAGCTTTGACTATGAGCTGACCGACTACACCGAGTCCGACCTTGTGAAGCTCAACATCCTCGTCAACGGCGAACCGGTGGATGCGCTCGCGCTCATCGTGCATCGCAGCCAAGCTGAGTTCCGTGGCCGCCGCCTGTGCGAGCGCCTGAAAGATTTGATTCCCAAACACATGTTCCCGATTCCGATTCAAGCGGCCATCGGCGGCAAAATCATCGCCCGCGAAACTATCAGCGCGATGCGCAAAGACGTACTCGCCAAGTGCTATGGCGGCGACATCACCCGCAAGAAAAAACTGCTGGAAAAGCAGAAAAAGGGGAAGAAAAAGATGCGCGAGATCGGCAACGTCAACATCCCGCAAAGCGCCTTCCTCGATGCGCTCAAGATGGGGGATGAATAGTTGGATGACGGCAGTCGGATGACGGATAACGAAGCAATTGACAAAATGTCATTTTTCTTTATTCATAGCCGCCTGCAGAAATAACGCTTGTCATCTGTCATCCGTTATCCGTCCACTTTTTGTGGGGCTTTAGCTCAGCTGGTAGAGCGCTTCCATGGCATGGAAGAGGTCAGGAGTTCGACTCTCCTAAGCTCCACCAATTTTCCACCTATTATTCAGTGCTTTATTGCGCATTTGAAGAACGGAAACATTTATCAATTATTTCGGGGAAGCACAGGGGAAGCAAATCATCGATATTTCACCTGCAACAGCTGCCGCTGATGGCAAGGCTGCAAAGGCTTCTAAGAGCGTTTCAGCATAAGCTGCGAGAGATGTTCGCCCCCCTCTCAACCAATGGCTTGGTTATGCCGCTCGACTTTCCTGTGGCTGATTATGAAGCCATCCATAGTATAGTTGAGCCGCGCACCCGAAAAGCAAAGGAAACTTATGAACAGTTTGCTGGCGCATGGAATGCGGTGGCATATCGCTTTTTGGCCCTAACTGAGAATATGAAGCCACCTTTACAGCATCGCTGACTAACAGCAGCGGCAGTCCTCAAGCAATAAAGCGTTATAAGCAAGAATGTGCTTTGTTTGGCTTTTTTAGCAATGGGTTTTCAGTTTTTGAGGCGGCCTTTTATGGGCTGCTTAGCATTGGAACGCTGATTTCTCCACCCGATTTTCCATAAAGACTCCTATTGGGCAGGATGATGTTTCGCGTGATCGGCATCATCAGCAACTTTTGGAGCAACAGTTTTAGCCATGTCGCCCTGTTGCATCATGCTGCCTTTCTTCATCATGGCTTGGCATTGCGACATCATATCGCCTTTGCCTTGCATCATGCCATTTTTGCCCATCATGTCTTTGCAGTTTTCCATCATGTTCTGGCATTGACCCTTCATATCCTTGGGCATGCTGCCCATCATCTTGCCGTTTTTCATATGGTTCCGGCAGTTTTTCATCATATCGCCATTCATCATACCATTTTGCATCATGCCAGATGATGGCGGGCTCGTTTGAGCACAGGCAGTGATTGCAAACAATAATGCGGCAGGCAGTAATAATTTTTTCATGATAATCCCCCTAAATAAAATGTTGAAAGACTCGTTACTTAACCATCACACCAAACGGCGCAAAGATATCTTTTCCATCGATGCGAACCTGGGCAAATAGCTTTACAAAGCCAGCGCTCTTCGGCTCGATATGGAACTCCAGTTTAGGCCCGCCATGCTCCGTTTCACGTGTAGGCTCAGTGCCCATCGGGTGAATATGCATGATGGAATGGTAGTTTTCGCCAAATCCAACCACATGTGCAAATGCCCCCATGACCGGTTGAAGCTGACTAAAAGGCTTGCCGTCTTTAGTGACGGTAATATTGCCCATAACAGCCTCGCCTGCCTTTGGCTCATTGTCGAGGGCCAGCGTAAAGGTGTAGCCATCTATAGTGGAAACCATGTTGGTGCTTTTGTCGATGGCCGCCTTATCCTTTGCGGGGGTGCCCATATCAGACTGCACATATTCCTGCTTGCCGGTGGCAACGGGGAGTATGTCCGCCCAGACACGGTAGCTATCATTTTTTTGAGGTGTGAAATCAAATACATATTCGCCTGCTTTTTTACCGGCAACGGGATGAATGTGATGATAATCAGAAAGTGATGGGTCAACGATCAGTAAATGCAGCTTACGGGTATGTACTTCTTTAAGACCCTTAAAAGTCACTGGTTTTCCATCCTTTGTGGTGCTTAACCTAGCCGTTATTTGAACGGTCTTACCGGCCTCAAGCGGCGCGGCGGGAATAAGCCCCAGCTTTACCGTATTCTTGGCTGCAAGCACCTGATGGCTGCCATGATCCATGCCTGGCATCATCATCGGCTGCCCATTTTGCATGTGCGGGCAATCCATCCCCGCCATGCATTGTTGCATGTTGCCATGCTCTTGAGCGAATGCGGGGAGAGCGACAGCGAGAGCCGTGCCCATCAGTAGCGTATGTAGTAATTTCATAGAAAGCCCCCTTATTTAAAATTAGATTCCACGAGCTTTAATGCGCCTTCGGCTTTTTTTAATTCAGCTTTCGTTTTTTCAATGTCTTTAGCATCCGAAGCGGTATGCACTTTGCCGAGCTGGGCGTTTAGTTGTTTAACCGCGGCTTCCAGACGCGTTTTCTTTTCACCGTCGAAGCCTGCTTTGTTTTTTAATGCTTGGGTCGATTCTTCAATCTTCTCGATTTCCTCATGCATGCCATCGAGCTTGCCAGCCGCCAACATTTCACCCAAAATGTTGATTCCTGCCTTGACCTGAGTCAAAGCTTCTTGAGAATTCGCTGCTTTCGAAACAGATTCTGCATGTTCATGTGCGCCATGATCTTCGCCTTCATGGGCAAATACGGGAAAGGAAAAGGTAAGGGCAGAAACAATAGCGGTGCTGATAAGAAATTTTTTCATAGATGCGTCTCCGTTGGGGTTGAAAGATTGGGTGTGTTTCCTATGGCTTCGGGAATAATTTTGGCAACTGGCTTGCGGCCAAATTTCCAGAACACCAAGGGGCGGACTGTGAGATCAAGCAGAGTGCTTGAGAATAAACCGCTAAAAATAACCACCGCGACAGGATGCAGAATTTCGCGGCCTGGCTGGTCGGCAGAAAGAACGAGCGGAATAAGGGCGAGTGAGGCCGTGCTGGCGGTCATCAGAACAGGGACAAGCCGTTCTTGCGTGCCACGCACTACCATTTTCAAATCGAATTGCTCCCCTTCATATTTCATAAGGTGGATATAGTGCGCGATCATCATAATGCCGTTGCGGGCGGCAATGCCGGTGAGCGTTACGAAACCCACCATAGTGGCAATAGAAAATACACCGCCAGAGAGCATCACTCCTGCCACCGCTCCGATAAAGGCCAGCGGAATGGAAATCATCACCTGTAGCGCCAGATTCATGCTCTTAAAATGCGCGTAGAGCACAAGGAACATGCCTGCGAAGGAAAAAACACTGAGCCATGCAATAAGCTTAGAGGCAGAGGCCTGACTTTCAAATTGTCCGCCATAGGTGATAAAATAACCTTTGGGCAAATGCACTTTTTCATTCAGGGTGGTTTTCACCTTATCCACCACGCTCACTAAATCTGCGCCCGACACGTTGGCCTGAATTACGATGCGGCGCTGCACATTTTCGCGGTTGATGATGTTTGGCCCCTTGGCCTCCTCAACATTTGCCAGCAATCCCAGCGGAATCACCCCACCGGACAGCGTATCAACGGGAATATTTTTAATCGCTTCTGCATCGCTGCGTGACTTATCGGAAAGTCGCATCACCACGTCATAGATTTTCTGACCGTCGATGATCTGGCTTACCGTTTTTCCGTTCATCGCAAGTTCGGCATATTCGGCCACTTCGCCTGCCATTGCGCCATATTGCACGGCCTTGTCTCTATCTATCCGCACATGCAGCTGCGGGATGAGCACCTGTTTTTCTACCGACAAGTCAACAATGCCTGGAATGGTCGCCATGGCGGCGCGCACTTCCTCTGCTTTTTCACGAAGAACACCAAGGTCATCACCAAACACCTTAATAGCAATCTGGGCACGAACGCCCGAAAGCATGTGGTCAATGCGATGCGAAATCGGCTGGCCGATATTGACGACGATGCCAGGGATTTGGTCTAGCTGCTCACGTATATTATCCAGCACTTCCTTACGGCTGCGTTTTGAGTCCTTAAACTCCACCTCAATCTCTGATGAATGAACGCCCTCGGCGTGGTCGTCCTGTTCTGCCCTGCCGGTGCGTCTACCCGTTTTTGCGACTTCCGGCACTTGGTGGATCAGATTTTCAGCAATGGTGCCGATGCGGTTGGATTCCATGAGGCTTGTGCCTGGGGCAGAAACGATATTGATGGTAGCGCTGCCCTCATTGAATGGGGGTAAAAATTCTTTACCCATAAATGGCACAGTGGAAGCGGCTAACAGGAACACCGCGCCCACAACAACGAGCACAAGGTTCGTTCGCGGGAAAGCCGATGACAATAGCTTATATTCAGCCGCCTTGATGCGGCGAATGAGCCATCCTTCTGTTTCCTCGGCCAGATGCTTCATTTTCGGTAGCAGGTAATAGCAAAGCGCCGGAGTGACAGTGAGGGATACGATGAGCGATGCCAGAATGGAGACGATATAGGCAACACCAAGCGGAGCAAAAATGCGCCCCTCAATACCCTGCATGGCAAAGAGCGGGATGAACACCAGCACCACGATAATGGTGGCAAACACAATGGAATTTCGCACCTCACTGGAGGCATCATAAATAATCTGAATAGATGGACGCGGCTTGAGTGCATGGCGGTTTTCGCGCAGGCGGCGATAGACATTTTCCACCCCTACAATCGCATCATCCACCAATTCACCAATGGCTACCGCCAGACCGCCAAGAGTCATGGTGTTAATGCTCATCCCGAACGTTTTGAAGATGATAGCGGTCAGAACAAAGGACAGCGGGATAGCAGTGAGCGTAATAAAAGTGGTGCGGAAGTTGAGTAAGAACATGAACAAAATAATCGCCACCAGCACCGCGCCATCGCGCAGCGCATCTTCGACATTGGCAATCGCGCGTTCAATGAACTGACTCTGGCGGAAAATATCATTATGCACCACCACGCCTTCTGGCAAGGTTTTGGCAATCACGCCGAGTTCTTTTTCAAGCGCTTGCGTCAGTTTTACTGTATCAGCGCCGGGCTGTTTCTGGATGGAGAGAATAACCGCAGGTTTGCCGTCAACCCCTGCATCACCACGCTTGGCAAGCGGCCCGCCCAGCTTGACTTCGGCCACCTGTGCGAGTGTCAGTGCCGCGCCTTCCTTCTTGACTGGAATCACCGATTTAGCAAGGTCATCAACGCCCGTTACCCGCGCGAGGTTGCGAATCAAACCTTCCTGATAGTCCTTGAGCAAGAAACCGCCAGTGGAATTGACGTTACTGTTTTTAGCGGATTCTTCTACATCATGCAGGGTAACACCATGATTTTGCAGTTTCTGCGGATCAACTAATATCTGATATTGCTTCTGGTCACCGCCGATGACGGTAATCTGGGATACGCCTGGAATGCCTAGCAATCGTTGACGAATCGACCAATCGGCGAGCGAGCGCAGCTCCATCGAATTGACTTCCGGGCTTTCGCTGGTCAGCCCCACCAGCATGATTTCCCCCATAATGGAAGATATTGGCCCCATGACAGGTTTTGTATTCGCAGGGAGCCGCTCGGAAACCTGTTGCAGTTTTTCGGTGATGATCTGGCGCGCGGTGTAGATATCCGTGTTCCAATCAAACTCCACCCAGACTATCGAAAGCCCGATGCCTGATGCTGAGCGCACACGCTCCACGCCGTTTGCGCCATTGACCGAAGTTTCAATAGGTAGCGTGACCAGCGTTTCTACCTCTTCTGGTGCCAAACCTTCTGCTTCGGTAAAAATGGTGACGGTGGGGCGGTTAAGGTCAGGGAACACATCCACTGGCAGATGCGTCATGGTATAGCCGCCATACACCAGCAACAACGTCGCCGTCGCCAAGATCATCAGGCGTAAATTCAGGGAAAAGCGGATGATGGCGTTGAGCATTAATACCCCATCGCTTTTTTAAGCCAGATAAACAGGCTGTACCCAACCGCCATGAACAGGCACGAGAGCAGGAGTGAGGGATAGAATTTCAGCCCTGATTTTAGCAGCAACGGCAGAACAATAAAAAACAGCGCTGACGGTATGAGCAACCAAAGAATAGTGCCCGAAAGCTCAATGATTTTCGCATTATCTTTGGTTTCCTGATACGTCAAAATAAAGGCAAGAATCGAAGTCAGCGGCAGTGATACCAGCGCAGCGGCAATTAAGCTATAGCGCCTCGATAGCTCAGATACGCAGGCGACCACAATCGCAGTCATCATTATTTTCAAAACAAAATACATCAGTGACTACCCTCCGATTTCGCCGGAGCTTGAGATTTGGCATATTGCAGTTGGTAATTACCCACCGTCACCACATCTTCATCCGGCAATACGCCATCAATGATTTCAATGCGTTCAGCAGATTTTTGTCCCAGCACTACGTTACGGCGTTCAAAATTATTGCCCTCACGCACGAACAAAAAATAATTACCTAATTCCCCCAGCACCGCTTTGGCGGGGACTGTCAACACATCTTGCGCCTCGCCGAACACAATCGACAACGTAGCTGCCGTGTTGGCAAATAACATGCGGCTGGGATTGTTGACCAAAGCATAAACCCCGAAAGTGCGATTTTCTTTGCTTGAACCCACATCAAGCCGCTGCACAACACCCGATAGCGGCGCACCGCTATGGCCCATGCTCACACTGACTTTCTGCCCTGTCTTGATTTGTTCAAAATCATTCGGCGAATAGGTAACGCCCTTAACTAAAACCTGCGTCGTGTCAGCCACTTCCATAATCACCGTTTCCGGTGTGATAGCTTGGCCGATGACAGCATTTTGCTTTACCACAAAGCCATTGATTGGGCTGGTGAGCGAGACAGGCGAACTGCCGACAAACACAGGGGTGAAAGAAAGCAGGGTTTGCCCTTTTTTGACTGCATCTCCGAGTTTCACATGGAAATTGCTGATAGCGCCATTGGCTTTAGAGGTGATGTTGGCATAGTTTTCCGGCAGATATTCTACCGTGGCGTTCATCTCCAATGCTTTGCCCAGCGGCGCCAGAGTGGCAGGCGATGTCTCAATCCCCAGGTTTTTAATGGTGGCTTCGCTGAGCATTATTGTGCTGCTGATGGCACCCGAGGCATCATCCCCCGGGGCGGCGTCATGTCCAGCATGTGCAAAAAGAGGCGTGGCCATGCCTGCGTTTATGAGAAGTGCGGCGATTAAAATGCGTGTTTTCATTCCATTTCCTCTAATTTTCCACCGAGCTCCAACTCCAACTCGCCACGAGCATTGACTGCTTGCGCCACCGCGTCGAGGGCTTCATTTTCTGATGCGAGCAGTTTCTCGCGTACCTGCCAGACCTCAAGCGCTCCCGATTGCCCCCCACGGAACATGCCACGCGTGAGTTCATAGGATTTACGATAACTCGGAAGAATATCCTCAAAATAACTGTCAGCACGACCTTGCAGGGCGGATGCACTTTGTTGCAATTCACCGATCATTTCCTTTTGAGAAAGTCCCGTGAGTAACGCTGAATCTGACTTGACCTGCCGCAGTTCGGCATTGGCGCGTTTGCGCTCCGCATCATTTTGATTCCATAGCGGAATACGCAGGGCAACACCAAGCCCATATGATTTTTCTTCCCCATTGGGCGAACGAGAATAAATCATGCGAGGGCCAATTTCTGGCAATCCAGCATCTTGCTCTGCTACGCTTAAACGACGTTCAGCCGCTTGAATGCGGCTTTTAACGACGTTGCGAAGATTGGCGCGTGCCGCAGCAAAACTCACGAGCTTATCGGCATCATCAGTAACCGGCACAAATGTAGGACGCTGCATGGTGGCCGCCTCGTAGTTCCTTCCAGTAAGCCGCGCCAATTGAGTGCGTACCTGTCTGAGCTCTGCCCCAACCGCATTTGCATCCGCACGCAATTTCGCCGCATCCGCAGAAAAAAGATGCGAGGCGGCGGGGCTGGTCTGCCCCTGCTTGGTTGATGCCCCCACCAGCTTTTTCATCTTTTCCGCATCATCGGCGTAATTTTCATAAAGTTTTTTACGCTCAGAAAGCAGCCAGACCTGCGTGTACAGCACAGTGGTTTCATTGATGATTTTCAGAATTTCGTATTTTTGCTCAATATCTGCCACATGAGTCAGCGCATCTGCATAGCGCGCGCGCGAACCGGAAAGCTGGGAGAATTTGAGCGGCTGGGTTAATTCTAAATCCGCCCCCATACCGCCTTGCCCATTCCTGCGAGTGGCATCCGCATTTAACTCAGGGTTATCCAGTGTTGTGGTTTCGGTCGCAGCAGCCAACTTATCATCATACTCGCGCTGCACACGATAGAGGCTGGTGTTTTTCTGGAGGCTTTCCCTGATCACCTGATCGAGCGTGAGGGTGTCGGCAAAAGCGGGGGAAGTGATGATTGCCAGTAATACGGTAAGTATTAATCTTTTCACGCTTAGAGCCCCTGAATGTTGTTATGGACATAGTACGAGATGACGGCGCTTATCCCTCAAAAAATCAATCCTTTTTTGAATAATTTTTCTTCCAGTAATTTGCGGGCGCGGTAGACGCGGGTTTCCACGGTTTTAGGGGTTGTATTTAGCAGCTTCGCGCACTCTTCCTGAGAATATCCTTCTATCGAAAAAAGGATTAGCGCCACTTTAAGTTTATGGGGCAACATCTCAATGGCATCGCTGATATATTTTACACCTTGCGAGGACTGGGCAAGCATCTCAGGATTCGGTGATGCATCGATAATCTCACCTGTCGTTGCTTCATCATCTATACTAAAAAACTGCGCCAGCTTCTTCTTCCGCCCGTGGTCACGACACAGGTTGAGCGCAATCTGGAACAGCCATGTTGAGAATGTATATTCAGGTTTATAGGTATGGGCTGAAAAATAGAGTTTGGTGAAGGTTTCCTGTAGCAGGTCATAGGCCGCAGTTTCATTACGCAAATAGCGATATATAAATGCAAACAGACGCTGCTTATACCGCGTCATGATTTCGTTCAGGGCAAGGTTATCACCGCCTGTCAGCCTTAAAATCAACTCCTGATCGCTACATTCTTTCATGCCGCTTGGCTTACGGATTCTGGATGAGTGCGTCAGTGGTCAGGGTATTTAATTTTTTCTTCTGCTCAGGCGTCAGCACCGCACGCATTTCGAAGAGATGCTCCAGCGTGGCTTTCTGGAGTTCACCTTGCGCCACATGGATTTTTTGAGCCGCCTGCTTCACCCTCACCGAATAATCGACATCCTCATTGATGGCCAGGGCAAGCTCGCGGTTAGCTTCTGCAATTTTTGTTTCTACATCATTCTTTTTAGCTGTAAATTTTTGTTCAATTGGTGCCAATTTTTTGTCTTGCTCTGCCGTAATTTGCAGCTGTTCATGGAGCCAGTTATGCGAATTTTGCATCTGTTCACGATGCTTCATAAAATAATTGCCCACAAGCCAGCATGCGCTAAATGCAATCAGCGCAACAATCAAAGCCAGGCGAAAATCTCTATAGAATCGTTTCATAGACCATCATGTGTTTGAGTGAGCGAAGCCAGCGAAACCGCTTGCGGGGTAAAAACCTTAAAGTTGAGCATTTCTAATGCATCTGTTGAGTTTGTTGGAGTCTGCAATGTTCCAACCCCGAGCAGAACACCCAGCACCGCTGCACACATTACGGGCGCAAAACGATGCTGCATAGGAAAAAGAAACGCCAGAACTCCCTCGGCAATTCCCATGGGCGCCTCTTGCTTTTCAAGAGCAATCCGCTGCCATACATCACTTTCTAAATGATCCAAGGGCTGTCCAGAGGGAGATTTTCTCAGATCTTTCAATATGCTGTTTATTCTGTTGTGCATAGATACCTCTTTTGTTTCTTATACTAATACGAGAAAATTATTGATACCCCTCAAAAAGGTGCGCCACTAATCAGGTTTGCTTGGCGAAAGATTCAAAAACTCCACCACCTCACGGATAGTTTCGGGGGTGAGGGTTTTGCTTTTGCCATCCATGTTTTTAATCAGCTCCCCTTGGCGCTCGACACTCACACCTCATTGCTTCTGGCAATTACACAGCCGTCAATATTGGACAGCACCGCCACTGGCTTGGGTGCTACGCGCCAGTATCGTTAATTATCTTGCCATTCTATGGGGCAAGCCTGTTCTAGCCTTCGGAACAGCTAATCCGTTTGGAGCGTAAGCTCCCCTGTAAATAGCCGTTATTCGCAGCTCTTTGTGCCGACAACGGAGATGGTATTTTGATAAATATTTGTGACGCTCGTATCAAAACAGCAAAAAATAACATCCAACGGGTGCGCATGTTCTTTTAAGAAGGCGCACGTGGTTTCCACGGCAATGATAGCGGCATCAGTGAGCGGATAGCCAAATGCTCCAGTGCTTATGGCAGGAAAAGCTATCGACGTAATATTGTTCTCGACGGCAAGAGCCAAAGAGAAGCGGTAACAACTGGCCAACAGTTCGGCCTCTCCATGATTGCCACCACGCCAGATCGGGCCGACAGTATGGATAATGTGCAGCGCGGGTAAGAGGTGGCCGCTGGTAATTTTGGCCATACCTACATCACACCCGCCGAGTGTTAGGCATTCCGTAAGCAAGCCACGCCCAGCACCGCGATGAATAGCACCATCCACGCCACCGCCGCCGCGCAGTGTATTATTTGCCGCATTAACGACGGCATCGACCGCCAGCGTGGTGATGTCAGCCGTAATCGCTTTCATGCTGTTCCCCCGACCTATTCCTTGACCACCAACTATTAACATCCTATTCTCCATAGCGAAATGTCTATTTGGCATTTTGGGGCGTTGAAACCCTTTCCATAAGCGGTCTTTGTGCGACCGTTATCCGCACTCCTCGACTATGGTCGGGGAGGCGCATGTGTATGTTCAGGGCGCAAGCCCAAAGATATGCGCGACCTCTCTTATGGAAGGTTTTCAAACTCCCCGATCACCAGAGTCGGAGGGTTTATGCCGCGTTTTTCTTCATTGTTTGGTTCATTCAGCTTCCTATTACTTACAGCATGCAGTGGTGGCTTCGGCACAATGGATGGCATCATGTCGTCATGGTATGGCGCACCGCTCGACGAGGTGATCGCGCAGTGGGGCTATCCAAATCAGAAACAAAGTTTTGGTGGCACTGACACGACTTATCTTTGGTTCGATTCAGCAAGTTATACTATGCCCACCAACACCACGGGCACGGTGAATGTCGTCGGCAATATGGCCTACATCAACACTACAACAACGGGCGGCGGAACACTTTCAGGCAACTGCACCCGCGCCCTTACCGTAGATAAAAAGAACATCGTGATAGGTACGCGCTGGGAAGGCAATGATTGCCCTTTTGCCGAGCTGCTGAAATACGCTAATTGGCGGCGGAAGCAGTAAGCCTATGGCTATGAGCGAAAACGAAATCATAGAAAAGCGTTTTAGGGTCCTTGCCGCACTTTGGCTGCTCTTTTGCTTTTTTGCCGCCCAGCAATATGCCGAGGCTTCTAATCTCGAAGGATTGTTCATGCGATTCTTTATGTATGGTATATTTGCTGCGCCAGTATGGCTCGTATATGGCTGGAAATATCTTTATGGCGAACGTCAGATAACAAGAAAAATTCTTTTGCTTGTAGGGGCAACCTACTTTGCATGGGCTTGTGCCGCTGATAACCACTATTCTGATGACTTAAACAAGCAACAAATATTGATTTTTTTGAGCTATGTTTATTTTGTGGTGCTGGCAATTCCATATTCTGTGATCCCAACATTGTTACATAAAATGCGATGGAAACTAATTATGGCAACCCCACCTCACACGCCAATGCAAAGCACCCCAGATGAAGTGTTGGTGTTAGACCTTTTCTGGGTAAGAGGGGTTAGAAAAGCAAGGGGACAGCCAAAAGATTCTTTGGAGGCAATGGGGAGGGATAAAATTCTGGAAATAATGCGGCGTGTCAAAAAGCATTGGTTAGAAATAATCGAGGGAATTAAACCTGAGACTCG